>CAZIJO010000057.1:0-27391 GCA_964539515.1 uncultured Bifidobacterium sp. | reverse complement strand
GACGTGAGACGCGTAGATCTCGGTGATCGAGTTGTCCTCGAACTGGGCCAGATCATCACCGCCCCGTTTGGTTTTCAGGTTCAACCTTAAGAACAAACCCGCGGGGCTGGGCGCATCGATCTGCTCCCGGTGCGGGCAAAGTCTGCACCCGCGTACGCCGAGGAATTTCCGTGCGTTTGCCAGCCCGTCTGGCTGAATATCGGCAATGGTTTCTTTGTCTCTGGAACGCGGAGGCGGGTGGGTGCTGACCCAGTTCTTCCTGATGATGGCCGTTGTCCTGCTGGCCATGATTTTTCCTAGTCCGGAAACCAGCAGGTGGCTGAGGGTGGTTGGCGGCGGTTTGCTCCTGGCCGGAAGCGGGTTTGGCATCGCGGGTGTGCGGGTGCTGGGGCGCAACCGAACCCCGTTTCCACAACCGCGGGCGGATGCCGAATTGGTCCAACGCGGCATTTACGCGCGGGTCCGGCATCCGCTGTACACCAGCGTCATGTTGGTGTCGTTTGGGTGGGCGTTGCTCTGGCGAAGCGGGCCGGCGTTCGCCACCGCGCTGGTTCTCGTGCCGTTCTTTCAGGCCAAGGCCCGCCGCGAGGAGCGGTGGCTCCGCCAACGCTTCCCGGAGTATGCCGATTATGCGAGGCGCGTACCGCGCTTCTGCCCGCGAATCCGGTCGCCGACGGATTTGGGTTGTAACTTTTGACTTCCCCCCGGCTCAGTGAAAACCAGACGGCCATGAAATGCGAAGAATTGTTAATGATGTTGAACGAATACGTGGATGGCAGCGTGGACCCCGCCATTTGCGAGGAGTTCAACCAGCACATGGCGGGTTGCAACCCCTGCCAGGTGGTCGTGGACAACATTCGCAAAACCATCACCCTCTACCAAAATGGCCAGCCGTATGAGTTGCCAATCGAGTTTCGCTCCAAACTCCGGGCCGCGCTGCGTGAGCGGTGGAACGAAACCCATCCCGCCCGATGAAATCCCCGGCACCATGGCTGGGCTTGCCGTTGCTGCTGCTGGCGGGTTGTTCACCGAGTCCGGAGCCGGTTGGGCCGCCGCCGGCCCCGCCGGCGGTTTTGTCGGCCGAGGTGAGAAACGCCGCGGTTCAGCGCGGGAAAGCCATCGCGGCGGAAACGTTCAGCCTGCTCAGTTCCAATTTGCAATCCGCCCTGCAGCAGGGGGGCGTCAGCAATGCCCTGCCGTTCTGTTCGCTTGCCGCCTCGCCGCTCACCGCGGGCATGGCCGGCAAGCACGGCGTCGGCCTCCGGCGCGTCACCCACAAACCCCGCAACCCGGCGGGCCGCGCCGATGCAACCGAGCTCGCGGTGCTCAGGCACTTTGAGGCGGGATTAACCGGCACAAATCTGCCGCCGCCGCTCGTCACCAATTTCACGGCCGGAACGGTCACGTTCTTCGCGCCCATCGTGCTGAACAACGAACTGTGTCTGAAGTGTCATGGGGAACCGGGCCGGGATATTTCCCCCGAAAACCTGGCCATCCTCCACCAGCATTATCCCCAGGACGAAGCGACCGGTTTCAAACTTGGCCAGCTCCGGGGCGCGTGGCGGATCGATATTCCGCTGGCCGGCCTGCCGCCGCGGCCATAAAGCAGGCAGCTCCCGGACGGGGATCGTGGGCCTCGGCGGGTTGAGGCGGGTCGGAAACTTGTGAAAGTCCTCATTGTCGAAGACGAAAAGAAGATTGCGGCCTTTGTCCGCAAAGGGTTGGAGGCGCAGGGTTTCGTGGTGGACGTTTCGCTCCACGGGGACGAAGGCTTCACGCTGGCCAGCACGCGGCCTTACGATGCCGCCATCCTCGACATCATGCTGCCTGGCAGGGACGGCTTGAGCATCCTGCGCAATCTGCGCGAGCGGAAAAATGCGCTGCCCGTTATCCTCCTCACCGCCCGCAGCGAACTCAACGAGCGGCTCGAAGGCTTGAACCTCGGGGCCGATGATTATCTCACCAAGCCATTTCATATCGAGGAACTCATCGCCCGGCTGCACGCCGTGACCCGGCGGTCGTCCGGCGCCCGTCAGAGCATTCTCGCCGTCGCCGACCTCTCCATGAATCTACTCACCCGGGAAGTCCGCCGTGCCAGCCAGCGCATCGAACTCACCCCGCGGGAGTTTTCCTTGCTCGAACATCTGATGCGCTCGCCCGGCCGGGTGCTGACGCGCGTGGAGATTTGCGAACGCGTCTGGGATTACAACTTCGACCCGGGCACAAATCTGGTCGACGTTTACGTCCAGCGCATCCGGAAGAAAGTGGATGGGGATCTTCCCAAGAAGCTCATCGAGACGATTCGCGGCGTGGGTTATCGCATCCGGGCGGATGTATGACGAATCTGTAATGGGCCCACGGGGTGGCGTTTAATCTTGGGCGGGTTGGCTGAGGTGGGCGGGATTGAAACCGCGATTCAGCTCTGGCGAACCGGAGCGGAAGGAAAGACTGCTTATGAACCGAGCCACCTTGACTTTGGCAGTGCTGCTGACAGGAGCAACCCTGGCATTTGCCGCGCTTGGGAGTTTCGAAACACCCTTGTTCAGCGGCGCCGGCAATTGCGCCTTCTGTCACGACCCCTGGAATGCCGACCGCGCGGGCCGACCGGGCGAAGCCGCCGTCCTCGCTTCCGACTGGCGCGCGACGATGATGGCGCAGGCCTTCAAGGACCCCCTCTGGCGCGCGGTTATGGAGGCGGAGATCAAAGCGCGACCTGAATTGAAATCATTCATTGAGAACAAGTGCCAGACCTGTCACGCGCCACTGGCCCGGAGTCAGGCCCACGCGGACGGGTCGAACGAACTCGCCTTCGCCGCCGCCGTGGGCTCACCGCTGGCGGCCGAGGGAGTAGGCTGCACGCTGTGCCACCAGATTCAAACTGACAATCTCGGCACGCCCGGTAGTTTCAGCGGGCATTTTTTGATCGGGACCAACCGGCATATCTTCGGCCCCTACCACGACGCGTTCCCCATGCCCATGCAACGGCACGTGAATTACACGCCCATCTTCGGGGCGCAGGTGCAAGATTCCGCCCTGTGCGCGACCTGCCACACCCTTTTCACACCGATCTTGGATGACGCGGGCAAGCCGGTTGGCGAGTTTCCGGAACAAGTGCCTTACCTGGAATGGAAGAACAGTGACTACGCACGGCGCGGCCAGCACTGTCAGGATTGCCACATGCCCCGGTTCGATGAAGCGGTCAAAGTCAGCAGCCGCCCGCCATGGCTCGCGCCGCGCGCGCCGTTCTGGAGGCATCAGTTTGTCGGCGGCAACACTTTCATGCTGCAGCTGCTCGCGGACAATGCCCGGCGCTTGGATGCGAACGCGAGCGCGCAGCAGTTCGAGCCGATGATCGCCGAAACCCGCGCCCAGCTCCGGCGGGCGGCACGACTGCAGGCCGCTGGTCAGCGCCAGGACGGATCGCTCGTCTTACGGGTTCAGGTCGAGAACCTGGCCGGTCACAAATTGCCTACCGGGCATCCTTACCGCCGGGCTTGGTTGCACGTTCGCGTGACGGACGGGCGGAAGCGCACGCTATTCGAGTCCGGGGCCGGGGACAAAACTGGTGCCATCCGCGGCGTTTCAGGCGGCTATGCGCCGCATTACGACGTCATCACGCGCCCGGAAGAAGTCCAGATTTACCAGGCGGTCATGGCGGACGCGCAGGGAAAGCCCACCTGGTCGCTCCTGCGCGGCGCGACTTACTTCAAGGACAATCGCATTCCGCCCAAGGGCTTCGCGGCCACTGGGGCCGCCGCCGCCCAGGCGGGCATTTATGGCGGGGCGGGGATGGACGCGAATTTCAATGCCGAATCCAGTGGGCGCGACGAAGTCACTTATCGCATCACACTGCCGGAGGCCAAGGGAACGCTGGCGGTCGAGGTGGAACTGCTCTACCAATCGGTGCCGCCCGAGGCCGTCGCGCGGTTGCGGGAAGCGAACACGCCGGCGACGGAAGCGTTCGCGAAGCTGTACGGCCGTCAGAACAAGCAGCCGGCATTGGTGCATCGCCTCCTTTTGAAACTATAAACCTGCCGAGTCATGAACCCGCTGCCCTTTCGGCTCAAAATTGCGCTGCTCTCGGTCGGCATTTCCGGTTTGGTGCTTTTGGCGTTCGGGGCGGCGGCGTGGGCGCTCGTTAGCCACCAGAAGTGGGAGAGCCTGGATACGGAAATCCGTTCTCTCGGGGCGCGCCATCCGGGCTGGATCGCTACGCGTGGGAATTATCAACGTCTCGACGAAGCCCTCGCCTTCATCTTTGGCGAGGCGCATCAGGACGAGATCATCCTGCTGGTCAAGGATGCGTCCGGTGGCGTGCTTCATACGTCGCCTGGCTGGCCGGCGGACCTCCCGCCCGTGCAAATCGATGGTGTGCTGGCCGACGATCCGAAGGCATTGGCGGCGGTTTCCACCGGACCGAACGTGCCGGGCAGCGGGCTTGGGCGGGGGCGCGGCGGCATGGGTCGGGGACTCGGTCCGGGCGGCGGTGGCGGGGTGGTGGCCTTTACGAAGATTCCCAAGTTTCAAACTGTGACCACCACGCGGGGCAAGTGGCGTCTGGGCCTGCTCGGCACCGCGGATACCACTCTCGTCATTGGCCTGAACTACAACCGGGCGCAGGCGGAACTGAACAGGCTGCGCAACGCGTTCCTGATTGCTTTGTTGCTGGCGCTAATCCTCATCGGCGTGGCTGGCTGGCTGGTGGCCAGTCGCGCATTGCATCCGATGAGTGCGATTGCCGCAACCGCTGAACGCGTCACCGGCAGCGGGCTCGCCGCACGGATTCCTGCTTCCAACGAAGATCCCGAAATCGCCCGTGTCATCCAGGTGCTCAATCGCATGATGGACCGCCTGGAAGCGAGCTTTCGGCAGGCCACCCGTTTCAGCGCCGACGCTTCGCATGAGTTGAAAACGCCCCTCGCCATCATGCAGGGGGAATTGGAGAATGCGCTGCACGCCGCGGTACCTGGCTCGCCCGAGCAGCAACTGTTCAACAACCTCCTGGAAGAAACCCAGCGCCTCACCACCATTACGCGGAGTCTCCTCCTGCTGGCTCAGGCGGATGCCGGTCAACTCCGGATCGCACGCGAACCCTTGGACTTGAGTGCGGAACTGGAGGCCCTGATCGAAGACGCCCGGGTCCTCGCCCCTGATCTCCGTCTGAACTTTGAGACGCACCTCCCACCGGGGCTTCGGATTCAGGCCGACCGCGCGCTGCTGCACACGGCGTTGTTCAATCTTCTCGGCAATGCCATCAAATACAACGTGCCGGACGGCCGGATCGAGTTGCGGCTGGAATCGGAACGCGACCAGATCTTTTTCACCATCGGCAACACGGGTCCGGGCATACCGACGGGCGACCAGGTAAAGGTTTTTGAACGTTTTTACCGTGGTGGGCCCCCGACCCTCCCGCGGTCGGATGGCAGCGGGCTTGGCCTGAGCCTCGCGCGGGAAATTGTTCGCGCGCACGGCGGGGATTTGGTCCTGGCGGAAAGCCGGCCGGGCTGGACGGCGTTCCGGGTGACGCTGGGCGGCAAGACAGTGACGAGTGCAATCAAACCGGGATGACCGGCTTGCCCGGGATGCGACGGCCGCCGAACTCGCTCCCTCCCCGGTCCCCGCTGCTATTTGCACTCCGCGCACTTCGCTTTCCCGCGCGGGGTGCAGTCAATCACCTTTCCGCGCCGATCGAACTCAAAGGTGCAGCACTCGTGCAGCATGGCTTTCAACTGCGCCCGGCCACGTTGCACCCGCGATTTCGCGCCGGATAAGGATATTCCGAGCCGCGCGGCGAGTTTCTGTTGCGTCAACCCTTCGAATTCCGTCAGCACCAGCGCCTCGCGATAGGGCTCGGGGAGACTGTAAATCATGCGCCGGAATGCGGCTTTGAGTTCCTCAATTTCCTCGGTCTTCGGCTCCGTTTCCGCGGCCAGCGTCTCCGGCACTTCCACCGTTGCTTTGCGCGAGCGGTAGTGGTCGATGATGGCATTGCGCGCGATGAAATAAATCCAGCTTTGCAACTTGGCCGGGTCTTTGCGTTGATTGAGCTGCCCCTGGATCTTGACGAAGACATCCTGCCGGATGTCCTCTGCCGTGGCTGGATCGTCCACCCGCGCGCGGATGAACTGACCCAGCCGCTCGGCGAACTCGTGCCAGATCTGTTCGAGCGTGGCGTTCATTATTTTCCTGGCGGTAGCAGCCAACGTGAGGCGGCTCAAATTTCCCCGGAGGAAATGGAGCGGACGCCCGTCCACTGCTACAATCGATTCAGCGTGGTTTCACGGCTTCAATCGTGGCCGAGGCAACGAATTCCTCGACGCGCCGGCCCGGAAACCATTGGCCAATAATCTCGCGGCTCCCGTCCTTCGGCTCAATGCGAATTTCGGTGAAACCCGCCTGCGTCAGCCACGACTCGATTTCAGCGAGGGTGGAAGCGCCCGCCACGCACCCGGTGTAGAACTCCCAGTCCTTGCGCAGGGGCGGCGGAATGTCCGCCAGGGCGACCACGTCCGCAATCGCCAGCCGCCCGCCCGGCTTCAGCACCCGGAACGATTCGCGAAATACCCGCGACTTGTCCGGCGACAGATTGATGACGCAATTCGAGATGATGGCATCCACGGAGGCGTTTGCCACCGGCAGGCTCTCAATCTCGCCGAGGCGAAACTCGACGTTGGGGTAACCGCCGGTCGCCTGATGCTTGCGCGCCTTGCTGACCATTTCCGGCGTCATGTCCACGCCGATGACAAATCCCTTCGGCCCGACCGCGCGGGCGGCGAGAAACGCGTCGAACCCGGCGCCGCTCCCCAGGTCGAGCACCGTTTCGCCGGCCTTAAGCGCGGCGATGGCCTGCGGATTGCCGCAACCAAGACCGAGATTCGCGCCCTCGGGCACGGCGTCCGTGTCTGCAGCCGAGTAACCCAGTCCCTGGGAAATGGCCTTGGGATCCTGCGTTTCTGCTGCGGCTGCGGTTGGGCTGCAACAAGTCGGCGCGCAGCCGCAACCGCGGTTGCGGGTGGCAATCTGGCCGTAGCGCTCGCGCACCGTGGTTTTCACTTCATCCGGTTCTAAGGTTGCTGTCTTCATGTTATTTCGTCGCTTTCGTTTGTTTGTTTGTTTGTCGGTCGTTTTGACCGGTTCTGCCTGTGAAGACGAACAACTGGGAAAAAGGACGCAAACTTTCTGCGCGCCCGGCCAGGCCGCCGCGGCAGAACAAATTCCGGTCAGTAAAAGCCAAGGTCCGGCGAGCCAGACTTAGCAATCTGGCTAAGTGTGTAATCAGCGAACATGACTGCCACCGCTCAAGCCCGTTACGAACGCCAGGCGCGGATCCTCAAAGCCCTCGCCCACCCCACCCGGTTGTTCATCGTGGAGGAACTCGCGCGCGGCGAACGCTGCGTCTGCGAACTGACCGATCTCATTGGCGTGGAGATGCCCACGGTGTCCCGGCATCTCCGCCTGCTTAAGGAGGCAGCCATGCTTGCGGATGAGAAGCGCGGTTCGCTTGTTTACTACCGGCTGCGCGTGCCGTGTGTGCTGAATTTTTTCAAATGTGTGGCGGCGGTCGAGGGGGAAGCGACGCCCGCGTCGCGGGGTTGAGGCTGGCCGCCGACGGGAGGGAACGCGACGAGGCGTCGCTGCCATTCAGTTAGCGAAATGGCTAAGTGAAAACGAACTGGAAGACCGAATGGAAGCCGCTGGTGCTGATCGCCGGATTGTTTCTCGCGTGCTTTTATCTGCCGGTCGGTACCTCCCGCTTCGACACCGCGGTGACGGAGGCGTTCGCGTTGGTGAAGTGGTACGCCCGGGAGCACGTCATCCTGTGCCTGGTGCCGGCGTTCTTCATTGCGGGGGCGATTGGGGTCTTCATCAGCCAGGGGTCGGTGATGAAATATCTCGGCCCGAAGGCGAACAAGGCGCTGGCCTACGGCGTGGCGTCGGTTTCTGGAACCATTCTCGCCGTGTGTTCCTGCACGGTGCTGCCGTTGTTCGCGGGCATCTGGCGGATGGGGGCGGGCCTGGGGCCGGCTACGGCATTTCTCTATTCCGGTCCGGCGATCAATGTTCTCGCCATCGTCCTGACGGCGCGGGTGCTCGGCTTGAAGATGGGGATTGCCCGGGCCATGGGGGCGGTGGTTTTCAGCGTGGTCATCGGATTGCTGATGCACTGGATTTTCCGCAAGGAGGAACTGGCGAAGGCCGAAGCGGCGGCCCTGAATCCCGCGGCGGCGGGGAAGCGCCCGCTCGGGCACAACCTTGTCTATTTCGCCTGCCTGGTGGGCATCCTTGTGTTCGCCAACTGGGGCCGGCCGATGGCGGACGCCGGCCCGTGGCACGCCGTCTGGCAAATGCGATGGCCGATCACGGCCGTCTGGGCGGGGGCGCTGGGGGTGGTGCTCGTGCGTTGGTTTGCGATGGCGTGGTGGAAGGTGCTGGCGGTGGCCGTCCCGGCCGCGCTGCTGGCGTTCGCGTACCCGCACCAACCGATGATGCCCTTCGTTTTCGGAGTCGTCGGGCTTTCCATAATCACCAGCACCAGCGAGGGCGAAACCGGCGATTGGTTTGCCTCGACTTGGACGTTTGCGAAACAGATCACGCCCTGGCTGCTTTTCGGCGTGCTGGCGGCGGGGTTCTTCCTCGGACGCCCCGGCCATGAGGGTGTTATTCCTTCCGCGTGGATCACCACGGTGGTGGGGGGGAATTCGCTGCGCGCCAATCTGGTTGCGTCCGTGGTGGGCGCGTTCATGTATTTCGCCACGCTGACCGAAGTGCCAATTTTGCAAGGCCTGATTGGCAGCGGCATGGGGCCGGGCCCGGCGCTTGCGCTGTTACTGGCCGGCCCGGCGTTATCGCTGCAAAGCATGCTCGTCCTCCGCACGGTCATGGGCACGCTAAAAACGGTGATCTATGTCGCGCTCGTTATCGTCATGGCAACGATCACGGGGTTGATCTACGGAGCCTGCTCTTGAATTTCCAACTCAAAACCAAAGGCATGATTATGAAACTGCAAATCCTCGGCACCGGTTGCGCCAAGTGCCGCGCCCTCACCCAAGCCACGGAACAAGCCGCGCAAGCGCTCGGCCTGCCCTACGAACTCGAAAAGGTTACCGACCTGAAACGCATCCTGTCCTTCGGCGTGATGCTGACGCCCGCGCTCGTCGTGGACGGCAAGGTGAAAGTCAGTGGCCAAGTCCCGAACGTGAAGGAACTCCAATCCCTGCTGCAACCCGCCGCCTGAACGGCAATCCCCTGCGGAGTCAACATGAACAAAACCACTCGCCTTCTGATCGTCCTGGCGGTTGTCGCTGCGGCGGTCCTGGCGTTCATCGCCAGACAGAACAAATCCACTTCACCCGCCGTCCCGGTGCCGCTGGATGCCCGCGCAGCCCTCGCGCGTTCGCCCGCTGCCACGGCCACGGCCAATCCCGCCGTCGGCGTAGAGGTTAAACGGCCCCGCCTCGTGGACCTGGGCGCGGGCAAGTGCATTCCGTGCAAAATGATGAAACCGATTCTGGACGACTTGATGGCGAACTACACAGATCACTTCAGCACGGAGTTCATAGACGTGTGGGAAAAGCCGGATGTGGGCAAGCAATACGGCATCGAAGTCATTCCCACGCAAATCTTCTATAACGCCGAAGGCAAGGAACTGTTCCGCCACGTCGGCTTCTTCGGCAAGGAAGACATTCTCGGGAAGTGGAAGGAACTGGGGGTGGACGTGGCAGGGAAATCGCCTGCCGGGATTGTGCGGGAAACGCCGGTGGCTGCCGACCCCCGTCCGCGCGATACCGTATGTTTTATGTGCGATGGGGACGTGAACGCGAAGACCAGGACGGTCGTCCAGGGGGCAACGGAGCAACGCTGGCTCTGCTCGCCGCACTGCTACTTCATCTTTTTCTCCAGTCTCGTTGACGCGGACGCCAAGGCCGAGGAGGCCAAAGTCCGCGTGACCGATTGGGCGAGCGGCCGCCTGATACCGGCCACGATCGCCACGTATCTCTACGGCATGGATCAAAAAAGCCGGCCGACGATAAAAGCGTTCAGCGACAAAGCCGTGGCGGAGAAGGAGCAGCAAGCCAGTCCCGGCAATCTGTTGGGTTGGGAGGTCCTCCGCTCAAAAGAGCTCGCCACCCGCTGCGCGTTTTGCGACCGCGCAGTGTATCCCGAGGACGCCTGCGGCGTGAAATTTGGCACGACGCACGGTTACGGCTGTTGCACGCATTGCTCGCTGGGCGTGGCCGCACGCCTAAAGCAGGACATCGAAGTGGAGGCCAAAGACGGTTTCAGCGGTGAACTCATCCGCGTGAAAACGCTGGCGGGTCAAATAGCGTCCCTCGAACCCGCGTCGGCCATCGCATGGTTCGGGCAAAACAAGAACCCGGAGGGCAGATGGGTTTCCGCCGGTTGCTTCAAGCAGGGTTTCTTCGTCAACCCCGCGAACTTGCAGCAGTGGCTCGACGCGCGCCCGGCGATGACCGGCCGGCAGATCCCCATCGCCCAGGCGCTTGCTGACAAAATGAAGTTAACCCCCCAACAAATCGCCAAAGCGTGCAAGCTCGACGAATGCAATTAGCCCGACCCCAAACCCAACAAGAAATGGAGCAAAGCATGAACAATGAAATCACTCGCAGAGAATTCGTCGGCGTCACGGCCACGGCCGCGCTCGCCGGCTCCCTCGCAACCGCGGCCACGGCGGCGGAGGGCGAATTCAAACCCATTAAGATTCTCGGCATTGCGTGCAGTCCGCGCAAAGGCATGACCACGGCCCAAGCCGTGCAAACCGCGCTTGACGCCGCCAAAGGACTGGATGCGCGCATCCAGGTGGAGTTGCTGGATCTCGGCGGACTCGCCATTGCCGGTTGGTCACCGAATCCGCCGCAGGATGACTTCTTTCCGCTGCTGCCCAAGCTCCAGGACCCGGCCGTGGCGGGAATCGTCATCGGTTCGCCGTCGTATTTCCGCGGATTGAGTTCATTGTGCAAGGCGTTCATCGAACGGTGTGCGCCGTTGCGCGAACCCAAGCTGCTGCTCGACGGCAAGCCGGTGGGCGTCATCGCAACGGGTGGTTTCCGCAATGGCGGACAGGAACTCGTCATCGAACAGGTGCAGACCGCCATGTTGTGCTTCGGCATGATTCCGGTGGGCGGTCGCCCGCCCGCTTTTCAAGGCGGCACGGTGCTCACCACCAAGGACAACCTCAGTGGTGATGAACTTGGCCTCGTCACGGCCCGAAACACCGGTCTCCGGGTGGCGGATTTCGCCCTGAAACTGGCCGGAGTCAAACGCAATGGGTGAGTCGTAAAAACTGGAGCGTCGCAGAACTGACCAAGGCGGCCATGAAAGCAAGAGTTCACTGTTCCTGTCAGGCCGGGCTCAAACTCATTTTCCCGTGTTCGCGGGCGTCCGACGTCAGCGAACTCGCGGATCAAGCGGCACGGCAAATGACCCGCGCTGGCGCCGGCAAGATGAAATTTTCGCCGGAGCAAATTGCCAATGCCGGCAAACCTGGCGAGTGCAAATGAAGCCGCTCTCCATGAACCGGCCGGCGCGTGGCACTTATGCCGCGCCATCGGCCATTCGCTCAAAGCCTCCGCAGCGGCAGGAATGCCGCGCTCCGCACGCAAGCTGCACGATTGCCTTCCTCCTCTTCTGGCTTGCGGCCGCGACCACGCGCGCCGTGGTGACGCCGGCCGACATCCCGAAGGTTGACAACGCCGAGCGCCTGCGCCCTTGCGCCGCCCATCCGAGGTATTGGCAATACCAAGGCAAACCACTTCTCCTGCTTGGCGGCAGCCAGGACGACAACCTGTTTCAGATTCCCGATCTCAAGGAACACCTCGAGGAGATGGCCAGGGCCGGCGCGAACTACATCCGCAACACCATGAGCGATCGGCCGGACAAGGGCTTCGAGGTCTATCCCTTCGCGCGCCGCGCCGACGGCAAATACGATCTGGAGCAGTTGAATCCCGAATACTGGCGGCGATTTGCCGATATGCTGCGCTGGACTTACGAGCGCGACATCATCGTGCAAATCGAGGTCTGGGACCGGTTCGATTACTCGGCGGAACGCTGGGCGTTGCATCCCTACAACCCAGCCAACAACGTCAATTATACCTTCGCGCAGTCCGGTTTCGTTTCGGCCTATCCCGAGCATCCGGGGCAGAACAAACAACCGTTCTTCTTCACCACCCCCAAGCAGCGCCACAACCCGGTGGTGCTGAAATACCAGCAACGCGTCGTTGCGGAAATGCTGCGGCACTCGCTGCCCTATCCGCACGTGCTGTATTGCATGGATAACGAAACCTCCGGCGACGAGGCGTGGGCGGTGTATTGGGCGGAGTTTATTCAGGAACGCGCCCGCGCCGCCGGGGTGGACGTATTCCTCACCGAGATGTGGGACGACTGGAATCTCCAAGCCAGGCCGCATCGGCGGACTTTCGATCACCCGGAGCGGTTTGCCTTCGCCGATGTATCACAAAACAACCACCAGAAGGGTCAGCTGCATTGGGACAACTTCCAATGGGCGCGGGATTATCTGGCCAAACCGGCCCGCCCGATCAATACCGTGAAAACCTACGGCGCCGACGGCGGTCGCTACGGCACCACCCGCGATGGCCTCGAACGCTGGTGGCGGCATTTGATCGGCGGCGCGGCGGCGGTACGATTTCATCGTCCCGATTCCGGTCTGGGTTTCTCCGCGCCCGCCGCCGCCGCAATCCGCGCCGCTCGCAAGCTGACTTCGCTCGTCAACCCCTGGGACCTTGCGCCCGCGCTCCAGTTGTTACGCAACCGCGACGCCAACGAAGCCTACTTGGCGGCAAAACCCGGCGTCGCCTACGCGCTCTATTTCCCGAAGGGCGGGGAGGTGGAACTCGACTTGCATGCCCACCCCGGCCAGTACGCGGTTCATTGGATTGACATCGCCACCGGCGAATGGGGTCGGCGTGCGACCTTCGCGGGTGGCGCTTGGATTCCGCTGGCCGCTCCGGCGGCTGGACACTGGGCGGCCGCTGTGTTGCAAGTCCCTTGAGCCGATCATCGTTGAGCTATGGAACAACTCTTCACCCACCTGAGCCACGCAGTCGAGGGCGCGCCGGCAATTGCGCTGGCCGCCGCCGTCGTCTGGGGCGTGTTGAGCATCCTCCTCAGCCCCTGTCATCTGGCGAGCATTCCGCTCATCGTCGGCTTTATCAGCGAACAGGGGCAAGTGACGACCAAACGGGCGTTCTGGACTTCAACCCTGTTTGCGATGGGAATCCTATTGACCATCGCCGCCATCGGCGCCGTCACCGCGGCGGCGGGGCGCATGCTGGGCGACGTGGGGCGGTACGGGAATTACTTCGTCGCGATGATTTTTTTTGTGGTTGGCCTGCACCTGGTCGGGGTCATTCCTTTGTCGTTTTCCGGGCCGGGGCAGCCGGGGCTGAAGCGGAAGGGTTATCGGGCGGCGTTCGTGCTCGGGCTGGTATTTGGCGTCGCACTCGGCCCGTGCACGTTTGCCTACCTGGCCCCGATGCTCGGCGTCACCTTCCAGCTGGCGGCAACCAACGGCCTTTATGGCGCGGCCTTGCTGCTGGCCTACGGGGTTGGCCATTGCGCGGTGATTGTCGCGGCGGGAACGTCCACGGAACTGGTGCAACGCGTCCTCTATTGGAACGAACAGTCCCCGGGGGTCACGATTGTAAAGAGCATCTGCGGCGTACTCGTCATTGGCGGCGGCGTCTGGCTGATCTACACCGCGCCATGAACCGCGATGGTTGACACGCCGAAGGCCGAAGGGTATCAATATTTCGTTGTATGGCGAAATAAAGAAAGATGCCGTGCGCGCATTCATGAACATCACCAAGGCGCTGGCGGACGAAAACCGCATCCGCACGCTGCTGGCGTTACGGCCGGGCGGACTGTGCGTTTGCCAGATCACCGAGCTGTTCGGTCTTGCGCCGTCCACCATCTCCAAGCACCTGTCGGTGCTCGCCCAGGCAGGCTTGGTGGAGTCGCGCAAGGACGGACGCTGGATTTACTACAACCTGCCGGGCCGGGAAGCCCCGGTGGCAGTGCGCGAGGCCCTGGATTGGGTCGCGAAGTCCCTCCGGGACCATCCGCGTGCCGCCGAAGACCAAAAGGTCCTCAAACGCATCCTCAAGCAAGACCCGGCCGAACTTTGCCGACGCCAATGTCACAAATAAAACCCACCATCCTCATCCTCTGCACCGGCAACTCGTGTCGCAGCCATCTCGCCGAAGGTATTCTCCGCGCGGCGGCGGGCGACCTCCTCGACGTCCAAAGCGCCGGGTCGAAGCCCGCGGGCTACGTTCATCCGCTCGCCCGCCACGTGATGAAGGAAATCGGCATCGACATTTCCGGGCATCGTTCCAAGCACATGGATGAGTTTCGGAACCAGGCGGTCGAGACGGTCATCACCGTTTGTGGCAATGCGGACCAGGCTTGCCCGGTGTTTCCGGGACAGGTTAATCGTTATCATTGGGGTTTCGACGATCCGGCGCTCGCGACCGGCACGGACGCGGAGAAGCTGGCGGTGTTCCGCCGGGTGCGGGACCAAATCAAAATGGTCTTCGAGGCGTATGCGGCCGGTCGTCGTGCTCCGTTAATGCTGACCAAAGCGTAACGTTTATATGACCGCCCAACCTGATTCTGAAACGGTGCGCACAAGGGTCCGTGAGGGATACGCCAAAATCGCCGGGGCGGGCGCATCCTGCTGTGGACCGGCCCCGACGTGCTGCGGTTCGTCACCCGAGGCGGCGGAAGACCTCGCGAAACACGTCGGGTACTGTACCGAAGACCTGGCGGCGTTGCCCGCGGGGGCAAACATGGGACTCTCGTGCGGCAACCCGAATGCGCTCGCCGCGCTCCAGCCGGGCGAGGTGGTGGTGGATCTGGGCGCCGGTGGTGGATTCGACGTATTTATCGCCGGGGGCCGGGTGGGGCCGGGCGGACGCGCCATCGGCGTGGACATGACGCCGGAAATGCTGGCCCGGGCGCGGACGAATATTCCGGCTTATCGGGAGCGCACCGGGCTCGACAACGTCGAGTTCCGGCTGGGGGAAATCGAGCATCTGCCGTTGGCGGACGCCAGCGTGGATGCCGTGATTTCGAATTGCGTCATCAATCTTTCACCGGACAAGGCGCAGGTATGGCGGGAGATCGCGCGCGTGCTCAAGCCGGGCGGGCGGGTGGCGGTATCGGACCTTGCGCTGCTGAAACCGCTGCCGGCGTCCGTGGCCGAAAGCGTCGCAGCGCTGGTAGGCTGTGTGGCCGGGGCGGTGCTGGTGGCGGATACGGAGCGAATGGCCCAAGCGGCGGGCTTGCAGGACATCATCCTCACGGCCAAGTCAGCTTACATTGAAGGGATGGTGCGCTGGCAGGATCCGCTCTACCAGAAAATCATGGCCGAGCTGCCCGCCGGGACGAAGCCTAGCGATTACGTCACGAGCCTCGAAATCAAGGCGCGGAAGCCCGCTCAAACTGGGACGGGAGCGGGCGAAATGCAACGGGGGGGTTCGGGGGCTGAGATTAAAAGCACCGTTTAACGAAGGAGATGCCATGAGCAATCAAGCCCCGGCTGCAACTAAGGAAGTTCCCGCCACCCAACCGAAGCGGCTGGCTTTTTTCGAACGCTATCTCACCGTGTGGGTGCTGGCTTGCATGGTGGTGGGCGTCGCCTTTGGTAAATTGTTGCCGGACGTCACCTCCTCGTTGAGCAAACTGGAATTCGGCCAAGGTTCCCAGGTAAACGTACCGATTGGGGTGCTGCTCTGGCTGATGATCTATCCGATGATGCTCAAGGTGGATTTCAGCGCCCTCGGCGGCATCGCCAAAAAGCCGAAGGGTCTGATGGTGACGCTGTTCGTGAACTGGTTGGTGAAACCCTTCAGCATGGCCCTGCTGGCATGGGTGTTCATGCAGCATGTGTTTGCGCACTGGATTGACCCGGAAACGGCGAAGAACTACACCGCTGGCCTGATTATTCTTGCCGCCGCGCCCTGCACCGCGATGGTTTTCGTGTGGAGCTACCTGACGGATGGCGATCCGGTTTATACACTGGTCCAAGTCGCGGTGAACGACCTCATCATGCTGGTGGCCTTCGCGCCCATCGTCATGTTCCTGTGCGGCGTGGCGAATGTCATGGTCCCGCCAAAGGTGCTCATCACGAGCGTCGTGGTGTTCATTGTGATTCCACTCACGGCCGGATGGCTGACGCGCACGCTGCTGCTGAAGTCGCATGGCAAGGAATGGTTCGAGAAAAACTTCCTGCCGAAGTTTCATCCCGTGATGATGTGGGCGCTGTTACTGACGCTGGTGCTCATCTTCGCTTTCCAGGCCGAGAATCTCACCACGAAATGGTTTGCGGTCATCCTACTTGCCGTTCCGATTTTGATTCAGGTGTATTTCAATTCCAGCCTCACCTACTTGCTGATGCGAAAATTGAAAGTGCCCCACACCGTCGCCGCGCCTGGCGCGCTCATTGGTGCGAGCAACTTCTTCGAACTGGCCGTGGCCGTGGCCATCACGCTTTTCGGTCCGGCTTCGGGCGCGGCTCTCGCGTGTGTTGTAGGCGTGTTGGTAGAAGTGCCGGTCATGCTTTCGGTGTGCAACATTTGCAATGCGTCCCGCCGCTGGTATGGTCAGCGGGGTGTGCCGGGATGAGCTGGCCAGGCCACGCCGCCCCCAAATTCCACGTGCACCCAATGGTGTAGTCGACCGACGACAACCGGAGAGCCACCGCGCAGTCGCTGACTAGGTCACCTGATAAATCAGGAAGCGCGCCTCGCTCCGCCGACTCCTCCCGTAGGGGGAGTCGCTGTCCGCGTCAATGGTAAGGGCCGGACGACGTGCAGGTCATCCGGCCCGTGGGACTCCAAAAGTGGTTATTGCCCGCGGTTCGCGGGAACATTTGGACACGTGCCGTTCCCGCGGCGCGGGCCGGTGCCGTCGCGCACTCCCGGCCGGGCGCACTTGCCGTTGCCCGGACCTTGTCCGCCCGGACCGTAGCCCGGGCAGCTGGCCCGCGGCCCGCCATTGGGGCAGACTCCGCCATTCTTTTCAATGCACGCCGCCTGACGCGCCGCTCGTTCCGTATCCGACTTCGGCGCGCCCCCATAACCCCTGCCATTTCCCGGGCCGTTGCCGGCGAGGGTTGACAGCGTCATTCCCCCGAGCAGCAATGCGGCTGCGATCAAACCGCTGATTACCGTGCGTTTCATAACTGTCCTTTCGTTTAGCTTTTGTTGGTTTCGTCAATGGGACGCGACCACCGCGTCCGCTACACAACAACAGACCCGGCCGAGATGAACCGTCGAAGCGTGCGCGCATGACAGTTTATTCATCCAGAAGCAGCCCGCTGCGCATCCGACTGTAACCGCTCCCCTCGTTGCGGCTTCATCCGGGTGAAACCGGCGGAACTCCATCACGGAATTGAACGCGGCGACCTTCGCACCGGCCATCGCCACCGTGAACGGGCCCGCGGTGGTTGATCTCTTTGTTATTCTCCGTCGGCCGAGTTGGCAAAATCCCGACGACCGGCGTTGGTCGGGTCTCATCCGAGGTGTGCGGCTAAAATTAGCAATTCTGACCTCCATCGATGCGAATAAGCTGGTTTCGTGAGCTTAACCAAAATTTGCCGATTGTAACTTTCTTGAATCTCGCGGCCCGAGTCATTAGTATGAAGCAGTTGAGCGTTGTCCAAGGTGCTCCCGTTGCCAGCACCGGTCGAAATGAAACTTGAAACATGGAATAAACCCGTCCTCGAATTATGAAATCACCGATCCTCACCCCTTGTGCCGGGCTCGCAGTCCTCGCGCTGCTCGCCGGTTGGAACTGCAGTCAGGCGCAAACCCCCGCCTTGGATCCCGCCGCGCTGCGGGCCAATGCATTAAAAATGATCGGGGTTCTGCCCGAGAAAATGCCCGGGGCGGAAAAGGACACGCCGGCCCTGGTGGACCTTGGCAAGAAGCTCTATTTCGAAAAGGCGCTCTCCAAGAATGGAACGCAATCCTGCAATTCCTGCCACGCCGTGGATGGCGGCCGGGCGGGCGTGGACAACGAACCGACGTCGCCCGGGGCCTTCGGCAAGCGGGGCGACCGCAACTCACCCACGACCTTGAACGCCGGCTTTCATCTGGCGCAGTTCTGGGATGGCCGCGCCCCCGATCTCAAAGAACAGGCCAAGGGGCCGATACTCAATCCGGTGGAGATGGCCATGCCCGCCGAGCCGGTGGTGATCGAGCGGTTGAAGGCGGACAAGGATTATCCCCGACTCTTCGCGGCGGCCTTTGCCGGGGAGCCGGATCCCGTCAACTACGAAAACCTCGCCCGGGCCATCGCGGCGTTTGAGCGCACCCTGATCACGCGCGACCGGTTTGACGACTTTCTGAAAGGGCAGACCGAGGTGCTCACGACCGCGGAACTCAAGGGGCTGCATACTTTCCTCACCCTCGGGTGCACGGCCTGCCACAACGGGCCGCTGCTGGGCGGCAACAGCTATCAAAAAGTGGGGCTGATCAAGCCGTATGAGAACCAGGCGGATTTGGGCCGCGTAACGGTGACGAAGGATGAAGACGACAAGTTCAAATTCAAAGTGCCCTCCCTGCGCAACGTCGCGGTAACGCATCCCTATTTTCACGATGGCAAGTTGACCACGCTGCGGGAAGCGGTGCGCAAGATGGCCGATCTCCAGGTGGGCGTGCAACTGACCAAGGAACAGGAATCGGATCTGGTTGCCTTTCTGCAAACCTTGACCGGCAAAGGCCTCAAGTCGGCCACCACCGCGGCGGGCCCGAGCCCCACGGGCAAACTGTAATTACCCGGCGGCGTGGCGGGCGGCCGCGAAGGGAACGGCCCCCTTCACGCCGGCTGACCGGTGTCAGGGCCGGAGATGGCTGATCGTCTATGGAATGGACTATTCTGGCAGTCGTTGGCCTTGCCGTGATCGCGAGGTTGTTGATGAAACGAATGGCCGCTGCCTCGCCCGCGATGCTGCGCCAGCATTTGCAGGAAGGCGCGCTGGTAATTGACGTGCGTTCGCCGGAGGAATACCGCCGCGGACATGCTCCCGGGACGCGCAACCTACCGCTCCCCGAACTCGCGGACACGCTGCCGCGCGAGGTGCCGGACAAGGACCAGGTGATCCTGCTGCATTGCCAGAGCGGGATGCGCAGCCTGAATGGGATGCGGCAATTGCAACGCCTCGGTTACAAAAAGGTCTTCAACCTCGGGTCGCTCGCCCGCGCAAACCAGTTGATGAACGAGGCCCGGAAACTTTGACCGGCTCCGGCCGGTACCGGTTATGGCTCTGGCTTGACCTGACCAATTTCTTCCACCACGACATTCGGGCCACTGTGCCCGATGATTTTCACCGGGCGACCCTTCTCGACCATTTCTCCGCGGGTGAGCACATCCAGGAGTTGGTCGCCGAACCGGGCTTTGCCGCCCGGGCAGAGTGGGCAAATGGTCACACCGGCCAGCCCGAGATGCGCTTGCGGTTGGGCTTCCGGCGCCGTGACGGAACGGCCGCCGCTGGCAGTATGCGAAACGAGTTGGTGGAACAACGTCGTCCGCGGGAGGAATCGCGCCAGGATCAGCACCAGGACAAACGACACCAGAATGGCGAGGCTGAAGTCCCGCAGGGGTAGTTGCAATTGGGGAAACGTGGGCAAAGTGGGGGCGCCCGGATACATGTCCACCATGCCCATGACGATGGCGACCAGCATCAAAACCGCGCCCGTGATGCCGGCGATGAATGTGCCGGGGAACACAAACAATTCCAAGGCCACCAAAATCAAACCCAGCACGAACAGGATCGCCCACCCGGCGGCCGAAAGCCCCGCCACGTAACCGCCGAGAAAATAGAGCGCAAACGCCGCAATGCCGACCATGCCCGGCAGACCAAATCCCGGGGTCTTGAATTCGATGTAGAGGCCCACAATGCCGATGATCAACAGCACCGGACTGATGGCGGTAATCCAGATGCCCAGCTGCTCTGCGCCCGTGGGCTTGATTTCAATCCGTTGCGCCTCGGCGTATCCCAGTTTGACCAGCAACGCCTCCATTGATTCCACCGTGCCCGAGGAAAGCAACGGTTTGGGGGGCTGGCCATATTCCTTGGCCGCCTGCCGGTCGGTCAACGTCAGGATGTTTCCCTCCTTGTTGAGCACTTCGCCATCAATCGTCAGCGCCTTGGTCTTGTCAATCATCGCCTCGATCACTTCGATGTTGTACCCGTTCTTTTCCGCCTGCACCCGCACCAACGCCGTAACCGCTGAAGTCATCTTGGCCTCGACCGTGTCCGGCATTTTTTCCACACCGGTTGCGCCGGGCGACATCATGATGGGGGCGGCAGCGCCGATCACACTCTGCGGCGCCATGAATATCTTCTGGGTGGCGACCGAGATGAAGGCGCCGGCGGAAAACGCCCGGTTGTTGACGTAGGTGACGGTCGCGCCCGGGAACTTGCTGATGATTTCGATGATTTCCACGGTGACATCCACCCGGCCGCCATCCGTTTTCATGTCGAGGATGAGGGCATCGGCCTTCATTTCCATCGCCTCTTTCACCCCGCGCCGAACCACGTAAACCAGCGGGGGCATGATGTCCTCCTGGATGGGCAGAATGAAGACCTTGCCGGTCGGTGGGGCCACCGGGGGAATCACTTGCCCCGCCAGCACCGCACCGCCGCACAGCAACATCCAACCGAGCATCCAACCTCGCGCCTGCCTGAATCTCATATCCCCACTCTACGCTCGTCGCCGAATCGTCACAACGGATAAACCGGCAGAACGCCAAACCGACCGGACAAGCATAGCATGACTCCAAGGAAAATGAGCCTCTGCCGTTTGAGGCTCTCAAGTGTATCGGGATGCGAATCAACCAGCTCGTTCATGCGATTGTCGCGAAGTGGTCAAATGACCCAAAAGCTCAGCGATCCGGCCCGCGGAACGCGGGGATTGCAAACCACGACGTTATGCGAGTTAGATGCAGCACCAATGTTAGCTCTTTCCATTGGCAAACGCATGCTGAATATCCGATGCCTTCCTGCATCCTTCGCAGACGCCGTTCTGATCGAGAGGGAGATCCTCGTATTTCTTCAAGAAAAGCAAAGCTCGCCTATCCTCCATGCCTCGGGCAGCGAGTATGCCGGGGCGAAATCCCTCCCTCCCACATAAAGAACAATTGTGGAGAAGGTCGTTTACCCACTTCGCTCGTCCCAGTCTTTGGCGCTTGAAGTAGTCGAGGTCCATGGAAATCTAACTACCCAAGTTGGCCTGAGAGTTGGCAAGCGCCGCGACCAGCGGAAACTTGATATGTCGGATCATAACCACATCACAACCCCGCGCGCCTCGAGCGGCAACACCGCTCGGCAAAACCGCGCTGTGAGCGCATGCTCCTCGGCACCGACCTTTTGTTGCAGGGCGGCTTCATGTTAGGCTCGTGGTAGCTTGCGCCGGACTGCCTCAACCTCAGCATCGCTCATGCGAAGGAACAGCCGTCTCTGTGCTCGTTCTTGAAAAACCGCGTCCTGCATCTCGTCGAACCAATTTTTGAGCGACTCCAGATTGGGAAAATGTCGCGGATGTTCAGCGCGACGGCAAACGTCCTTACGCAGCCGTCGATACATCAGCTCTGGGCTAGCTGAGGAAAGCCGAACTACCTTTTGACGAGGCAGTGGGTCGAATGCGCTTTTGTTATTCGTATAGCTCAAACTTCCTCGCTCAAAAGCGACCGTGAGTGCAACTGTGATCAGTTCACGGTCCGCGTTGACGGGAGGTGGAGCGTGAACTCTCGCATAAAGCAGAAGACCAAAATGGCAGCAACTCTCATCCAAGTAGCGGATGCCACCATTGTCACGATAGGTCGGGTTGAGGTGACGCGTGAGTTTTGAGAATCCAACTTCTTTGAAGCCAAGCCGTCGAAATTCTTGCTGATACATCTCCGTAATTTGCAAAAATCGGCCTGACAACTCCTCCTTCGCACATTCGTTCTCTGCCCAGAGCCCGGGCATCCATGCAGGATTGATTGGTGGCATTGATCTAGTCTTAAGGTACGTGAACGGTAGCCGAAACCAGCCGAACATTCGTATCAACTCCCGAAAACGCAACGCTCGGTAATTCGTTGTGTAATAGCCCGGAAGATACATAACGTGAAGTGCAGTCAACGACTCAAGATGGCCTGAGTGTTGGCCAGCGCCGCGACCGGCGGCAAATTGCAGTGGGGGCGAACTGGATTTCGTCGCCTCACGAAACCATCCACCCGGGAATTGTGATGTAGCCTGGCACTCATGACCAAAAGCACGTTAACCTCACCACAACCCCAAGCGCGCCACAAGCGGCAAAACCGCTCGGTGATGCGCAAAACCGATTGCGAAGACCCGGTTGACCTTGCCCATGGTCGGGCTTAATTGTTGAGTATGGGAGCCGGGTGCTGTCCAACCGACCCGGCTCCGTCGGGAGGCCGACATGCGGACGGTTGTGCCAGTGGAGTTCAAGCCAATGGTGGGATTCAATCCCGGGCGTGAGTTCTATCCGGCCCGGGCGATTGACTTCCGCGGCCTCGCGCAAGCCCGGCCCAGACGTCATTTCCGCCGGCGCTACTGCCCGGGCGACCATGCCTGCGTCCGAGCCATAACCGTCCAATCCCGGAAAGGAGTGTTTCCATGAAATCGCGTTTTTTTCTAATTCCATTGCTGAGTGGGGTGATGTTCGCCCTCTTGGCGGGCTGTGAGCAGAATCCCAGATCCAGCCGGGGATTCCGGTTGCCGGACGGTGACGCGACGAAAGGCAAGGAAGCTTTTGTCGCGCTGCAGTGCCACAAGTGCCACAAGGTTGAGGGCGTGGAACTCCCTGCTCCGGTTTCGTTCAACTTGACGCTCGGTGGCGAGACGGTGTACGTGCGTACCTACGGCCAGCTGGTCACGTCCATCATCAACCCGTCGCACGTAAGATCTGCGCAATACCAGAAGGAGCTGACCGATGCCAGGGAATCGGCGATGCCGAAGTTCAACCAGGTCATGACCGTGGAACAGATGATCGACTTGGTGGCATTTCTGCAGGCTCACTACCACCTGGCCGAGCCAGTCTTCGAGCCGACCGCCCCGTAATCCATGGGTATCGGGACGGGCCCGCCCGGGATTGCGTTGCGGTGGGCCGTCACAATTGTTTGCCAATGATCAAACCAAAAAAAACGACGGAGGAAGCGTATGCCAGTCTACGAGTACGTTTGCCGTAAATGTCAGACGAAATTCAGCGAGGTCCTGACGATCAAGGAACACGAAACCAAACGCGTCAAATGCCCCAAGTGCCAGGGCCAGGACGTGGAGCATGTCGTTGAGCCGTTCTTTGCCAAGACGACCAGCAAGACCCGGGGCTGGTGAGGCGTCCCGGGCGCGGAACGGGTGACGGAACGGCACGGGCGGGCTCGAGCCGGGCGACGGATGCCGCAAAGGTGGCAGGGCGGGGATTACGACGGGGCTGTTCCGCAGCGGCTGGGCCAGCCACTGCAGCATCGCTTCAATTGGCGCGTGGTAGCCGATGCCAGATGCGGCGGCCATCCCGGTGCACTTCCCGAACCCGGTGAAAGGGAACGCGATGAATCCGCCCATCGGCATCCACCAACCGAAATGCGTTTGGGGTATGGTCGGGAAAGCTCACTTCTTTGAATGGCACCAGGAGGACCCGGTCCAACACCCGGTCGTAGTAACTCAGGGCAAAGTCGCCCCGCGCAAACTTCGGATCCCAGCGGATGCGGTGCAAGAGTTCGTGAATGGGAATCAGTTTCATCTTCAACTGGCAGATCCCGGCCTTGCTGGAAATATCGGGCGCTACCGGGCGACTTTGTCGGTTTTGTCCGCGTTGGCGCCCGCGCTCCCCTCGGCATCCCCGAACTTCCCGGTTTTTCTGCTTCTGGGCCCGGCGTTGCATGCCGACCGATCATGGCCCATCCAATTGAAATTACCATACCACTTGGATCCAAAAGACGGATGGCAATTCCGGTCGGCGCGAAAGCAAAACGGCGCCCGGGGGCAGTGGACTTGGATTTCGCCTGACCAATCCCCGGCGCGGATTTCCGCCGCCGGCCCGGGAGACCAGCGCCGGATGTTGCCCACATCACGCCGGGAGGGCAAAAACAGCTGAGCGCTTGGCGACAATTTGCCGCTGCTCAACGTGGGGGGCGCGGCAAAAGCATGCGCTTGGCCCAATCGCCTGCTTGATTCCGCTCCGCACCAGTTGTAATACTCGTGGCCATGACTCCCAACCGTGCGGTTGAGCGCGCAAATATTTTTGGGAATTGGCGCAGGCCGATGCTTGCCATCGCCGCAGGGTGTGGTGTGGCCCTCCTCAGCGTTGGTTCGGCTTCCGCCGCCAGCGGGGAGGAATTGTTCGCCAAATATTGCGCGCTTTGCCATGGGAAAGACGGCAAAGCGCAAAACCCCGCCGCCCGAAAACTTGGAGTGAAGGATTTATCGGTGAGCAAGGCCACCGATGCCGAAATCGAAAAACAGATAATTGAAGGGAGGAAGGATGAGCGCGGCAGTTTGAAGATGCCGGCCTTCAAGGACAAGCTGACGCCGGAGGAGATCAAAGCATTGGTCGCCGTGGCAAAAAGCTTTCGGAACTGATCCGGTTTCCCCCGGCCAGAGCAAGCCACCGCTGGCTGGGCTTTTTCAGCGGAACGGGGCGGCGAGATCGAAATCACCGATCAGTTGCAGCCCCGTGAGGAGCAGGATGACATAGATCACCTGGATGAAAGCGGCTTCGGAGAATCGGCGGTTCAGCCACACACCCAACCAGACGCCGAGCGGTACCAGGGGAAAAAATTTTGCGCTCGTGAGCAGCGTGGCCGGGGTGATCAACGCGTGCGAAGCGAACACCGGGAGGTCGACCAGCGAACGGTCCACACAAAAAAACGGGAGCTTGATCCAGTTCACGAAGGTGAAGACCAGGACGCTCGTGCCCACAAAGATTTCCTTGGGCAAGCGCTGCGGGATCAGGAACATCGCCGCCACCGGCCCGGCGCCGTGGGCAAAGGTCGAGGTGATGCCCATGCCGATCCCGCACGGCAAGCCGACCCGATGATTTGGGGCGAACGCCCCTTCCGCCCGGAAGATGCGGTCCTTGGTGACCTGGAACGCCACGAACAACACGGCGATCAGTCCGATGGCGATGTTGAGCTGGCGCGGCGAAAACTGGCCGATCAGCTGCACGCCGATCACGACCCCAACCACCACCCCGGGCAATAGGTATTTCAAGTTTTCCGCCCGCCACCGACCCCAGTAGTGGTAAAGGGAAAAAGCATCGCCGGCACACAACAGCGGCAGCAGGATGCCAATGGCCGTCTTGGGCCCGAACGCCAGTACGCACAGCGGCGTGACCAGCATCCCGAGGCCACCGCCAAATCCCGCCTTCGCAACGCCGATAAACAGCACCGCGAAACCGGCAAGCAAAAGGGCAGGCCATTCCATTGCGCGCATTCGTGTAAGCCGAGCCGTTCTGGAAAGCGAGGCAAAAGCGCGAGGGAGCGGGCAGGATTTGGAGCGAGTGGCGCGCACAGGTCGTCCGTTCTCCCGGTGGTCAGATTCAAAGGGAGATCGGCCAGCGCACTCCCGGCAGCGATGAATCACCCCGACAACATCGCGGCGCCGCATCGCCAGCCTGGCTGGGACGTGATCCGTGGGGCTGTCCCTGGCAATCGTCAGGCCCGTTTGCGAGCAACCGACGACTTTGAAGTTTCCCCCGGTGCCGCCGTCGGCATGCTTGATTCCCGCAAGCTGGGTCACGCGCCCAGCGGAAGGTGCAACTCGAACCGGGTAAACTCGTCGCCGCTGCTTTCAAGAGTCAATTCTCCTCCATGGGCGCGGGCGATTTCGCGGGCAAGGCTCAAGCCCAGGCCCGTGCCTGCAACCCGGCCACAGCGGGATTTGTCACCGCGATAGAATCGCTCAAAAATGCGCTTTCGGTCAGCCGCGGGGATGCACGGACCAGTGTTCCCCACCCGCACGATTGCGCGACCGGATGCGGTGAGGAGTTCGAAGCGGATCTTGCCGGCAGCGTGGTTGTATTTAGCCGCGTTCGTCGCGAGGTTCTGCAGGGCCTGCTCCAGCAATTCCGGATCGGCCGGCACTTCGACGTTCGGCGCGAGGCTTTGCTCCACTGTCAGGTGCGGTGTCTGCAGACGGCAATCTTCGATCACGCCTTCCAGCAGCCGGGTCAAGTTCACTGGTTGCTTCTGGAGTTGCAGCCGCCCGGCGTCGGCGAGCGAAAGCAACAGCAACTTTTGCACGATGGCTTTCAGCCGCGTCACTTCGTCGAGCAGGCTGCTAAACACCTCCTGTTGCGCTGAACCGGCGGGCGCATTCTGCAACGCCGCTTCCAGTTCCATCTGAAGTCGCGCGAGCGGCGTTTTCAATTCATGCGAAGCGTCGGCGCTGAAACGCGTCGCTTGTGAAAAGCTCCGCTCCAGCCGATCCAGCATCTCGTTGAACACCGTGATGAGCCGTTTGAACTCGGCATCGCTGGTGAGGGTCGGGATGCGCTGGTCGAGTCCGCGGGCGGTGACGCGTTCGGCGGTCTGCGTGAGCGCGGTTACGGGTCGCAGTGCACGTCGCGCCACGAACCACGCGCCCCCGGCGACCAGCGCAAGGACGGCGATGAGCGTGGTAAAATACACGTTGCGCAGCCGGGCCATGCGCGCATCGAAGTCATCCATGTTCGCCGCGACGATCAGCGTCATGTAAGGATTGCCCATCACGCCCACGCGCCACGCAGTCGCGCCGGTTTGGTGCGTGGAGAATTGCGCCGACTTCAGCGGCAACGCGGGATTGCCCGGCGAAATCGGTTCGCCCCGGCGCGGCGCGGCGGGCGGCGGCTGACCGGGTTTTGGCGCGTTCGGCCCTTCGTAAGTTTCCGCGACGCGAAAATTGTCCGGCGCGAGTCCGCTCGGCCAGCCGGGCGAAGTGAAGATCACCTTGTCGTTGTGCTTCACCCACAGGACGAATCGCGCCGCTTCTTGGTCGCCGGAAACGAACTTCAGCGCTTCCTCCAACCGCGCCCAGTGATCGCCACCTTGCACGCGATCGAGATTGGCCTGACCGACGTTGCGGATCTCGCGGTCGAGTTGGTTGAGATTGAACTGATGGGAAATCCGCCAGAGCAAAACGCTGGAACCGATCAACAGCAGCCCGGTGAATACGCCAGTCCACAGCGCGATCTTGAGACGGAACGAGTTCAAGATCATTTGCCCGGTTTCTCTTGCGGGATGCGATAACCCACGCTGCGCACGGTCTCGATGATCGGCGGGCCATCCTCACTCCCGAGCTTCTTGCGCAGGTGTTTCTTCGCTGGCAGCGGCCTCGGCCGGCACCGATGCGGATTCAGGCGCGGGTGCC
>CAZIJO010000056.1:0-27760 GCA_964539515.1 uncultured Bifidobacterium sp. | reverse complement strand
GACCGCGAGTTCCTGCTGGGCAGCCTGGTGGACCCGAGCGCCGCCGTCCGGAAGGAATATCTGGCCTACGAGGTCGAGACCAAGGATGGCCGCATGTTGTCCGGGGTGATTGTGGATCAATCCGGCGGTAACCTCACGCTCGCAACCACCACCGGTGAACGGACGGTGATCCCGCAGTCACAGTTGGTTTCGATGCGCGAATCCGCGGTGTCGCTGATGCCGGAAGGTCTGGTCAAACCGCTCAAGCCCCAGGAATTGCGCGACTTGTTCAGCTATCTGCAGAGCCCAAAACCAATCGCCGCCAAACCATGAAGACGATCCTTTCACTTGTGAGCCAGCCGCTACTGGATAAGGCTCTCGATGTAGCGGCAGGCGTCCCCGCCTGCCGAAGTGGGCGCGCGTCTCGCCGCCTGGCTTCGGCCTCAATTAGAGCCAGCGCCACAACCTGTCTCACGTTGATCCGCCGGGCGGGACGCCACGGCTCTGCGGCCAGCGGGACGCTCGCCGCTTCGCCGCAGTCCGTGGTCGTATCAAAGTGCCTGCTCCTCGGCTTTGGTTTGCTGTTCTCGACCGCTTGGCTCCTGGCCGACGCCGCTCCCCGCACGTACGAAAACAAACTCACCCCGATCCAGCGGCCCAAGCCATTGCTTGCCGATCATCCGGAGTGGGTGGAACCGATCCGCGAAACGAATCGGTGGGAGGCCCCGGCCATCGTCCTTGATCCGGAGGCTGACCTGCACGTTCGCGCCTGGCGCTGGAGTTACAATGCCCGCGGCATCATCGAGACGCCCAACCATCTGCGTGCCCGCCAGACGGCCATCATCATGGTGCATCCGTGGGGCATTGATGACGGCCAGGGCTGGAACACGCCGGAGCCGGCCGGCGTGGCGGATTTTTGCACGCCGGAAAAAAATCACATCGCCGCCCGGCACACGCGTTCGATCATCGATCCGTTTCACAAGTCGCTCCGAGGCAAGGTCGGCGCGGTTCTCTACAGCCTGCCGGGCGAGTGTGATCCGATCCGCCGCAAAATGTACCGTTCGTTTTCGCACCGCCCAGGGCCGGACGAACGCCAGGCGGGCGCCGAAGAGCTCGCGGCGAAGTTGCGCGGTTTCAATTATCGCGGCGATCCCCTGGTGACGACGCTCGCCCTGTCGGATGACAAGCCGGTTGCGGATTACTTCAAACAGTTCCCCGGGCTCGAGGCTTATCGGTACAACAATCCCGATTTTTGGAAGCTGCCGATTCCCGTCACGCGCGACATCACGGTTTATCCGGACGATGTGGTGGTTTATGACGGCGAAGGCTATGACAAGTTGCGGGCCTTTCTCCAGGCCAACGGCATCCGCCATGTGTTGCTCACCGGTTACGCCACGGACATGTGCTATGCCCGGACCTGCGCTGGCTACGAAAACCTGTCGAAGGATTTCAACACGTTTTTGGTCGGTGACGCCACGCTGGCCACGTTTCCGGCGCACGTAACGCCGAAATTTGCGACCAGTGCGCATATTGCCTTTGCCTCGCTGAACCAACTCATCACGCAAATCTCCTGGATCAAATATGAACCGAGAAAGAAATGACCCGCTTCCGGGCGGAGCACGCGCCGTGATTTCCTCCGCACCGTTTCTGCGGCTGGCGCCGCTGTCGGTTTGGGCGGCGCTGGCGCCCTGGCGCAATCCTCCGCCTCGCCACCGCGCGACAAGGCTTTGATCGCCATCACGCTTGATCTCGAGATGGCCCGCAATTTCCCGCGCTGGGAGGATGCCCATTGGGACTACGAGAAGGGAAACCTCAACGCGGACGCCAAGCGTTACGCCATCGAGGCCGCGCGCCGGGTCAAGGCGCATGGCGGCATGATTCATTTCTTCGCCGTGGGCCAGGTGTTCGAGCAGGAAAACGTGGACTGGCTCAAGGAACTCAACCAGGCCGGTCACCCGATCGGCAACCACACCTACGACCATGTCTATGTCCTCGCCACCAAACCCGAGGATATCCAGTATCGGTTCAAACGCGCGCCGTGGCTGATCGAAGGAAAAACGCCCGCACAGGTGATTCGCGAGAACATCCAGCTTTGCACCGATGCCATGCAGACGCGTCTGGGTTTCAAACCCGCGGGCTTCCGCACCCCGGGCGGTTTCGCCGACGGACTGAATGGTCGCCCGGAGGTGCAACAGATGATGCTCGATTGCGGATTCAAATGGGTGAGTTGCAAATACCCGGCCCATCCCTACGGCAATCCGGGCGAACCGGCGACGCCGGCGGTGCTCGACGGTATTGTGCAGGCCCAGGCCGCGGCGCAACCGTTCGTGTATCCGACCGGCTTGATTGACATTCCAATGAGCCCCATCAGCGACATCGGCGCGTTTCGCAATGCGCGATGGCAGCTCGGCGACTTTCTGCGCGCGATCCGGCTGGGCGTCGAATGGGCCATCGAACATCGCGCGGTGTTTGATTTTCTCGCCCACCCGTCCGTACTCTATCCCAGCGACCCGGAGTTCAAGGCCGTCGAACTAATTTGTGAGCTGGTGAAGCAAGCTGGCGACCGGGCGGCAATTGTTGATCTGGATACGATTGCGCGGAGGGCCATGGTTGCGCCGCGCTGAAATTGATTGCCGAGTATGAAACCCAATCCGCACCGCAAACGCGCCCAAGACCGCCGGACATTTCTGACCGCCAGCCTGCTGGGACTGGCCTCCGGTATTCCGGCCGTTGCTCACGCGGCGGGCGACGCAAAATCACCTGTTTCGCATTCGCCCTCCGCCAAGATCACCGGACTGAATCCCCCCGACGCCCCCGCGGCGGATGTTGGTTACACGCCCGGCATTCTCGCCGAGGGGCAGCGCCTGGTTTTCATTTCCGGCCAGGGCCCGCGCGATTACCACGCGGACATGGAAACCCAGTTCCGCCAGACGTTTGAGCGCCTCAAGGTGATCCTCGAACAGGCCGGCGGGTCGATGCGGAACCTCGTGATTCTGCGGGCCTATTTTGTTCACTTCAGCCGCGATCTTCCGGTCTATCGCAAAGTGCGGAAGGAATTTCTGGTGAAGCCCTATCCCGCCTCCACCGCGGTGGGCGTGACCGAACTCGCACCACCAGGCAACCATATCGAGATCGAGGCAGTCGCGGTGTTGTAATCCAAGCTCGCCGTGAATCTCAACCGCCCGCCAAAATGAGGATCCCGTCCTTTCGTACCTCCTCCGTGTTGGTCGTTCTGTTGTCGTTGTCCATTGGCTGGGGCATCCGCGGCAATTACGGCCATGAAGCCGGTGCGATGATCCCCGGGGCGCTGGCGGCGGTCGCCGCGGCGCTCATGTCGGGCCGCGAAGATTGGCGGCGGCGTGTGCCCTTCTTCGCGTTCTTCGGCGCGCTCGGCTGGGCTTTTGGCGGCTCGATCTCGTACATGCTTCCACCGTCCTACACCGAGACCGGCCAGCTCGCGACGCAGGTGTATGGTTTTGTCGCGACGTTCTTTGAGGCGTTTCTCTGGGCCGGTCTCGGTGGTGCGGCCACCGCTTATGCCGCGGTCGAGGATCGGGAAAAGCTCACGGCCATCTTCCGCCCGCTGCTCTGGGTCTTTGGGTTTTGGGCGGTGCAGTACCTCGTCCAGGACACGCCCTTCGATTTTCAGAACCGGCTCTTGGCAGCCTTCGGCGCCGATCGCACCGACTTTCGCCAGCGCGATCCGCTTTATTGGCTGGACAGTGAATGGCTCGAGGCGGTGCTGGCGCTCGTGGCCTTGTGCGCGTTTGACCTTTGGGATCGGCGTTTCAGCAAGTTCGGGCAGTTGGTGCTATTCGCGTTGGGCGGCGTGGCGGTGGGTTGGGGCATCCAGCAGTTGCTCGCCGCGGCGGGCTGGCAAAACGCGGTGGTCGGCGCGCTCGTTCGTCCGCAAGGCGACCTGACGTTGCTCGACCCCGTGACCAGTGCTCCCAAGTTCGCGGCGGACGACATGGTCACCAACTGGCCGATCCTCTTCTCGCAACTCAGCGCCCATCTGGGCTGGCTTTTCGGAGCGGCGATCGGCAGCGCGATTTATTTCTGGCGCCACGGTGCGTGGCGTTCCGGCTCGGCCCTCCTTGTTCGCATGGCGTTGTGGAGTTTGCTGGTCTTCCTCGTCGGACCGGTGCTGCTTTCAAACCTGCCGGTCTTCCACAGCGTCGGGGGATTTCGTCTGACCCCGCCGCGCGGCGACAGTTGGGCCAATATTCTGGGCTGCTACATTGGACTCCTGCTCTATTTCCGCAAGACCGGGCAAAAGCCGGTGACCTTCGCCGCGTTGCTTGCGGGCGCGCTCGGCGGTCTGGCGTTGACCACCGCGCAATTCGTGAAAGTGCTCTGCTATTCCCTGGGGAATCCGCGACTGACGGGCGATCCCGCGGTCATTGAATTCTGGCAGCACTGGCGCAGCGCCAATTGGCACAGCATCGCCCTCGAACAATTCGCCGGTTTTCTCTACGGCCTGGCCATCGTCATTCCCCTGGGCCTGCTTGCCGCACGCCTGCCTGTTCGCCGTGACGAACCCCGCGTCCGCCCGTGGACGGAGATTTTTGCGGTGGTGTTCGTGTTCAACATTGTCGCTTATATCAACATTGTTAAGAACGTCGAGGACTGGACCAGCCCGCGCGCGATGGGGCAGGGCGTGTTCCAATCCGTGGCGGAATTCCTGCGCGCACCGCTTTTCGGCAACCTCACCCTATCAGCCTGGACCTGGTTCACCCTGATGTGGGTCGCGTTCACGGCCTGCACCGTGTGGGTGCTGGCGCGTCATCGGAAACACCCAGTCGCCTTGATTCCTTCGGCGTGGCTGGGCAAAGGCCAGCTTCTATACCTCCTGTTTCTCTGGCTGATCGTCATCGCCAATTTCACCAAGGCCCTGGTCGCTTTCTCGCACAGCCGGATCGCGACGGAAGGCACGACCATGTTCAACGCGCTCGTCGGCACCATGCTGATTCTTGGTTGCGCGCGTCAGCGGGATGAGACTCCTGGAATCCGCGAGGTTGATTTCGGTTTGCTCATCCGCAAAGCGGCGGTGTGGCTGGCCATCCTGCTCGTGGCGACCACGGCGTTTTATACGGCCGGCATTCGGGCCATTTACGGCAATCAATGGACCGGATGGGGTGGCAACAATCTGCGCTTCGGCCCGGAAGCGGACTGGCGCGCCAAGCCGCTCCTGAAAACGAAGCGTCACAACTGAACCGTGCGTCACTCCTTCCACCGGCAGGTCTTGGGGTGCGCCAGCCCGCGGGCGTTGTGGAAGTCTTGGGTGACCGAAAGCGCCAGAGGGCTGGCTTCCTCCAGAACGCTGACGCGAACTGGCTCGGTGTTCCTGGTGCTGACGATAGTCATACTGGTACTGGGCCGCGGTCCGGCATCCGGAGCCACGGCCGCCGCGTTCGGCCATCCCCGGCTCTATTTCACCACGAACGATCTCCCCGCGCTCCGAGCCAGCCGCTTTTCCGGCACCCTCGCCCTCATCTGGCAAAACCTCGCCCAGTCTGCCGATTGGTGTCTGACCCGCCCGCCGCGCTCCGCGTGGATTGCGCCGATCACGCCGGACCCACGTTACGAGAATCTTTACGACCGGTTCTATGCCATCATGGGCGATTTGGCGATCACTGAACATCTCGCGTTTGCTTATGCTTTCAGCGGGGACGCGCGTTACGGTGAGGCGGCGCGACAGTGGGTGCTGGCCAGTTGCCGCGCTTGGTCGCCCGAAGCGGAGGACCCGCCGGACGGCGGCAAAGCTTACGCCGTGGCCCGGTTGTTGAAAGGGGTCGCGGTTGGGTATGACATTGTCCATGACCGCTTCACCGCCGCGGAAAGGCAGGAGATTTGCGAAACCCTGAGGCGCATCGGGCACAAATACTTTACTGGCTACTTTAGTACCCCATCCATCTCTGGGGCTGGTTTTCACACGCATCATGCGGTTGTGGAATGGGGCTCGTTCGGCGTTGCGGCGCTGGCGTTGTTGGGTGACGTGCCGGAAGCGCAGGCCTGGCTTGACGCCACGACAACGAAATTCGAGGAACATCTGCTTCCCAACGGACTGGCCCCGGATGGTGCGCAGACCGAGGGTGCGACCTTCTGGGCCTCGACCCTGCACTATCGACTGTTTTTCATGGACCCGCTCCGCCGGGTCACGGGCCGGGATTTGTATCAACGTTTCGCGCGGCAAATGAACGCCGAACTGGCGCTGGCCAGTGTGGCTTGCCGCAAACAACCCGGTCTGGATGAACCTCATGCCAACGTTGTGCTCGAACCTTCCTACGGACAACTGGACTATTACGCGCCGGTCCTGCTGGCACTGGCTCGGGAATATCGCCGCCCGATTTATCAATCGCTCGCGCGCTGGGATGAATCGCTCGGCCGCCTGCAACGCACCCGTTACATCACGCCGCACGGTGAAGAGTTGCTCTTCGAACTCGGCGGCTACGCCTACCTGTGGTGCGATGATTCCGCGGCCGGCCGGGCGGACGAGCAGAAACTCTCCTGGCATTTCCCCTCCGTGGACGAAGCTTACCTGCGCCGGTCGTGGACCGCGGATGACCTGCTGGTGGGCCTGCGCCAGGGCGAAGTCGTCGTCCATTCCGGCGGTGTCCCGGTGCTGGTCCAACCGGGTGCCAACCCGAACCGTCCGGCAGCCGATAAAATTCACCAACTGCTCGATGACGGCCGGCGGGCGGTGGTTCGTTGCGGGACCAACAGCGAACCGTCACTGCAAATCGAACTCGACCGCCGTAAAGGCAGTCTCCGCCTGCGCCGGAACGGGCCGGCCAATCTCCAGTTTTGGTGTCAGGGCGCTCCACGGCGCGCCGGCAACCAGCTCATCTGGCAAAATGGCACGACACTGGTGGTTCGCGCTGGCCGGCTCGCCGAATGGTCGCCGATGGGATACACGGGCGCGCTCGCTGTCGGTAACGGTTTGTTGCCGCTCCAGGATCCGGCACCGAGTTTCCACCCGCTCGTCACCGTCACGCCCGACCGCAGCGGGAGCATCCTCATCGAGGTTCGGCTTCGCCGCTAGTCCCTGCCCACCAGCCGGAGAGCTTTCCACCGTCGCCAGGTGGGTTTTGCCGTCACCTTGACTTCGCCGCGCGCCTTCGGAACACTCCCCGCCCTATGGCCGAGCCAAAAGAGAACTTGCTGATGGAAAAGATTGTGTCGCTGTGCAAGCGGCGCGGGTTCATTTACCAGTCCTCCGAAATCTACGGCGGCATCAACGGCTTTTGGGACTACGGCCCGCTGGGCGCGGAGTTGAAGCGCAACGTAAAAGAACTCTGGTGGAACGCCATGACCCGCCAGCGCGATGACGTGGTTGGCCTCGAAGCCACGATCATCATGGCCCCCGCGATTTGGAGGGCGAGCGGGCATGTGGATACCTTTAGCGATCCGATGATTGATTGCAAAACCTGCAAGGGCCGGTTTCGCGCTGATCAAACCGCGGAAATCGCCTGTCCGCAAAAGCCCAGCAAGTGCGTCAATGAATGTCATGGCGAAAAGACCGCGCCGCGGGCGTTCAATCTGATGTTCCAGACGTACGTTGGTCCGGTGCAGGATGATTCCGCCGTGGCTTACCTCCGCCCCGAAACCGCGCAGGCCATTTTTGCGCAGTTCAAGAACGTGCTCGAAACATCGCGCCAGAAAGTTCCGTTTGGAATTGCCCAGGTCGGCAAGGCGTTTCGCAACGAAGTCACCCCGCGCAACTTCACTTTCCGCTCGCGCGAGTTCGAGCAGATGGAACTGGAGTTTTTCATCAAGCCCGACGAGGCGATTGAAGCCATTCACGGCTCGGTCGCGACGGTCGCGGCGGTCGGGCATCCCGGCGAGCCGCAGGCTAACTGGGGCTGGCAGGCGTGGCATCAGTATTGGGTGGAGGAGCGGGTGAAGTTCTACGAAGCCATTGGGCTGCCCCGCCGGACGCTCGGTTTCCACGTTCAGACGTCCGCGGAGCTGGCCCATTACGCCCGGGCCACCACGGACATCCTGTTCAAGTTCCCGTTCAGCAAACGCGACGAGCAGGGCGAGCTGAAGGGCGAGGAGCTCGAAGGCATCGCCGCGCGCAGTGATTTTGACCTGAGCCAGCACCAGCGTTTCTCCGGCAAACCGATGGGCGTGTTCGACGATGAACTGCGCACCGCCTGGGGCAAGCTGCCCAAAGAAAAACAGGACGACCTTTGGCGGCGCTACCATGAGAACCGCAAAAAGTATCTGACCAAAAGCGGTGTCGCCGACGAGGCCGCGACGAGTCAGGCGACGGAGGACGCGAACGCCCTGGCGAAGGGCCAGTACATCCCGCATGTCATAGAACCCTCGGCCGGCGTGGATCGCTTGATTCTCGCGCTCATCGCGAACGCCTATTCCGAGACCACCAAGCCGGACGACAAAGGCCGGAGCGAGACGATTTACGTGATGCAGTTTCATCCCCGCGTCGCTCCGATCAAGGCCGGCATCTTTCCGTTGCTCAAAAACAAGCCGGAGCTGGTGGCGAAGGCCCTGGCCGTCCGCGACTTGCTGCGTCCCTGGATGAATGTTTACTATGACGAAGCTGGTTCCATCGGCAAACGCTACGCGCGCCAGGACGAAGCCGGCACTCCGTTTTGCATCACCATCGATTTCGACACGCTGGGCGAAAAGCCGGAGTTGCTCGACACCGTGACCTTGCGCCATCGGGATGACGGCCGGCAAGAGCGGCTGCCCATTGGCGGGTTGTTGAACTGGCTGCTGCCTCAAATCCGCTAAACTGGAAATGAACAAAGTAGTTGCCACCGCGAGTCCCCCGGAGTCCGAAGGGACCGCGCGCGGAGACACGCGGGCGACATCCGTCCGCACCCTGACCACCTCGGCGCGGATTTCCTTCGGCATCATGGCGGTGCTCCTCGTGATGATCGCCTGGCTGCATTTGGGCACGCTGGTGTTGACGGCGATGTTCGGTTACTTCGCGATGCACCTGTTCAGCCTGGGGCGGAGCAAGACCCTCGGTGTGGTGGTCTATCTGTTCGCCGTGGTCGCCATCGCCACCGGCTTGTATTTCTTTTCCAAGCGGGCGTACAAGACGCTGCCCGAAATTGCCGAAACGACGATTCCGGCGGTGGTGAGTTTCGCGGAGCGGCAGGAAATTGAACTGCCGTTCACCGATTATGCCAGTCTCAAAACCCTGATCCATCAGGAAGTCGGGGAACGCCTCCCCAGCGTCGGGACCTACGCGCGCACCGCGGCGTTGCAACTCGCCATGCTGATCATTGGGGTGGTCGTGGCCGTGAGCCTCTTCATCAATGCGAAGTGGGAGGTCGAAGACGACCCGGACGTGGTCAAGAACAGCCTCTACGCCACCGTCGTGCGGGAGATCGTGCTCCGGTTTGTGACTTTTTTTGCCAGTTTTGCCCGGGTCATCGGGGCGCAGATCATCATCTCGGTCATCAACACCACCTTGACGGCGATTTTCCTCATCTGGAATCGATTTCCCTATGCCTCGGTCATCATCGTTTTGACTTTCCTGTGCGGCCTCCTGCCCATCATCGGCAACCTCGCCAGCAATACGCTCATCATCGGCGTGGCCTTCACCATTTCGCCGAAACTCGCGGGCATCGCCCTGATCTTTCTCGTCGTGATTCACAAGCTGGAGTATTTTCTCAACAGCAAAATCATCGGCGACCGTATCAAAAACCCGATGTGGCTCACCTTGATTGGTTTGGTGCTGGGCGAAAAGCTGATGGGCATCCCGGGCATGATTCTCGCCCCAGTCGTGCTGCACTACATCAAAGTGGAGGCTTCCCGCAACAAGGCGGATGACGAAGGGTCGGAGCCTGTCAAAGGACACGCGGCCAGGTAACTCCCCCGTGCCGGATCGGACCGGGGCGCCGGCCAGCTGGCTATGGAGCGCCGGTCTCCGACCCGGCGCGTTATTGGGCCTCGTCATCAACGCGCCGGATCGGGGATCGGCGTTGCGGTTGAAGGGCAGGGTGCTTCCATCGGCCGGCAGCCGGGCAAGTCCACACGGACTTCAAGGCTGGCCCGCATCAACGTCGGGATGCCATCGGACGAACGCATTCTCCCATTTGACGGAAAGCCGGATCCGGCCGAACTTCTCCCGTAATGCAGTGGGAAGTGCGAGGTGATTTATGAAGTTTCTGAGCATCATGGCCATGGCCATTGCGCCTTGGAGTTTGCTGGCCCAATCGAACACGATCGAAGGCTCGGCCGAATCGAGCCTGGATTGGTGGACCCGGGAAATTGTCGCCGAGGTGCTGTCCATCTCCAACGCCGCGCCGATCAAGGTCGGGGTGACTTACACGGGCATCGCCGTCCAATTGGTCCGGGCGGAACAGCCGCTCCAGCTGGTGAATCCGCTTGCCCCGAAAAGTTACGGCACTGGCGAAAACAACCTCATCTTTGACGTGTTTACCCGGCAACCCGTCGGGCTGAAGCTCTTCTCGTTCAACTTCTGAATCGGCGGACGGAATTCCCGCGTGACCCGACGAAGGCGTTTTGGCATCATCGCCCGGTGACAACGGCGGAAGCCATCAAACTCCTGGAACAGTTTCGCGCCGGCGGTCGGGGCCGCGATGCGGTGCTCCGCGCGTTTCAAGCCGCGCCCGTGGCGGATCTCGGGTTCGCCCAGGTCGACACCCACCGGGCGCTACGCAAAGGTTTTCCGGAAGTGATTTTTGGCGCCGGCAAGACGCCCGCCCAGATCGTAAAGATCGCGACCACCTTGGTGGCGCACGAGCAACGGGTTCTCATCACCCGCATCAATGCCGAACATGCCCGGGTGCTACGGAAAAAATTCAAACACGCAATTCATCACGAACTGGCGCGCTGTGTGACCATCGAAAACAAGCCGCTTCCCCGGCGCGCCGGCACGATTGCGGTGATCTGCGCGGGCACGAGTGATCTGCCTGTGGCGGAGGAAGCAGCTGTCACCGCCGGAATCATGGGCAATCGCGTGGAGCGGATTGCGGATGTGGGGGTGGCCGGCCTGCATCGGATCCTGGCGCGGCTGGAAACCCTGCAGCAAGCGAACGTGCTGGTGGTCGTGGCGGGCATGGAGGGCGCCCTGCCTAGCGTGGTCGCCGGCCTCGTGAGCAAGCCGGTCATCGCCGTGCCCACCAGTGTCGGCTATGGGGCCAGTTTCGGGGGCGTGGCGGCATTGTTGGGCATGCTGAACAGTTGCGGCAGCGGCGTGACAGTGGTGAATATCGACAATGGCTTTGGCGCCGGTTTCGCGGCCAGCCAGATCAATGCGCTGGCGGCTGGTTCGGGATCCTGATCGCAATTTGTTTCTTGATCCTCCCGACCACCAATTCGTTGCTTGGATTAAGTTCAAGAGAAAGATTACGATTCAGAGCCGAATGAAATGAAAACCCTTTATCTCGACATCTTCAGCGGTATCAGTGGCGACATGTTCATCGGCGCCTTGATTGATCTGGGCGTGGACGCCCGCAAACTCGAACGCGAACTCGGCAAGCTCAAGCTTGATGGCTACCATCTCCACATCGGGCGGCAGCACAAGTCCGCCATCGAAGGGGTCAAGTTCGATGTCCATCTGGCCCATGACCATCACCACGAGCACGAGTCGGGTCACGCGCCCCACCCCCATCACCATCACCACCACGAGGCCCATGAACCGGCACACAGCCATGCGCATCACGAGCACGATGATCAGGGACATGGGCACGACCATGAAGACCAGCGCAATTTCGCCGAAATCAAAAAACTCATCACCACCAGCAAGCTCTCCCCGTGGGTGAAAAAGAAATCCGTCGCCGTCTTCCAACGCATCGCCGTGGCCGAGGGGAAGATTCACGGCTTGCCCCCGACGCAGGTTCATTTCCACGAAGTCGGCGCGGTGGATTCCATCGTCGATATCGTGGGCGCCGTCATTGGCCTGGAAATGCTGGGCAAGCCCCGCGTGCTGGCGTCGCCGGTGGTGGAAGGCACCGGCTGGGTGAGGTGCGCGCATGGCCGCTTTCCGGTCCCGACCCCGGCCACCCTGGCCATTCTGGGCGCGCGCGGCATCGGCATCACGCAATGCGACGAACCCAACGAACTCGTCACCCCCACGGGGGCCGCCTTGCTTGCGGAGTTGGCGGAAAGCTTTGCGCCCATGCACGGGTTGGTCGCCGAGCGGATCGGATTTGGACTGGGAACGCGTGATAATCAGACGCGACCGAATGTGCTGCGGGCGGTCCTGGGGACGCAGTCCAAAGTCCCAAGCCCGAAAGCCAGCGTGGCCGGCGCCTCCCTGCTCGAGCGGGATTGGGAAACCGATCGCGTCGCCGTGCTGGAGACCAATCTGGATGACATCAACGGGGAAATTCTCGGCGGTTTTGTCGCGACCGCCCTGGCCGCCGGGGCGCTCGACGTTTTCCACACGCCGATTCAAATGAAGAAAAACCGCCCCGGGGTCCTGCTCACGGTGCTATGCGTCGAGGCGGAGGCGGACAAGTTCAGCGAAATGATGTTGCGCGAGACAACGGCGTTTGGCGTGCGGCGGACGATTGCGGAGCGACGCAAGTTGCGGCGCGAGTTTACGGCCGTGAAAACCAAATTTGGCAGCGTGACCGTTAAGCTAGGCAGGTTGAACGGGAAAGTGGTGCAGGCCGCGCCAGAGTTTGAATCCTGCAAGCAACTCGCGGCGCAAAAGAAAGTTCCGTTGAAGAATATCTACGAGGCGGCGACCACTGCCAAACCTGCGTAATGAAACAACGAACCGCGATGACGCCGCGCTCCAGTTTTTCAAGTTTTGGGCTTTGTGTCATGTTCGCCTTCACTGTTTCCGTGTTCGTTGGCGCGCATCTGACAGAAGGATTTGCCGCGAATGATTGGGAAGCTCGTCCGTTCCTGGCTGTCTGGTGCGACTATGACCACCAACAATACTCCGAAGCACCCTATCTCCGTATTGCCATTTGGAATGATGGGCGGATCGTATTTGCCACCGGCGACAGCAAATGGAGTCACGAATTAAGGCAGGGGAAGATTGATGCCCGCAGCCTGGCGGAGTTGAAGAAGGCCATCGAAGCTACGGGGGTCTTTGAATTAAAGGGTAACTGTTATCTCGTGCCGGATGCGCCGGTTGATTGTGTGATGATTGATTCCGGGGACAAACAGCAAATGCTATATTGGGATGAGCAAGAGGTGGCGGGCTACGGTATCAATAGTTCTCCCAAGCCCCACCATTTAGCATTCAAAAAATGTTGGAAGAAAGTGAACAAACTCGCTCGTGCTGCGATTCCTCAACGGTCAGAGCCATATCAAGAGCAGTTTCGAAGACCGCCACAATCGTGGCGGCTGAAGAAGCCAATTCAATCAGAGTGAAAAAGTTATTCGACAGCATTGAGTCCGTCGTCGCCGATCTTCGCCGTGGCAAAATGGTCATCGTCGTGGACGATGCGGATCGCGAGAATGAAGGCGACCTGGTCATGGCCGGGCAGCACGTCACACCCGCCGCGGTCAACTTCATGGCCAAGCATGGCCGCGGGTTGATCTGTGTGCCGACCACGAGCGAACGCCTGGAACAACTCGGGGTCGGCCGCATGGTGCGGCAGAATCGCGAGAGCTTTCGCACGGATTTCCAGGTGAGCGTGGATGCCGCGCGCGGGATCACCAGTGGCATCAGCGCCGCCGATCGCGCCCGGACGATCCAATGCATGGCCGCGCCCACCGCGGTGCCCGACGATCTGGTGCAACCCGGGCATGTCTTCCCCTTGCGGGCGCGGCCGGGCGGCGTGCTGCAACGGGCCGGCCACACCGAAGCCGCGGTGGACCTCGTGACCCTCGCCGGCGCGCGGCCCATCGGCGTGATTTGCGAGATCATGAACGACGACGGCACGATGGCGCGCCTCCCGCAACTGCAGGCGTTTGCGCGCAAGCACCGGTTGAAGCTGTGCACCATCGAGGATTTGATCGAGCACCGCCGCACGCGCGAGAAACTGGTCGAGCGGGTGGAAGTGGTGAAGCTGCCCACCGATCATGGCGATTTTGACCTGTATTTGTATCGCTCCAAGCTCGACGCCCAGCATCATCTCGCGCTCGTGCGCGGCGACGTGGCGGGCAAGCCCGGCGTGTTGGTTCGGGTCCACAGTGAATGTCTCACCGGCGATGTCTTCGGGTCGCGCCGCTGCGATTGCGGGCCGCAACTGCATCAGGCCATGCGCCAGGTGGCCGACGCCGGGCGCGGCGTGATCGTTTATATGCGGCAGGAGGGCCGCGGTATTGGCCTCGCGCCCAAGATCAAGGCCTACAAATTACAGGAACAAGGCTACGACACGGTTGAAGCGAACCAGAAGCTTGGTTACGGCATGGACCTGCGCGAATACGGTTTGGGCGCCCAAATCCTGACGGACCTGGGTTTGAAAACCATCCGATTGATGACGAACAACCCCAGGAAAGTGGTGGGTCTGGAAGGTTACGGCCTGGAAATCGTCGAGCAAGTGCCGATCAAAGTGAAGGCCAACCCGCACAACGCGCGCTATCTCAAAACCAAGCGGGAAAAGCTCGGCCATCTGCTCTGACTTAGCTACGGCTGGCGGAGGCGCCGGCCAGGAGCAACGCCCCGATGGGCACCGAGTCTTCCCCCAACGCGGGAAGCCGGATTTCCGCGCCGGGCTGGAACGCCTCCATGGTGAATCCGACCAGTGCCCCGGCCACGGCGGTGCGCAACGGTTCACCCACACCGGAGAGACCACCCCCCAAAACGATGACCTGCGGGTGAAACAAATGCACCACGTGCGACAGGCCAAACGCCAAATCTTCCGCCACCGCACGCAAAACCTGCTCCGCCGCCGCGTCCCCTTCGCGCAAAGCGGCGCTCAAGTGCCGGGCTTCGCCGCGGGTTTCGTTACCGGCCAGCTGTGCCAGCCGACCCTTCGGTTCCCGGCGGTTCAACTCCCGGATGCGGGCGTCCACGGCCCAACCCGCACAGCGCGACTCCACCGTGGTCCCGCTGCGATCCAATCGCAGGTGACCGATCTCCGCTTCGCCCGGCGTCGCGCCGTGATAAATCTTTCCGCCCGTCACCAGCCCGCCCCCCACGCCGCTGCCGAGCGTGACGAACACAACCGGATCGAATCCGATGCCCGCCCCGACCACCGCTTCCCCCAACGCGGCCACATTGGCGTCGTTGTCCACCAAGACGGCCGTCCCCGTCTGCGAGTGCAACCAATCGGCCAGCGGAAAATCCGACCAGCCCGCGAGCTGATGGGAGCGGTTGATTTTGCCCGTTCGCCAGTCCACCGGCCCGCCGAAGCCGACGCCGACGGCGGCGATTTTCCTGTCCGCCAGCAATTGAGGAATCGTCTGCTCGATTTGCTGCCGGATACCCGCCGCCCCTTGGGCCGCCTCCACCACGAGCCGCCGCCGTTCGTGAATGCGACCGGCCCCGTCCCCGAGAACGAGCTGCAACTTGGTGCCGCCGATTTCAATGCCGAGGAATAGCTTTGCGTCTGACATGCGGACGGCAATTTTTATGGTTCGGTTGCGTTTGACAATCTCATTCGGAAGGGCCGGCTTCTTGGGCTGGTTCGGACACTGCTCCCGAGAATCGCTTGACGGAAATCGGAACCCGGCGTTCACGCCGCAGCGGCGTGGCGGAAAGTTTGGCCGCCACGCCGAGACGGCGTTCCGCGGATAGCGCTCCCGATGCGGCCGGTTTTTTTTCTGTTCCGCATTATCGCAAAATCTTAGTTTGAACACGCTTGAGTCAAAGCCTGCTTATGAGAATCCGATGCCTCCTGATGATCCTGACCTGCCTGACCATTGCGTTCCTCAGCGCCGCCGATTCGAAAAAGTTGGACCGCCCCTTCCTGGAATCCGAGCTGATCATTCCGTTGGAGCACCTGCACAACCATGGTTCGTGCATCGTGGAGTGTCCGAACGGCGACCTTTTGGTCTGCTGGTATCGCGGCTCGGGGGAGCGTTGGTCGGATGACGTGGCCGTGATGGGTGCGCGCAAAAAAAAGAGCGACCAGCATTGGAGCGCCCCCTTTGTGATGGCGGACACACCCGGCTATCCGGACACCAACCCGGCGATGTTCATTGATCCGCAGAAACGCCTCTGGCTGATCTGGCCCACCATTCTCGACAATCGATGGGAGTCGGCGCTGCTCAAATACCGCATTTCGTCCAATTACCAGAAGCCCGGAGCGCCCCAGTGGGAAACCAACGAAATTCTTCACGTCACGCCCGGCACGAATTTCGCGCAGCTAGTGACCGCCGGCCTGGACCGGCTGGTCGCCGGACCCGCGCCCGAGATGAAGCCGGAGGAATTCAATCAATGGATTCAAAAGAACCGCATGCGACTCAAGGACAAGCTCAACTGCCGGCTCGGCTGGATGACGCGGGTGCATCCCTATGTGCTGGACGGCCAGCGGCTGATCGTGCCGCTCTATTCGGACGGGTTCGATTTCTGCCTGATGGCCATTTCCGACAACTGGGGCCAATCCTGGTTCACCAGCACGCCGCTCGTCAGCCTCGTCAATTCCCAGCCCAGCCTGATCCAAAAGAAGGACGGCACGCTCGTCGCCTACATGCGGGATGATGGTCCGCCGCCGCAACGCGTGCCGGTGAGCGAGTCCAAGGATCGCGGGGAAACGTGGAGCCCGGTCGTGGATTCAGACCGGGTGGACACCGGCGCCGGGGTGGAAATCATCGCCTTGCGCAGCGGACGCTGGCTGCTGATCAACAACGATCTGGAAGAGGGCCGGCACCGGTTGGCCGTGTCGCTTTCCGACGATGAGGGGAAAACCTGGAAGTGGAAACGGTATCTGGAGCGCGATTCCGAAGCCGACGTGAAGGCCGGCCCCGGCATGTATCACTATCCATCCATCATTCAGGCGGAAGACGGAACCCTCCACGCGAGTTACAGTTTTCGTGAGAGAAAGAGCGAAACGAAACTGGACGCGGCGGGCCGCCCCGCGAACGAGGCCATCAAGCACGCACACTTCAACGAAGCGTGGGTGATGCAGGGCGACGGGCGTTGAAGCCCTCACCGCGACGGGCGAATTCGATCTTCCTTCCGGGATATTTTCCGGTGAACTTCGGAATCGTTTTACAGCAGGCAATGGAGATTCAGCTGCGTGGGTTTGGCTGCCGGCGCGAAAAAACCACCCCGTCCGACCCTTGCCAACGCTTTTGTTCTCTGCTTCCTCGGCGGCCTCCTGTTCAGCGGCCTCGGTTTCCGGGCTTCCGATCCGGTTGAGATTGTGCGATTGGACGCTGGGTTCAACGTGAACCTGGCGTCGGGCGCGAAGTTCCTTCAGCGCGGGTGGGAGGTCCGCTCAATCGTCCAGCGGAAATCATCATCCTGGGCGGAGACGGCCTGCCGGCTCAAATCCTGAAAGGTCAGCTTGAGTTTGAGCACGCTCGCCCGCCACTTGTGGATTTCCGAATGGCCGTCGGCAAAGGCGAAGCCGCACGCGCCATTGTGCTGGTTGCTCGGCTGGTCGATCCATTCAAGGTTTCGCTGGGCATTGAAAAAGGCGCCATCGTTGATGCTGTCGGGATGTTCATCCACGAACACCCAGAGGTTTGCCGGAGTCGGCCGCAAGACATCCGTGGTTTTTTCAAAAATCCGCTCGCAGTTGAGGAGACCGTCGGTCGCCACCTTGTTTCCGCGGCCCACGGCCCCGTTCATCGAGACGCTCCGGACGCGCTCGGTCCAACCGCGTGACGCCTGCACCGGACTGAGCCGGTTGTCCGCCGGACATTTGTAGATCTTCTGGCTGCCCCCGGCATACCGGGCCAGGACCGAGTAGTCCGGGCTCGTGAGGTAAAGGGTGTTGGTGTTGTGGGGGCTGGTGTCCCAGGTCAACCAGCCCATGACCCAGGGATAATAAGCACCCGCCGCCGCGATCTTGGCGCCCGACTGCGATACGCCACCATGAACGTTCATGGGGAAAAATTCCTGGTTCTCGCCGCTGTACAAGTGCACCGCCAGCATCAGTTGGCGGGTATTGTTCATGCACATGATGCCCTGGGCTTTGGTTTTGGCCTTGCTCAACGCGGGCAACAACATCGCCGCCAGAATGGCGATGATCGCGATCACGACGAGGAGCTCAATCAGCGTAAATCCCTGCCGGGAAAGTACGCGATGCGATTCAACCTTTCGCCCGGGTGAGTGGGAGGTCGTTCGGCGGTAACCACTGCCTTGGGTAGTCAGGACTGACTTGGGGCGCGCGAAAGGAATCATGGTTATGTCGTCGGTCGGTTGCATGGTGTCTCTATCACGCCAGACTATGCAGTTTAGTCAATGGAAAAACCTGCTTCACTCCGACTTTCCTCCAGCCGTTATTGACGCGGGCTGGCCGGTCAGTTGGCCGGCTGACGGCAAGGCCGGATTCGCTACCGGGTGAACACGGCACGATGAATCGGGGCTGGATACGGCACATCGGGGCCTTTGGTGACGTACCAGAGAATCCGGTTCAGTTCGTCCTCCGGAATCCGGTCATATTCGCTCCAATCCATTTGCTGCGATTGCAAAGCGAATGGCGATTTTTCCGTGTTGCGCGCCTGGAGGTCCACTTTGGGGTTGAGCAGGTTGTAGGGCGTGACCCTGGAAGTTTTCCGAAAGCAGTTGAACATCGGGGTGGCGCCCGCGTCGTATTGCGTCAACGGTGGCAGCCCCAGGATCAGTTCCATCGTGCGAATCATGCTTGCCGTCGTGTACAGGGTGCTGTCCACGAAGCCGCGTTTGCAGTACGGGCTGATCACAAAGCCCACCGTGCGATGGGCGTCCACATGGTCGGGACCGTTTTGGGCGTCGTCCTCGATGACGAAGATGGCCATCTCCTTCCAGAACCGGCTGCGCGTGGCGGCCGCAACAATTTTGCCCAGGCCGATGTCGTTACTGGCAACACACGCATCCGGGGTGAAGGCACCGGGGGTGGTGCCGCGGGTGTGGTTTTCGCCGAGCGACATGATGGTGAAACGCGGCAACTCGCCGCCTTGCTCCGCCGCGTGCAGGTCAGCAATCCAGCAATCGACCCGGTCCATATCGCGTTCGCCGGTCCACTTACCGCGGTTGATCGAGGCCACGCGCTGGGCGCCTTCGCCGTAATTCTTGTAGCTGACTCCGTGACGCTGGCAGAGGTCCCAGAGATAGCCCGCCGCGGGGTTTTCCATTTCCTCGTTGCCGGGCAGCCGGCCATGCTTGGAGTACGACATGATCCAGGAACGCTGATTAAAGTCCGTGGCGATGGCGGCGTCGCACCAACTGTGGCCGTCCACGCTCACTTCGCCATTGCAATAGAGATTATCGAGCAATACGTAGTCGCGGGCGAGTTGATGCTGGTTCGGGGTCACGTCTTCGCCAAACATGACCAGATTGGGATCGCCATTACCGGCGGGCCGGCCCTTGGCGTCCTTGAACGCGCCCAGGATCTGGTCGTAGGTGCGGTTCTCCTTGATGATGTAGAGCACGTATTTGATCGGACCCGGTTTACCGACTTGATCGGGAATAACGCCGTTGCTTTTCATTCCCACACGCCGGAACGCTTCCGGGGTGTACGGCGAATTGCGGCGCACCTGTTCGGTGTACGCCGCCATGCGCACGGCATCCGGCCGGGCAATGATCGAAAGCGCACCTTGCAAGGTCCGCCCGATGTGATCAAACGCCGGTGGCTTGTGCAGCTTCCGCGGCTCGGCTTTTTGTGGCGGAAAATTGGGGCGGGAGCCCAGCCCCTTGCCGTTGGCCACGAACAATGTCTGCTCGTCCGGGCTGACCGCAACGGCCGTGGGATACCAGCCGACCGGGATGAAACCGTTGACCACGGACGTATTCGGATTGGAAACATCCACCACCATCACGCTGTTGTTGTCGGCATTGGCAATGAAAAGCGTCTGACCATCGGCCGTGACCGTGACGGCGTCGGGCGTGCTTCCTTCCGGCGATTGCGGATAGAGCGAGGTTGAGATGATCTCCCGCGTTTTATCCCATAGCCGCCGGGCGGGGCTGGCGGGTACGGCTTCCTCTTCCAGCGTCCGCGTCTGAATGACATGGACCGTGTTGTCGCCGGCGCACGCTACGAACAACCTGCCATCCGGCGCGAGCGCCAGGTCATTGGGGCGCAGGCCGACCGTGATGTCGCGCACGCGGCGGTGGGTTTCGGTATCGATCAGGCTCACGCTCCGGCTGCCCCAGTTGCTGACGTAGAGATGCCGGTTGTCCGCTCCCATGGCACAGGAATGCGGATGCTGCCCGACACTGATCCGGGCCTCGAACGCCAGCGTGTCGGGGTGGAGCATCCAGACTTCGTGGTTGCCCTCATTGCAAACATAGAGGCGACCGGTCGTTGGGTGCACGGCGATGGATCCCAGCACGGTGCCCAGCGCGTCCGTCCCGGGTTTGATTGGGTCGGCTGCTGTCACCTTACCGTCGGCGTAATTGAATACATGGATCAAGCCGGAATCGCCGCCGGACACGAAGAGGCGACTGCCATCCCGGCTGAACGCCAGCCCGTTCCAGACCTTCGGTAGCGGCAGGAACTGCGTTACCCGCCCCCCGGCAAACTCGAAGACGGTCAGGCCGGTGTCGTTGAATCCGGCGCTGGCGGCAAGCAGCGCTTTCTTGTCGGGCGCCACCACAAGTTTCAGGGCCATGTCACTGACGGTCACCGAGGTGCCCGCCGGCGTGATGCCCCAGCCATTGAATAACATGCCATCCTTTGGCAGCAACCCGGGCCGCATGCGTACGCTGGAGCTTTTGACATCCTCGTCGGCCGTCCGGGTTGTGGGGAGTTGGGCTGCCGGTGAAAAGTGTGGGAGCGCGACCAGAATTGCGAGTAGCAGCCGTTGCCACTTTGTTCCCACTTCGTTGTCAGGTTTCATATGAAATAGAGGGCCGGAGGGAATTTTTGTTTGCGAATGAGCCGGGAACATCGCGCGTCCCGGGGCGAGCCCATCAAACCCTGCGTTGCAATTGCCGGAAAGTCGGGCAAAACCACCATGGCCACGGGTGGAGTTGCGCCAACGAGACAACCACGGTCGATGGTGGGACCATTAGCCATCGCCAGAATCAAGCGCTAAGCTTACTGATATGTCAACGCGACTTTCTCGCCCGCAAGACTGACGCCTGTTATGGTGACCGGATGATCCCACCGGAGTCGGTAGAAGCGGGTACTGCCAACCGCCGGAACGATGACGCGCCGGTTGCCGGGCTCGGCCGAAGCCTCTTGGACGATCGAAAAGGGTCCGCCAGCTTGGGATGATGATTCGACGAGCAGCGCCGGCACAAACGCCAGGTAGTTCAACGCCGTGCGCTGCTTGGTGCTCCCGTTTTGGGGGCCGGCCATCGTTAACCGCAAGGTATTCGTCCCGGGAAGATTTACGACTGCCAGATTGCCGCTATCGTTGAGCAAGGGCGCATAACGGTAGTTGCCTGCCGTCGCTGAACTCTGGACCGCGAACGTGCCCAGATTGTTGGTTGTCGGCCCCGACCCAATCCGGTCCAGAGCCAACGTCTGTGCCAGGCCCGAGTTGTAGCGCAAGTAAACGTTGTAGTAGGCGGCATTGGGGAAAATCCGGGTGTAGTTCAGCCACTCGCCTCCTTCCGTGCGCTCGACCACATAATCATGCAATGCTGGATGGACCTGGTAGTACTTCTGACGTTGCGTATCGAAACTCCGGTTAATGACAATCACCAGCGGGTCATTCGTATCGCTCGATAGATGCGTGATGGTCCCAAGCTGGGTGCCGACAGAATTCGCATGCCGGAAATCATTCTCGTTGCCAAAATTCGCGTCAGTCTGGGGATTGGCATCCCAGTCGAAGAAGTCCAGCCCGCCCACAATGGTCTTTGCGTTATTGCCAAAGGCGTCCAAGTATCCTGTGGGGATGACGTTGAAAGGATTCGCTTCGCTCGGGTAGTCATTGGTGGCATAACCGGAAGGTGGCGGGTTATCAATGAAATCTCCGTTGTTAAAGTCATAATCCTCGCACTCGATATTTTTTGCGTGCGAAGACGCCAGGTAAGCATCACTGAACGTATCGAAAGTCCAGGCATTGGTGGTTTTTCGCCCGAGAACGTCCTGGAGTTCAATGCGCGCCTGATAGACAAGATTGGAATCAAGCCCGTGGTAAGCCACCGCCGCGTTCGTTGCGAACCCAGTGATGTTCAAACCGGACGAGACATCCACACCATTTAGATACAATTTGATGGCCGCCGTATTGATGGCATTGGTGGTGGTCAGGGTGGTGGCTTGGAAGGTTATGCCGCTCGCGGCAGGATAGAAATTCGCGAACGATACCGGCATCCGGTTGACCACCTGGGGCGCGGCGGCCAGACCATGCGGAGTTCCGGGGGCGACCACCGTCGTCGGTGGGAATTCCGCGGCCACAAAATTGTCGAAGGTCGTGTCCGCGGTCGGGTCGGTACCGCCACCGGCGAAGATGGTCGTGGTTCCGGTGCCGATGGAAGAAAAGCTGATCAGCCCGGAGTAGCCGCCCGCGCTCGGATCCGGAAAAGGCCCCCCGAAGAAGCCGCTGTTGGCGATCCCATCATCGCCGGTCAGCGAAAGCAGCGGCCGGGTCAAATCTTCCACGTCGTAGATCGCGCCCGTCAGGACATTGTTCGTGCCACTGAACGTGAGCCGGTACTGGCGGCCGCGCACGAGGGTGCACTCCGCCAAAGCCGCGGGACCACCGCCTTGCCCCACACTCAGCGACATCGCGATTATCCGACCCCGGCTGCCCGCCGCGTCACTAAACCGGTTGACCTCCACGACGAACATTGCCGCATCGAACACCCCGGAGGCAATCGTCGCGGGGGTGGCGCGGGCGAGGACGCCAAACACCGCGTTATTGGTGTGGCCGGCGTCCCAGGCCACGATGTCCGCCGCAACGAAAAAATTGGTGTAAAGTCTGTCCCCGCGATACGCCACCGCGCGCGCGGTGTTGGCTTCGGACCACGGTTCCGGCGGCGCGCCGGCTTGCAGCCGGTACGCATGGCCGCCGAACGCATCCGGTGGAAAACTGTAGGTCGCCGGGTAATTCGGATTGCTGACCTTTGACCAGCCCGAATCCATGCCGCTGTCAAAGTTGTCACTTTGAGCCAGCAGCCCAATCGCCATCATCCCGGCGCTGCCCAGAACCGCCGCTCTGACGAGGCGGAGAGGCGTACGCGGCCCCGCAATGATGCCTGGTTGTGGACGCAGGATGCTCATAATCATTTTGTCGATCGGTCGCGCCGGGATCAAACGCCGGCCCCTGACCCGACTCCTGAACCGGGCTTTTGGTAATCGCTTGCTGGTCTTGCGGAGTTATTGGTAATGCAGTTCCACATTGCCATTCGCCAGTTTGATGTCGGTAATATTCACCGGGTGATCCCACCGCAGTCGGTAGAATCGGGAACTCCCGCTGCTGACGGGCAGAGTTATGTGCCGCGTGCCGGGTTCGATGGTGGCGGCATTTTCAATTAGATAGGGTCCCGCGGCTTGCGCCGCCGACTCCACCAGGAGCGCGGGCACGAAGGCCAGATAATCAAGGGCCAAGGCATACCTGGTGGGGTTGAGATCCGCCCCCAGCACCGTCAACCGGAGGGTGTTCGTCCCGGACAAATTCACCACCGCCGGCCGGCCGGCTTCGTCGCGCAGCGGGCCATAGCGATAGTTGTTCAACCAAAGTTGATTGGTGGCGGAGAAGGTGCCCAGGCGGTTGGTGGTCGGGCCCGGCCCGATTTGGTCGAAACCCAAATCCTGCGAAAAACCGCAAGCGTACCGCAAATAGACGTGGTAGTAATTCGAATTTGAAAAGACCCGCGTGTAATTCATCCATTCCCCGCCGGTGGTTTGCACCACCGCGTACTCCTTGAGCGCCGGGTTTGCCGCCGAGTACTTCTGTCGTTGCGGGCCATACGTGCGGTTCACGGAATAATCGAACGTCACGGTTCCAAATTGATCGACATACAGGTAATTCGCCTTCCCTTGCTCGGTACCAACGGCGTCGTTAGGCCGGAACATGGCATAATTCGCATACGCACCGCTTTCTGGCCCTGCTCGTCGATCGAAGAAATCTGCGCCCGCATTCACGGCCTGTGGATTCATGTTTCCCCCGGTCAAACCAAAATACCCGCCGCCATCCGCATTTACCGGAGTGCCATTCGTCGTCATGCCGGAAGGCAATGGATTGTCAATGAAGAGACCACTGCCCACCGGCGACCCGTTCACATCGTAACTGTAATCGTAGTCTTCGCATTCAATATTCTTTGCGGCGGCTGAAGCCAGGTAACCTTCGCTGAAGGTATCAAATGTCCAGACATTGGTCGTCCGGCGGGCGAGCGCGTCTTGAAGCTCAATGCGCGCATCATAGACGGCGTTGGCCGTCAGGCCACTATAAGCGACCAGCGCATTTGTCGTCGGCCCCGTAATGCTCAACCCGGAGGAAACATCCCGGCCGTTCAAATAGAGCCGGATGGCATTGGTGTTGACGGCATTGGTGGTTGTCAAAGTGGTGGCATTGAAGACGATGCCGTTGGCCGCCGGATGGAAATTGGCGAACGAAGCCGGCGTGCGGTTCACTACTTGGGGTGCACCCGCAAGGCCGTGGGGTGTCGCCGGGGCGGCGACGGAATTCGGCGTGGATTCGGCCGCCACGAAATTGTCGAACGTGGTGTCGGTTCTCGGGTCCTCCGTTCCGTCTGCGAGGGAAGCATTAAAAATCCCGGAATAGCCGGCATTGGGATACGGCAAGTTTACAAAGGCGGATGCCGCAAACGAATCGTCGCCACTCATCTCTACCAGCGGACGCGTCAAATCTTCCAGATCGTATACCGCGCCGCTGTACACATTGCCAGTCCCTTGGAAAACAAAGCGATATTTTCGGCCCGGGACGAGAACGGTGAAGAGATTCTGGGCGGCCGGGGCTCCGACCGCGCCTGCGTTGAACCCGTAGATTTGCACCTGACCTTTGCTGCCTTCGAGGTTTCCGAAGCGATTAATGCGGTCAGTGAACGTGACGCCATCAATCAGCCCGGAATCAAGGTTGGCGGCGTGGGCAACCAGCCCGAAGACCTGGTCGTTGGTGGTGGAAGCGTCCCAAGCGACCAGATCCGCCGCCACGAAGAAATTTGTGTAGATCCGGTCGGTCCGGCACAGGATCACGCGCGCTGTCGTGGGGTCATTCTGGCCGCCGCCGAACGCCGGCGGTTGCGGGGTGGCACCTTGCAGGCGGATGGCGTGCCCCCCAAATTCATCAGCCGGGCGGCTGTAAATCGTCGTGTAGTTTGTTGCGGTGATCTTGGCCCACGCGGCGTTCGTGACGGGATCGACGTCATCAAAGTTATCGCTTTGCGCCTGGACCGTGGTCGTCCCCCACCATGCGAGGAGTAATCCCAAGCTGACACTCAAGCTGAGTCGGGTGGAAGAATTTGTTTCCAGTGGAGACATTTGTGTGTTCATAGGCCAAATCTTAACCGCTGATAAACTTTTCGGCAGTATCCCGGCATTTCGCTTAAGTTCAAGCAGGCGATTGACCCTTTGTAAAATGAAAACGGGCCGATGGATACATCGGCCCGTCCGAAATCAGCCGCCCAGCAAGTCTAAACCGATCCTGCTCCGCTGCTCCGCTTGTTTCGCCGGGCATTCCATGCCAGCAACCCTGAGAGTCCCAGACCGGCAATGGTCAACGAAGAGGGCTCAGGAATGATGGGAGTGATTGAAAAATTGTCAAAGGTCACGTCCGTAGCGTTACCCAGGCTGCCCGTGCCACTGCCAACGAAGCCAAAATAGCCGTAGGTCCCGGTGGTGTAGAGGGCGCCAAATCCTGCGGCCGCTCCCGGATCGGAAGCCACAATGCGATCGGTCAGCCCGCCAAATCCATCGTTAAAGGTCAGCGCCAGACCGGTGCTCTTGTCGATGATCTGTCCAGTAAGCAGATTTCCCTGGCCGGTGAAAACCAACTGGTAGTCTTTCGACGGGTCCGGCGGTGCGGAACCGCCGGCGACCACGCCGAACTGGCCCAAGCCACCGTTGGTTTGACTGCCCAAGGTAATCGTATTCATGAACCCAAGACCATTGGCCACCACCTTGTAAAGTCGCAATTGATCAGTGCCTCCCCCACCGGCGGAAAAGCGATCCGTATAGACCAACGCGTAGCCGAGAGGAAACGTGGTGCCGGGCAGCGGCGACTGCACGCGCGCCATCACCCCCATGTTCATGCTCATGCCACTGTTCCAGTTTATCAAATCAGTCGTCAGGGTGAAATCGGAAATCCCCGGATCGCTCATTCGGAAGCTCCCCACCCGGCCGGGGTTTAGCGCGTTCCCGGCATCCGAAGTAATCCGATAGGCCACATTGCTCACCCCATACGGGTTGCTGGGGAAGGTAAAAGTCTGATTGAGTCCGGCGGGAGCGTAATGAGTCCAGCCAGGATCGTTACCGCCGTTAAAGTCATAGGAAAATTGGGCGGACACATTGGACCCAAACCCGACGGCGGCCAAGGCCATCGCCGTGATCCATTGCGTTTTCATTTTCCTTCCAACTCTGTGGGGCCTCAAGTTCGGACCATAGAAACGTACGTTCCGATTTGGGATGGCATGATGTTCCATAAAACCTCGCTTCGAGCCAAGAATGCTGCGGTACTTCTTTTTGGAGTTTGCTACGACACTGGTTTTTTTACCGGGCTGACGAAGTCTTTTTACCCAATTATTTTGAGCAAGTCAATGAAATACTTTTGCGGAATTTAAACTTTTCATGTCAGAAATACTCCTCCGTGCCATTACGGATGGAGTCCGTAGCTTTGTCCCGGGCAGTGTTGTGCAGCGTGAACGGCCTGCCGGTTCACGGTGCGGATTGACCTGCAAGTAGCAGTGACACTGAGGCACGGCAAACGACCAGCGGATTCCTGTTTCCAGTCCAAATTCGTTCCGGACCGACGGATCGTTGACTCAACGATCCGCTTTCACTAACGTCGCTGCCCGTTAAACAATCACCGCTAACCTTTTACTGAATCATTATCATGCCACCCAAAGCCGCCGACAAAGCCGTCGCTGAAACGAAATCCACCGAGGCCGCCAAGCTCGCCGCGGCTCGCGAACGGGAACTCGAAGCCGCCATCTCGACCATTACCAAGGCCTACGGGGATGGGGCCATCATGCGCCTCGGCGAGGCGCGGGCCCAAACCAAAATCCAGGTGATTCCCACGGGCGCGCTGGCGGTGGATCTGGCGCTGGGCGTCGGCGGGGTCCCGCGCGGCCGGGTCATCGAAATCTTCGGCCCGGAATCTTCCGGGAAAACCACCCTGATGCTCCACGTAATTGCCAACGCGCAGAAGGAAGGCGGATTGGCCGCGTTCATCGACGCGGAACACGCGCTGGATCCGGGCTACGCGAAAAAGCTGGGGGTCAATCTGGACGACCTGCTGGTTTCGCAGCCGGACAGTGGCGAAGAAGCGTTGACTATCTGCGAGACGCTTGCCCGCTCGAATGCCCTCGACGTGATTGTAATTGATTCGGTCGCCGCGCTCGTGCCGAAGGCGGAACTCGAAGGCGAAATGGGCATGGCCACCATGGGGATGCAGGCACGACTGATGAGCCAGGCCTTGCGCAAATTGACGGCCATCCTGGCCAAATCCAAAACCACCTGCATCTTCACCAATCAGTTGCGCGAAAAGGTCGGGGTGATGTTCGGCAACCCGGAGACGACGCCTGGTGGCAAGGCGCTGAAATTCTACGCCAGCGTGCGCATCGACATCCGGCGCAAGGAAACGCTCAAGGACGCCGCGGGCAATGCCACCGGCAATCACGTCAAGGTCAAGATCGTCAAGAACAAGGTCG
>CAZIJO010000055.1:0-27811 GCA_964539515.1 uncultured Bifidobacterium sp. | reverse complement strand
GTCACTGGGACGAACTTTGGGCGGCAAACTAAGGACAGTGCCAAGATGCACCCCGGTCGCAGGCACGGCCGGCACCAACGCTGCGTCGGTTGAACGGAAATAAAGTCTGAACTAGCCGATGCCATTGGCAACCGGGGTTAACAAGCTTTGTGAAAACTTTGCGATCGCAGTCCTTTCGGGTGGGGCGTGCGATTTCGCAAATGATTGTCATCCGCCAAAACCCATTTCACAAAGAGCTCTTTCAAATCGCGCCATCACCTTTGCTTTGCCCATTACTTCCAAGAGGTGATACAAGCTTGGGCCGGAGGGATTGCCGGTAACGGCGAGACGGACGGGATGGACAAGCACACCTGCTTTCACGCCAAGTTCGGTAGCAGTGGCTTTCAACGCGGCTTCGAGAGTCGAGGCGTTGAATGGGTCGGTGGCGGCGAAGGCGGCGCGGAGTTTTTCGAGACGGGGCTTGTTTTCAGGCACGAAGGCTTTCTGCGCAGCGTCGGGGGAGTAGGTGATCTCGTCGTTAAAATAGAATCCAGCATAGGCTGCGAGTTCACTGAAGGTCTTGATTTTGCCCCGGCAAGTGTCGAGGGCCGCCTTGACATAGTTCACGTCAAGCCGGTTGGTATCAATCCCCGCCTTGGCGAGCGCGTGGACGGACATTTCGTAAAACCGGTCATACGGCAGCTCGCGGCAGTATTCGCCCTGCAACCATGTCAGTTTCTCAAAATCGAATTTCGCGTTGTGTCGAAGGACTTGTGGCAGGTCGAAGCGTTCAACCACCTCCGCAAGCGAAAGCTTTTCGCTGTTGTGTTTGGGCGACCAGCCGAGCAGGCATAAGTAGTTGTTCACCGCCTCGGGCAGGAAACCCTCGTCGAGATAGGTTGTAAGGGACGCACCACGATCGCGCTTGCTCATCTTGCTGCCGTCGGCGTTCAGGATGAGCGGGATGTGCGCATATTTGGGCGGTTCAACCCCAAAGGCGCGAAAGAGCGCGATGTGCTTGGCGGTGTTGCTCAAGTGATCCTCGCCGCGAATGACATGCGTGATACCCATCTCCAGATCGTCCACCACGTTCACGAAGTGGAATACGGGCTGTCCGTCGGAACGCACAAGCACCCAATCCGGGTCCTGCGCTTCGCGGTCAGTAAGCGGACGAACCACATTGCCGACCACGAGGTCGGGAATCGTGATGGGCTCGCGGGTCATTTTGAACTTGATGGCCCCTTCATGTTCAAAAGCGAGTCCGCGGGAGAGCAGTGCCTCGATGCGCGCCTGATAGTTGGCTTTGCGTTGCGACTGAAAATACGGCCCACGGTCACCCTTGTAGGGGCCGGTGGCGTTGCTGGTAAGCGGCCCTTCGTCCCAGGCAAGACCGAGCCAGCGGAGGCCATCGAGTATGACGTCCACGGCTTCTTGGGTGTTGCGCGCCGCATCGGTGTCCTCGATGCGAAGCACGAACGTGCCACCAGTGTGGCGGGCGTACAACCAGTTGAATAGCGCGGTGCGGGCGCCGCCGATGTGGAGATAACCAGTGGGTGATGGGGCAAAACGAACGCGCGGTTTCATGGCCCCGCTAGCATTTCAAAAACTCCGGGCACTTGTCGAGTGCCATGAATGCCAGGCATCTCGCCCCCGCCCACCCAGACACACAAATCGCACTCAATTGGACAATTGACGTCGCTCTTTTCCGCCACCCACCGCGCAGTGCGCATGGCAGTTGGCGAATTCCCAACTCCGGCCCGGGCGGAGTCGACAGACCTGCCGTCACGATTCGTGACAAGCCGCGGGCTCGGTTCGAGCTTATTACATAATCATCGTTGCGATTCAAAGTAAACGCGCGATGGACGGCCCCATTTTGAAAGCGTGAATTTGAGCAAAACTTGAGGATCGCCGATTTCGGCCAGCCTCGCGCCGCCACCCTCGGCCCGGGACAATCGGTATTGGAGGAAGTCATTGATGGCGCGCCGTTGCTACCCGAGAACGAGGCGCGCGGGATTTCTCAGTTCATTCCTCTTCTGCAAGGATGACATTTTCAAAAAGACCACCGTGTTGAGCGGTGGTTAAAAAGCCGGCTGAATCTCATCAAGTTTCTCGTCGATCCCCCAAACCTGCTGCTGATGGATGAACCGACCACCCATCTGGAGAACCACAGGGTGGAATCCCTCACGTTGGCAGTGGCGCGGTATGAGGCACGCTGAATTTCTCATCCCCTGATGCGCATTTCACCCGGCGGCTCGCGACCAAAGTGTTGCCGGTAAATGTCGGCCAGATCAACCCACACGCCGGCCGGTATGTTTGCCTCCTGGAAAAGCCCGACGGCATCGCGGGCGAGAGCGCCGCCCTTGCCGCGGTGCGAAACGCCACCGTCAGACTGCTGTTCCCAAGCGGTCCCCGACGCGGGCGTAGAGTTCGCGCTGGTTGCCGCTTTGTTCGAGAAGGTCATCGGCCAGCTGCACGCTGCCGGGTTCAAACAATAGCAAAGTGGAACTGCCGCCAAACTCGAAGTACCCTTTCTCGGCTCCCTTTGCCACCGTTGCACCGGCCTTGTACGTTTGCACAATGGAGCCGACATTCGTCGCACCAACTTCCAGCAACAAAACCGTGCCAAACTGTTCGGTTGCCAAGGTCGTCAGGGTCCGCCGGTTTTCCCAGAGATAACCAAGGTTCCGGCGCAGCGCGATGGGATTGACCGAGTAAAGCGGGCCGTTGATCAACTTGGTGCCTGAGGTGCGTCCAGCCAGCGGAAAATGAAACCGGTGGTAATCCACCGGACACAACCGCGACAGCACGAGCGTCCCCTGCGCGTAGCGGGCTGCGAGTTCGGCATCGCCGAGCAATTTCGGCAGATCGAAACGTTGGCCCTTCACGAATACCCCATCCATCTGTGAGCAATCAGCAAAGCCGAAATGCCGACCGTCAGCGGGAAACACAACGGCCTTTGGCTCAGGATCAATGGGGCGGGCCGACGGTTTGAGATGACGGGAAAAGAATTCGTTGAAAGTGCGGAATGATCCCGGCGCATCGGCAAACTCCGCCACATCGAGGCCGTAAGTGCGGATGAAGGGCTGAACTTTGCGGCGGCTGCCGGGACGATTCATCCGCCAACCATACCAACGGGAAAAGAAATGGCGCTTAACAAAAGCCTCGAGTGCCAGACGCCCCAATGCGTTGCCATAGGTCCAGCGCATCCAAGCGGCGCCGTACACCAACTCCTCCTCCACGCGTCCGGTGTAGCGATTGAAAAACTTGATAGCGTCCGACCGAGCCATAAACGTGGTGAAAGTCTAGGAGGTTGACGGCGCGCCGGCGAGGTTTGAAATTCAAAGGGCATTTACCTGACGCGCTGCCTTGACGAACTTCCAGCGTTCCGTGCGGTGGCATTGGGATTGTCCTGCTCCTTTAATCCTCTGGGTGGTACGCTGAAGGCAATCAGGGAGTGGGCGGGCGCGCAACTTTACCGGCCAGGCGCGCATTGCCCTTCGTACCCCGACCGCCAGCACTGGACTATCCGCTGGCGACCGACGCCGATTGGCCGGGAAGCGGGCACGTCCGAGTCAACCTGGCCGGCACTGATTCAGCCATGGTGGCGCCTTGTTGTATCTCCTACGGGGCAAATGCCCCTAAGCGCTCCATTCGCGCCGCGGATCGGATCGCCCATCCCACCGGGTTTGCGACCGGTCAGGTTTTCCGGCAAACGTTCACTGCCAGCGGGTTTAACAAATCCAAGAGTTACCGATTTCCAATCGTCGCTGACCAGGAGTTCCGCACTCACGACCTCAACCTCAGCCGGTCGAGCAGCGACACCAGCCTCCTCACACAGCTGCGGTTTGATCCGGCACGCAGTTGGCCAGAACGGCGATGATACCGACATCGATTGGCTTTCTTGTTCCTCCATTGGGTTCACCAGTATAAGGAAACCACCAACCGTTTATACCCAGATTTAATAAACCATGAGGCAACTGCACCACGAAGGCTGAGTGGTTGGGAAGATCAGGGATGAGTGGATCGCCACGGCGTGGATGTCACGAAGCTGAAAACCGTCGTGCATCAAGTTGCTGCAGGACAGCACAAAGGGCTTCAAGGTGGGGCGTTGCCGCCTTTGCCTGTTGCGCCAATCGCAGGGGTTCGAGAAACAGACTTTCCATTTCGAGCGGGAGTCCCCGCTCAAAATCGAGCAACGTTGAAGCCTTGTATGCTCCCATCGTCCGCGTGCGCTCGATCTGGTATTCGGCCAATGATTCTGCCACGGCCAACCCCAGGGCATTCGCAGTGGCGATCACCTCGTGCATGAGATCACGCACCAATTGCTCCCAGCGCACGTCCGCGAGCAATTGGTCGGTCCCAAGGCAAGGGCCGAGGGAGTTGGGAATCGGAGACGTGGAACTGGAAATGGCAAACGGTTCGTAACCGGCGGCACTGGCCACCCCCAAGCCGTTGAAAGGAATATTCCAGATGAGCTTCTCCCAATGCGATCGGGCAAGATTGTCGCTCACCTTGCAGGGCACGCCAGCACCTCGAAGCAGTCGAGCGATTTCGTGCGTCCGCGGTTCGGGCGGTCGCAGGTACTCGCCTAGGACAATCGTGCCATGATCGAGATGGTGGATCACTCCGGGGGCGATGCGGTTGAGGCAAACGAAACAAAGCCCTCCCAAAATCTGCCCGACGGGAAAGAGCTTGGCCAATTGCTCCTCGTTGCCCAGACCATTCTGTAAGGTCACGACGGCCGTCTGCGGGCCCACCAGAGGCGGCAATAATCTGGGAAACTCACCGTTCGCGGTCGTTTTTAAAGCGATGAAGACCACGTCACACTGCCCGACTTCTTCCGGGGAACGGGCACATGGAGGTCGCACGATAAAATCGCCCGACGGACTCTGAATCTGAACGCCGTGCTCTTTTACCACCGGGTAGTCCGAGCGCAGGAGGAAATGAACCTCCTGACCGGCGCGGCTCAACATTGCGCCGTAAAAACTCCCAACCGCCCCGCAACCGACCATCACAATCTTCATTCGACCACCGAAACAAAAAAGGCACTCCGACCCGAATCGGAGTGCCGGCGAGAAAAAATCAGCTTACTTGGCCCCGAGGATCGCATCCTTCGCGGCCTTGGCAACGCGGAACTTTACAACGCGCTTGGCCGGAATCTGAATCTGCTCGCCGGTGGCGGGATTGCGGCCAAGCCGGGCCTTCCGGTTCACCAACACGAGTTTGCCGATGCCGGGCAAGGTGAAAGTATTCTTTGCATTCTTGTAGGCAAGTGCGGCGATCTGCTCAAGAATCTCCGCCGCCTGCTTTTTTTTGATACCAGCCTTTTCAGCGATCTCCGCTGCGATCTGGGACTTGGATAGTGCTTTTGCCATATATTTGTTTGTTTGGTTGAGTGCTAAAAGTCGTTCGACTAGGCCGTATTAAAGGTGTTCGTCCCGGTCGCGCAAGCATAATTTGCACTTTTGGCCCGAGAAACACCGTGTTTTCAGTTCATAACGAACTGACCCAGGCACAGCGAACATCGTGGCCACCCGAACCCATCAAGCCAGCGCTAATCCGCACGCGGCAAAGCAAAGGCGGTTTTTTGTGTGAGACTCCAGTAGGAACGCAGGGCTAAAACTGGCGATCACCGGACAAGCACCATCAATCGGACAGCTTCTTGCGCCCGACGGCAGCCCCGACCGCCTCCCAGAAGTGGGATACCAAGGAACGACCAGCCTTGCCGAACACATTTGGTGGCCCTGAGTGTGGGCGGACCGCCGGCTTGCCGGCGGGGACCTTCTTTGAATTTGGACGGCCCAGATAGGGCTCCAGCTTTGCCGTCAATTTGATTACCAGACTCTGACTTTTGTAGGCGAAAGTGTCCGGCAGATCCAGACACACGATTTGCTTATCGCGAACAATATGCCCAAAGCGTGATTCGATGGCTTCGGTCTGGCTAGGATCGAATACGAAGATCGAATCCGCCCAGGTCAGCAGTTCATCGCTAAGCTGATTCTTGGCAAAGGTTGCAGTACCTGCAGAACGAACCTCCAAGTCTGGTCGCTCCCGATAAAGTTGCTCCGCCGTCAGACTGCGCACTTTGTTTTGACGACAAACAAACAACACCCGCAGCTTTTGAGGAGACTCACTCATTCGGGCAGAATATACTCTAATCGTTGGGTTTTAGAAGGGGAATTTCACTTGAGTCATATCTTTGGGGTTTTTTCGTGACACCCGGGGTGCTTCCGATAGAATCTCGGCTCTTTATGACCCTATGGTCTAGCGGTTAGGACACCTCCCTTTCACGGAGGTAGCCCGGGTTCGATTCCCGGTAGGGTCGCCAGATTTAGCTTCTCGCCTCCCGGCTTCGCCAAGAGCTTGCTAAACACACCCGTTGCAGCGGTTCGCCCTCCCCCCGTTCGCAACCGCCACGCTTTCGCAGAAAAGCGCTTCCTGAATCCGTGGCTGCAGGCCGCTCTAGAACTCCATCCGGCGCCACGTCCGGTTAAAGGTTCCGTCTTCTGCGAAGTTGAACACCGCCTCGATACGCAGCCTTGTTCTGGGTGGTAGGATTTGCCAGCTTCAGCGGAATGGACGAAAAAATCGTAGCGCCGTTCAAAATCTCATGTCCGCGTTGCGGGCAACGGGTTGCGTTTCCCGCACACGGCGTCGGCCAAACGATTGATTGTCCCACCTGTACTACCCCCCTCAGGTTGGTTGCTTCCGAGTCCGCGCCCGCCTTCGCACCGTCATCAAGCGAAAAGCAAACCTCCCGCGGAAGCTGGAGAGCCGACCCCGCCTCCCAAAAGCAACTCAAGTACTTGAATCAACTGGGCCATGTCCCAGACCTTCCCATGACAAAGGGGGAGGCTTCCAAACTAATCGAAGCTTTCGAAGCCGACGCCGAAGGCATTCACCGTCGCGATGCAACTTGGGTCCAAGCGCAGAGAGCAGCGGCTCAATCCTACGACCGCGACACCGCATGGATGCTTCACGAGGCGCTAAACAGCGCCCGGCGACAACTCGAGAACGCGGACCAAGCCAACCTGAGGGAATGCCAGCGCCATCGCACCGCCTTCTGGAAAAATGCCTTTTCGGCCAGCGATTCAGACGACACATCTCAGTGTCTTGGCCTTTGGGAAAAATTCGGGAGGCACTGTAAGGAGCCAAGTGGCAAGCAAATTAGTCTCGTGCTTGAAGCATTGGATGCCCGCACACCGGATTGGGACAAAGTCGCCCCAGAGTCGTTCTTTCACACCTTGAAGCAGAACTTTCCAGAACTCCTGCGCTGACCAACCGCCCGGGCGGGCTTGGATCGGGTATCCATCCAAATGCTTGCCCTGCCGGAGTGTCACTACCCTGACTTTCGGATGTCGGCGGCTTCGCAGACGAGCACTTCGGTCAAGCCGCGCCATCACCACCGACACACCTTTGTCCACGCAATTTGCTGAAGCTTCGCCTCGCACTTAATTTTCAGATGTCCGAAGAGTTCAGCCGAGTCTTACCGCAGGAAGCTATGGAGCTGCTTACGCAGCGATATTCCATGGTTTGCTCGAGTTCAAACCTAATCGGAACATGTCGGCGTTGATCCCCAGCTGCCTTGCCAGTTTTTGCCGGGATCACAAATGCGTTTCGTGTCATCCGCGGTTGTCCAATGCCAATCTGAACGACATTGCGAATCCGCAGCTGGTCACCACGACTGACAAATGCCAGCGGCCTAGATTGTTGATTGAAGCTGTTGGTGGCAGCCACTGCGCCGGCCACTTGGCGTCTGTTTAACAACCCGGCGGGCCGCTTTCAACCGTAGCGGCGGGCGACCTCGTCCACCGTCGAGCCGGCGCGTCCCGCTCGTGGACAAAACGCTCGAATCGCCGGTCGGCATTGGAAATTCCTGGGTCCTTGAAAAACCTGAGCCGCGATTCCGGGCAGCACGGTGCCGCCCGCCACGGCAGGCGAGACGCCCGCCGCTACCAGTTTGCAAACCGGTTCCGAGGCTTCCGAGAAGGATCATCGGTTCGAGTCCCCTTTCCCTACTCATAAGCTCGCAAGACCAAATCCGTGATCTGGGTGCGGAGCGGGATCGTTTTGTCCGACGGTTGCGGCGAATTCGTTGTGACGAAGACGAATGCCACGTGGCGTTTCAAATCCCCGACCCCGATCAGAGTATCGATCCCGGCGTGGCCGAAGGTGCCGGCTTCCGTTTGGTTGGCAAAGCCAAACCACCGGTGCGCTCCATTGACCGGACCGTTGCCGCGCAGGAGCGGACCGAGCCCCCAGGACTCGTGCCTTGGCGACTCCCCGGCCGCCTGCGCCAAAGCAATCTCCTTGGCGTATTGCACGGTGTGCATTTCCTGCCAGACCTCCCGGGAAATCAGGCGTCGCGATTTCCAGACCCCTTCCTGCAAGTGCAAATTCAACAGCTTTAGCGCATCGCCCGGCGTGCCAAAGCACCCCGCACCAGGCTGACCGGCATAGCCGAAAGCGGCCTCGGCGGTCCTGGGTAACGGTTTCTCCGCGCCTGGTTGGGGCACGATCGCCACGTCGGCCCCATTCTGCGGCACCGCAAACGAAAGCGAAGGTGCGCCCAGCGGATCGAAAAGCTGCGCGCGACACAATTCCACCCACGGCACACCGCCATTGACTCGCCGCACACACTCGGCGGCGAGAAAGGCTCCGCTCCAGCCATGATAGGCGGTTTGCGATCCCGGCGCCCATTCCACTTTTGCCGAGCAAAGGGCTCGGAGTGCCTCGTTCCAACCGGCCGCGGAGTGAACGCTTCTGGTCGTCACTTTCGCCAGGCCGGCCGAGTGCGTCAGGCAATGCCGAATTGTGATCGTGTCCTTGCCCCCGCCGGCGAACTCGGGGACGTGCTTGGATACGAGATCATTGTAATCGAGCCGACCCTCCGACTTGGCAATGGCGACCACCGTGCCTGTGATCAACTTGGAAAACGAATACAAAGGAAGAGTGGTGGCAAGCGTAAGACGCGCTGCACGGTTGTCCAGTCGGCAGCAGGAGCCGACGGCCTTTTTCAATTTCACGGATCCGCGACGCGACACCACCAAGACCGCGCCCGGTGCGATCCCCTCCTGGACCAACTGCGCCAAACAATCGGTCGGTCGTCCCGGTGCCGCCCAAGCTACCGTTTCCAGGGCGGTGGGGAGCGCCATTGCCAGCACCAGGAATTCGCGTCTCTTCATGCGGGACAGGTTTCGTTGTGAATCTTCATTGACCGAACTGACGGGCGGCATGTCTCTACTGGAGACCGAACCTCCACTGCGCCGGGAGTCTAATTTGGTGGAGAACGCCAGCTCAATCCTCCAGATACCAAAATGAGTGAACAACCTTGTTATTGCGCCATTCCCAAAGTTTTTTAAAGGCCACCCGCTCGGCATGGCCGTCCATCAAGGCGGTGTTCGCGCCGTTGTTGTGAACCGTCGGCCGGCCGTTATTGAACGAAAATTCTCCGGCATAAACCCCATCGCTGCTGTCCATCATCCCGTCGCGATTGACATCCCGGTCGAAGGCCCAAGCGAGTGGGGAGTATATATAGTGCGTGACCGTGTCCATGTAGACCAAGGCATCGGCGGGCTTTTTGATGCGCGTCGATCGGATGGGTTTCATTTCGTTGCCGTAGAAAAACGGACCGGTGAGGGGGTTGCCAAACAGGCCATAGTAAACGCCCACCCAGCAGTTCCAATCGGCCCAACCGGCGACCGCCGGCCCCGCAAATGGCGGCGGCCCCAGTTGGCCCGCCGGGCACTTGCGGGATTCTGTCGTATAAGCCTCCATGTTTCCGGGTTGGGCACCTGCTTGCTTCGCCACGTAAGGTGCCAGTTTCTGAAACCAGTAGGTCATGGTCGGCGTGGGGGGAAAGACGTCGCCAAACAGCGGAAGTTTATCTTCAAAGTCGCCCGTGTACATGGCGGTGGCGATGCCCCATTGGCGCATGTTGGAAAGGCATTGAATGCCCTTGGCCTTTTCCTTTGCTTTGGTCAGCGCCGGCAACAACAGCGCCGCCAGGATCGCAATGATGGCAATGACCACAAGCAACTCAATCAGGGTGAAGCCGCTCCGACGCAATCGGGAATTGGGAGCCGGCGAAGCGTTCATTGTTTCCTATCGAAGTTCAAGGACGCCGCCTATTTCGTCAAGCTGCGGATCGATTGTTCGTTGCTCCCGCCAGCGGTCAGCAGGCTCCTTGGCAGTGGGTGGAAATCGATTGGTCAGCGGCCTCACGGCGGCAGGCCGTTACTTCTGCTCCCCGACCAGGCAGAACAAATGCAAACCAAGCATTCATGAGTTCGAGGAGATGGGCGTCGGCGCTTGACTCACCGCAGTCCACCTTTTACAACGACCCACGCACAACTCTTGCAACCTCACGTTTTACCGATTTTGCCACCGCGACCGGTTTTGATGATGACGAACGCCACCGAAGCCACCAAGGAACGCTCCACCCTGTGCCCGGTTAAGCCATGAATCCACTTTTAGGCGTATTTCTGCATGCCATCGGCGGTTTCTCCTCCGCCAGCCTCTACGTGCCCAACTATCGGGTGAAAGGCTGGGCTTGGGAAACCTTCTGGATTCTCCTGGGTTTTACGGCCTGGATTATCATGCCGCAAATTGGCTGCTGGTTCACCACCCCCGACCATTGGGCAATCCTTTCACGGTGCCCGGCCCGAAACCTGTTCTGGGTTTATAGCTTCGGCGTTCTGTGGGGCTTTGGTGGTTTCGCCTGTGGCCTGGGATTGCGGTATCTCGGAATGTCGCTCGGGCAGACCCTGGAACTGGGCTTTTGCGCCGCGTTCGGGACGATCATTCCGCCGCTCTTCGCGGGCACGGCCAAATCCCTGGTCACCACCACCTCGGGGCTCACGGTCATGGCCGGCATTGTGGTCTGCCTCCTCGGGATTGCGGTTTGCGGTTACGCTGGTTTGCTGAAGGAGTGGACCTTGACCGACGACCAGAAAAGGCAGGGTGTTTCCCAGAAGGAATTCTCGTTTTGGAAAGGTCTGACGCTAGCCGTCATCGGCGGGGTGATGAGTTCCTGCATGGCGTTTGCCTTTGACGCCGGCAAACCCATTGCACAGGCCGCCGTGGCGGCGGGAACGCAGGATGTGTTCAAAAACATGCCCGTGCTGGTCGTCGCGCTCGGAGGCGGCTTTACCACCAACATCATTGTCGTGTTGACTCTGCATTTCCGGAACAAGTCCTTTCACGACTATGTCACCGGGCCGGGGCGCGTCCTGACCGCCAACTACTTTTTCTCGGCCCTGGCGGGCGTACTGTGGTACGGGCAGTTCTTCTTTTACGGAATGGGGACCACCAAAATGGGCAAATACGACTTTGCCAGCTGGAGCCTGCACATGTCTTTCATCATCATCGGCAGCAATCTGTGGGGCATCGCGTTGAAAGAATGGCGGCTTGTCCAGCCGCGCATCCGCGGCATCCTCTGGCTCGGCATCGCCATCCTGATCGCGGCCACCGCCCTGATTGGCTGGGGCAACCACCTCGCAGGAAAATAACGACGCAACAAATCCAACCGCTGGTAAACCCGCATCTATGAAACCTACGACACCCCTTGAGATCGCCCAAGCCCTGGTGCGGATTCCGAGCGTGAATCCAAATTATGACCCGCGCAGCCCGGGCGAAGGCGAAGTCGCAAGCTGGATTGCCGACTGGGGACGGGAGCACGGCTTTGAGACCCGCATTCAGCCCGTGCTCGAGAACCGCGCGAATGTCGTCCTCCGCATCCGCAACGGCGCTGACCATCCGCATCTCCTCTTCAATGGCCATACTGACACGGTTGGGGTCAACGGCATGACCGTGCCGCCGTTCGGCGCCGAAGTGCGCGATGGCAGACTTTTCGGCCGTGGCACGGCGGACATGAAAGGACCGCTGGCGTGCCTGCTCGCCGCCGCGGTCCAACTACAGGAACAACCTGAGACCTGGAACGGCACCCTCACTGTGGGCTGTGTCGTGGATGAGGAGTATCGGTTTCGCGGAACGCTCGCGTTGATGGAGGACCTCGCCCGGCCGGACTTCGCCTTGGTCGGAGAGCCGACCTCGCTGCGCGTCGTGCGCGGCTGCAAGGGCTGCCTTCGATTTGCGCTGACGGCCCACGGCCGCGCCGCCCACAGCGCCCATCCGGAGCGCGGGCGCAACGCCATCGTGGCCATGGCCCGTGCCATTCTGGAGTTGAATGCGTTTTTCGCCGAGCACCTGGCACGCATTGACCTTCCGGATTTTGGCTGCAGCACCGGCTCGATTGGTCTGATTGACGGGGGGACAGGTGTCAATGTTGTGCCGGAGCGGTGCACAATCCAGGTGGACATCCGCCTGCTCCCCGGCCAGGACGCCGACAAAACCTATCGGGAAATTCAGGATTTCCTGCGCACCCGACTGGCGGCCGTACCGGACGTTACCTGGCATTTTGAAACCCCGAGCGTGATCGATGCCGGGTATGAAATCGCCACCGACCATCCACTGGTCCGGCAGGCGTGTATGGTCGCGGGCGGTCAACAGCCCGAGGTGGCCTTTTATTCGTGTGACGCAAGCAAGATCGCGGCGGCATCCGTCCCCTGCATCATTCTCGGGCCGGGAGATATTGCGGTAGCCCACACGGCGGACGAGTCCATCGCGGTCGCGGAACTGATAGCCGCGACGCAAATTTATCGGCAGCTGGCGCAAACATTGATGCCGCCGCAAACGAACGGGCCAACGGCTGCAAGATGAAAGAACCAATCCGAATCGCAGTCATGGGCCTGGGCGCTTTCGGGGCGCTGCATGCGCGGACACTCAGCCGGTTGCCCGAAGCGCGGCTGGTGGCAATGGGAAATCGCACCCGCGCCAAGGCCGAGTTGCTCGCCCAGGAACTTGGCGTCCCCCAGGTCTTCAGCACCATCGAGGAATTAATTGAGGGCAAGGTTGCCGACGCGCTCGTGATCGCGACGAACACCGAGACGCACGTGCCGTTGGCCAAGGCCGCGCTGGCGGCCGGAATCCACGTGCTCGTCGAAAAGCCAGTCGGCACTGACCTGACGGAGGTGCAGAGCCTGGAGGCCGCGAGCCGGAGCTCCCGGAGTGTCGCCATGGCCGGGCACGTTTGCGTGTTTCACTCCTTGATCGGTCCGCTCATCGAGCGCGTGCACCGGGAAGGTTTCCGTTCCGCGCATTTTGTCCGTCACCGTCCGACCCACTTGATCCGGCTTTTTCCCGCGGAGCATCCCATCACGCTGACCATGGTTCACGATCTCTATGTCGCGGCGCAGCTGGCCGGCGGTGCCGAGCCGGAAAGTTTTGAGGCCATGGATGCACTCAACTCCCAAGGCGAAGCGGATCACGCCTGGGCCACCTTGCGCTGGCCGGATGGCCGGGTCGCAACGTTTCACTCGCACTGGATCCTGCCGCCCGGCGCACCAGGTGATGGTTTTGATTGGCTGGAAGTCTTCGGCCAGTCGTATCACACCCGCGTGAATACCAACCCCCAGGGCTGGACCTGGACGCACGAGAAAATGACTTGGCCGGTCGAACTCCAAATCGCCCTGGCGCACGGTCGTCCGACCGGCATGTTGGCGGAGGAACTGCGCTCGTTTCTGGCGGCCTGCCACGGCGACCCCGTTCCTGCGGGTTGCCGGATGGCCGATGCGGTTCAGGTTCAACGATGGATGGAAGAACTATTGAAATCAGCCGGGGGAAGAAAACCGCGAAAGCTCAGCAAGTCGTTTGACCCCAGCCACAATTTGATTTGAATTTATGTTAACGGAAAGCAGTCGGGCGCGGGATTTTCCCGGCCTCGCCAAGTTGACCTACCTGAACACAGCTGCCGAAGGCATTCCGCCCACCTGCGTCGGGGCGGCGTTGCAGGAGTATTTCCAAGACAAACTCCGGGGCATGAAAGGGCGGGACGGACATTACGCCCGGCTCGAAAAATGTCGCGAAATCGCCGCGCGCATGATTCGTCGCCAACCCGGGGAAGTATCGTTCTGTTCGTGCAGCGCCGAAGCCTACAACCTGTTGGCCACCACGCTGGACTTACAGCCCCGGGACGAAGTCGTGATCAACGACCTGGATTTCCCTTCTGGCGCCACCCCCTGGCTCGCGGCGCGTTGCCAGGTCAAGGTTTGGAAAGCGCGCAAGGGGGCCCTGGAATTGGAAGACCTGCAGCCGTTGCTCAGCCCGCGCACCCGGCTCGCGCAAACTTCGCTGGTGAGCTTCGTCAACGGCCATCGCGTGGATTGGCCGGGTTTTCGCACCCTGGTCCGCGCGCAGGCTCCGCAAGCGCTGATTTCAGTGGATGTCACGCAGGCTCTCGGGCGCGTCGTTTTGGATTGCACCGATGCGGACTGCCTCATTTCCAGCACGCACAAATGGGTGCTCGGCACCCACGGCGGTTGCATCGTTGGCATTCCCAAGCAGCGGGCGAAACAACTTACCGTGCGCGCGGGCGGCTGGTTCAATCTGGCGAACGCATTTGACGCCGATCGTTTTGATCGCGTCGCCTACAAAGTGGGGGCCGCAAGTTTCTCGGCGGGCATGCCGAACTTCGCCGCCATCTATGCGTTGGACGCGGCGTTGCGTTACGTGGCGGCGATCGGCGTTGACCAGATCGCCCGCCACGCCGACCCGCTGGTGGAGCAACTGCATGACGGGCTGGGCCGACTGGGCGTCACCCCGATGGCACCATATCAACGCCACGGGTCCGGCATTGTGGCTTTCGTTCATCCGAATAATGCCGGCGTCCACGCGGCCCTGCAGCGGGCCAAAATTCACGTCATGCACCATGCCGGCCGGCTTCGGATTTCGCTCCATGGCTACAACACGACTCAGGACGTCGAACGTGTGCTCAAAGCGCTGCACAAGATTCTCCGTTCGTAATGAGACTTGCCGATGCCCATTTACATTTGTTCCGTCACGGTTTCGCTGAACGCTACGGCGCCGCGTGGGGCCGCCGCCATGAGGTTGAAGTTTACGAAACGTTACGCCAGGCCCACGACATTGAACGCGGCTTGGTGATCGGCTACGAAGGGCAGCCGAAGTTTCGCGGGAACAATCGCGACCTCGTCCGTTGGGCGGAGAAACATCCCTGGATCACCCCCCTCGCATTTGTCCCGGCGACCCAACCGCCGACGCCCCGACGGCTGGAAGCGCTATGGCAGCAGGGTTTTGCCGGTATCGCCCTGTATCTCATGAACCCCGAGGCGGCGGAAGATTTGAACCACTGGCCCCTGGCAGTTTACGAATGGCTCGACGAACACCGAACCATTATCAGCCTCAACGCGCCTCCCGCCGCCCTTGGTTTGTTGCAACCCTTCCTCGCAAAGCTGACGGCTTGCTCGGTTCTGATCAGCCATCTGGGCCTGCCCGGTCGCTTCGCGACGCCCCCACCCCGGAGCGAAGCCCGGAGAATATTGCAACCGCTGCGATCCCTGGCGGCATTGCCCCATGTGGGAGTGAAAATCTCCGGCCTGTATGCCGTGAGCAATCCAGCGCATGACTATCCACACGAGAGCGCACGCCCGTTCATCCAGCAGCTCTACGACGATTTTGGCAGCAAGCGGCTTTACTGGGGCTCGGATTTCAGCCCGGCACTGGAACATGTTTCCTTTGCGCAGACCATTGGCGCATTGTCGCAACTCGGCTGGTCCAGCGCGGATTTGCAACGCATCGGGCACGACAACTTGATGCGGATAATCCGTCGGGTTCGTCCTGCGTGATGAGATTGAGTCCCGCGGCTTAACAGAGCTCCTGGCCGATAATCCGGGTTACACCTCGTCCATTGAATCAGCAGCCAAGCCCCCAATTCTCCGGTCTCCCGTCCGGCAACGTCAGCGGTAATCACTTTGTCCAGGCGACCAACGACCAAGCCGCCGGTGTCCAAGGACAGAGTCGACTTCAACGCGGTATCCGACCCTGAGACCAATCGCCAAGTGCCAGTGCCGTCGGCATACCGGATTTCCTTGATGAATGGGTCAGCGCCCCTTACCCGGAACAGCAGGCCGGCCGGAAGCAAATTCTCGAAGGCCTGGCGTGGTTGAATGTCGAATCAAAAACCCGTTTCCAAATGGAATTTGCCGCCCTTCCCGAATCCGAGAAGCAACAAATTTGCGATCACATTTGCCACGTCCCTTCGGCGAAGCAGGAGTTCAAACCAGCGGCCCAGTTCTTCGCCAAGTTCCGAAACCTGACCGCCGGCGGTTTCTACACGACCCAGGAAGGGATGAAGGATATCCAGTATATCGGTAACATCCCGCTCAAAGCCTTCGAAGGTCCGCCGCTGCAAGTGCTAGCACACTTGAAACTGGCGTGATACGTAACCGGGTTCTGGCGTTAATTCACTTTGGCAGCAACGCCACCAAATCGCCGTGCGGGCGGGCGATGACGTGGGCGGCAATCAATTTGCCCAGGCGATCCACCACTTTGCTGCCAGCGGCGACCGCCGCGGTGACGGCGGCAACGTCGCCGCGCACGATGACCGTGACGTAGGCGGCCCCGATTTTTTCCTTGCCGACCAGCGTAACGTTGGCCGCCTTCAACATGGTGTCGGTGGCTTCGAGGATGGCGGTCAGACCTTGCGTCTCGATGATGCCGAGGGCTTCCTGATTCGTGTTCATGATTTGATTCTTCGGTTGGGGGTGGTCGGCGGGCAGGAATTGGTCGCGCCCGCCGTACAGCGGATTCTGCGCATTTGGAAAATTGACCAAGACATCCATCGCCGCCGCGGGCCGGGCCAGGCAACGGATGACGGCCGAAGCCCCGAGTTCCCGGGCGCGCCGCTCGGCAAAGTCCAGTGCGGTCGCAACCGCGTCCACATCGCCGGAAATTCGCAACAGCAGCTTTTCATTGCCAGTGGTTTCCAGGCCGAGCAGGCGCACGTTCGCGGCCTTGACGACCTGATCAGCCACCACGGCGGCAATGCTCAGGAAGGGAACTTCGGCGAAACCCAGGGCCATAGGGCTTTCGGTTATCAACGGCTGCCGTCTGGTGACCGAAGTTTGCTCATGACCTCACGCACGATGCCTTCTAATTCCGTGCGGGCGACCGGCGGTTGCGTCGGCGGGGTGACACCGGGCCGGCGGCACGCACCGGCGGCCTCGCTGAAGCCGCAGTCCGCGAGGAGGCAGGCAATCTTGCCGCGAATTTCCTCGAGGTCGCAGAGCTCCTTGGGCGACAATAACTGGCGCGTGGTGCCGAGTTGAAAGCCGCGCAACGACATTCCCGCGCGAAAACCTTCCGGGAAATTCATGCCCAGCAGCATCGTGTTAATCAGATCCAGCAGCTTGAACTGGATGCGCCGGGCTTCATCCCAGCGACCGGCGAGGAATTCTTGATACAGCTTCACGATGACTTCCGGCACCACGCCGCTCGTGGCGATCGTGCCCCCGTCCGCGCCCATCTGCAGGGCGGGAAAGAGGATTTCCTCACAACCGATGAGACAGCTGAAATCCGGCCGCTGCGGCTTGATCGCTTGAAGCATGTTGAGGAAGCGCGGGAAGTCGCGGCTGCTGTCCTTCACGCCGACAATGCGCGGACAATCCAGCGCCAGCCGGGTCAGCACCGGGAGGCTGATTTCGTTTGAGAACTGCGGGATGTTGTAGAGCACGATGTCAATCGGCGACCGTTTCGCGAGTTCCCGGAAGAAATGTTCGATGCTCTCCTGGCTGACCTTGTAGTAGTACGGTCCCGTGATGGAAACCGCGACGCAGCCAAGATCCGCGTACGTCTGGCAGGCGTCGAGAATCATCGCGAGGTGGGTTTCGGCGGCGCCGGCGAGGATCGGCACGCGCCCGCGATTTTCCTCGGCCACGATCTGGATGACCCGTTTGCGTTCTTCAAAACTCAACCGGATGAACTCGCCCGTGCTGCCGTTGGGGTAAAGCCCGCTAATGCCCTTCTCGATGAGCCAGTTGATCATGCGGCGCAACTCACCTTCGTTAATGGTGCCATCGGCCTTAAACGGAACCAGGTTGGGCGTCAGAATCCCGCGTATCATGCGCCCCACTCTAAGCAAAGCGCGGCAAAAGTCGAAACCTCAATCAAGGACCAGCCGAAAGAAGGCGCACCGCTGGCGACCTGGTAATTCCCTCAGGGCCGCGAAACAAAAGGGTTGTCCCGAATATAGAAGCGCAAGTGCCGCTTTGCCCAGGCCCCGGCATACGCCACCCCGATCCGCGGGCGCTTCACTATCCGGAACGGATCACTCTTGGGCTGCGCCGCAATGAAGAACTTGCCCGTGAGCAAGTCGTGGGCATTAAGCCTTCGGTCAATCCCCATCGCGCGGCAGAGCAATCCCGGCCCACACGTCCGGCCCCGGATGTTTCTTACCGGTTCGAGGGCGCGCAAAAGCACCGCCGCTCCATGACCTTCGCGCTCGGTCACCACGTTCATGCAGTGGTGCATTCCGTAAATGAAATACACGTAGGCGTGCCCCGGCGGACCAAACATAACCCGAGTCCGCTCGGTCACCCCACGGGACGAATGCGCGGCGCGATCGTGCGGCCCGAGATACGCCTCAACTTCCACGATCCGCCCGATGCGCTCCACGCCCTGGATGGTGTGAACCAGGAACTTGCCGAGCAATTCGCGCGCGACCACAATCGTGTCCCGGTCGTAAAAGGCCCGCGGCAGTATTTGCACGGCCCCACCATATCGCGTCGCCTTCGGAAGGAAAAGCGCGGACCACCACGCCCGGCAACCGCCCGGCAGATTACCCGCTCTTGGATCGATCCCGCCTCCGAGACATTGCGACCAGCGCCGGGTGAATTCCAATCCACTGCTGACAGGTAACCACTTGCGTGCGTGGGCAAAAAAATTGCTATTGAACATTGTCGCCGTCGGCGCAGTCCATTACCCTCATGACGCTTTGAATTCTGGGACTGGAGAACGCCGGGCTGGCGTTTGCCGGTTGCTACAACCAAATGTTTATGAAGAATGACTCAAGTTCAGCCAGCGCCGAAACTCCATCCGTCAACGAGGATTGGAAGAAGATCGTGGCGCGCTACCAAACGCCTTCGGTGGGACGAGCCATCTGGCAGATCGTCAACACGCTGGTACCGTATGCCGCGCTGTGGTACCTGATGTACTTAAGCCTGACGATTTCGTATTGGCTGGTGGTGCCGCTGGCCGTTCTGGCAGGCGCATTTTTGGTACGCACGTTCATCATCTTTCACGACTGCGGTCATGGCTCTTTCTTCAAGTCCCAAACGGCGAACCACATCTGGGGCGCCATCACGGGCGTTTTAACGTTCACACCGTATTATCACTGGCGTTGGGAACATTCCATTCATCACTCAAGTTCCGGGGATCTGGACCGGCGCGGCACCGGCGATGTGTGGACCTTGACGGTGCAGGAGTATTTGGAGTCGTCCCGGTGGAAACGCTTTTCGTACCGCCTGGTGCGCAACCCGTTCATCCTGTTTGTGATCGCCCCCCTGTTTCTATTTGTGATCTGGCAGCGGATTCCCAATCCCAAGGCCAACCTGCGCGAACGGCTCTCGGTGTATTGGACAAATCTGGCCCTGCTGGTGATGGCAGCCGGGCTGATCTGGGCCTTCGGGTGGAAAGCGTATCTGGTGATCCAGTTGACCGTTTTGATGGTGGCGGGCACCACCGGTGTTTGGTTGTTTTATGTCCAGCACCAGTTCGAGGGGGTTTACTGGGAACGCGGGGAAAACTGGGATTACGCCATGGCGGCGCTGAAGGGCAGTTCCTTCTACAAGCTACCTCGTTTGCTCCAGTGGTTTTCCGGCAATATCGGCTTTCATCACATCCACCATCTGAGTTCCCGGATTCCGAATTATCATCTTGAGAAGTGCCATAAAGCCGAGCCTCTGTTTCAAACCGTCAAGCCGATTACGCTGTTCGGCAGTTTCAAGTCGTTTACCTTCCGCCTCTGGGATGAACAACGTCGCACGCTGGTCGGCTATGGCCATCTGCGGGCCCTGCGCAAGCAACAGCGGGAAGCGGCCCGGTCTTGAGCGCCCAACGCGCACGCCCACCGGCCGCCGCCCCGATTCAAACGCCGAGTCAAAATTATATGCATCCTCAAAAGCCCGGGGCGCGCGCGGAATACCGCCTGTCGGAATCCATCCGTATCAAGGATTCAGCCAGTCTCTCGGAGAAGTATCAAAAGCTGAAGTCCTTGACCGTAAACCTGGAGTTTTTTGATCCGGAAGGAATCCACCGCAGCAGCCAGGTCAAATACACCGTCAATCTCGCGAACGCGAAGTCCGTCTTCTCCTTCGACTGTCCTAACCACGAATGTATCCGGGGTGATTTCGATCTGAGCAAGGAAATCGCCAACGCCGTGACAGCCCGCCGCAAAACCGTCGTCGGCGAGATGACTTGCCAGGGATGGCGCAATCGGACAACGATTGACAGCGTCCGCTGCCACAACATCCTACGGTTCAGATTCAGCCTGGCCTATTGAAAAACATCGCCACTCGGCGGGCAAACGCGGAGTGGCGAGATTGAATCGGGAACGCGTCCCGTTTAAGCAGGATCAGGTTAATGATGGCAGCCGCAGCCGTGACCACAGGAGCCCGATTCCATGTCTTCCGGCGCCGGCAACCGGCCCAGCTCCAGCGTCTTGGAAACGTGCGTTTGGATGGATTCCTGCAACTGGTGCAAGGCCTCTTGCGCATCCAGAAAACCGCGGGCGACCGGATTATTCAGCATCGCCTCGCGTTGGCGTTCAAATTCCCCGATCTCTTCGCCGCTCAACGGCAGGGATTTGTGCTGCTTCTCGTGCAATTCCTGGCCCTTGGCCATGAGCGATTCATATTGCGCACGTGAATTCGCGTCCGCCATGAAGGCATCAATGTTCTTGCGGATGACCCCCATGCCAGACTGGGCCAGGATGGTGGAACACAATTCCCGCGTTTTATCGACAACGATCTTTTCTTCAGTTTGAGTAAGCATAATTTTCCAACAGGTGAACATCCATCGCGGCGTCCAGCACAACGCCATTAAACCACAGGCGTCAACCCATGGCAAATAAGTTTGCGCCGAGATTCACTACCCACGCGCCGCGGTTTCGATGCCTTGCATTTGTTGGGCAGTGGCTTGCCTTTGGTCCTGGTTTCTGCCAAGGTGACCCTAAATCATCGATCGACCAGTTGAATTAAACGAAATCTATGAAGCTCAGACTCTATCCCGTTTACCCCATATTGTTGTCTGCGGTTTTGCTGAACCTCAGTCTCGGAAGCGGCTGCAGCACTTCTTCCGGCGGCAGCGGCGGCTACCAACTGCGACAGACTCGCAATGACATCGATGCGGCAATGGTCCGGTATCACAATCGAGTTTCCTTCGGGTTCCTCACCGCGAACGAGCAGCAGCGCGTCTCCGTCGCCTACAAGGCCTACCAAAGCGCGTTCAACGAAGCCGTGCAACAAGCCCAGTCCAACTATACCGCCCCCACGCCCCTTAACGTCAGGCAGCTGGCCGACCAGCTGCTGTCCGTCCTCGATTCGATCCCCTAGACTTTGTTCCCGGCGACCTCACTTGGCAATCGCTGACGACCGGAGAAACGCCACGCCGCGATCCGGCTGGTCCGTGAACACCCCATCTGCCCCCGCCTCGACGAGGCAGTAGCGGAACAATTCTTCGCCGGACGCAAAACCGGCCGGCAGGTCATCGGTGCGAATGGTGTAGGGATGGACAAGCAGTCCGGACGCATGGGCAAGCTTCACGAGATCGGTCACCACTAAGCGCCCGTCGCTCTGGGCACTGATGACCTGCCCCAACGAGGGCCCAATCCCGTCGGCATACTTGGCGAGTTCAGCGAGACCCGCGCCGCTGGCCAGGAAAGCGAAATCGGTCCCCGGCTGGCTTGACCGTGGGCTGGCGAGCAATTGAATCAACCGGCCTTTATAACCCAGCTCGGTGCGCAACCGTTTCACTTCCGGATAGTCAAAACACTGAAGGACCACCTTGTCGGCCTTGGTCCGATACCCATAACGCTCCAACAACGCAACGACACTGCGTGATAAATCCCGGCCCTGTTCGCGATGCCAGACTGGCGATTTGATTTCCGGGTAAATGCCCACCTCGCGTTTGGTGGTGCGGTTCAGTCCTTGGATGAACTGCAGTTCCTCTTCGAACGTCGGAATCTGAAAGGCAGCCTGCCATTGCGGGAATCGGGCCGGGAATACCGGCTTGCCCGTCCGGTGATCGAACCGCTCGGTCACTGCCAGTTGCTTCAGTTCCGCCACGGTGAAATCCAACGCGTAGTAACGGCCGTCCGCCCGCTTCCGCTCCGGAAAGCGCTTCGCCACATCCGTCACTGTGTCAATGACGGTGTCGTGCAAAACGACCGGAACGCCGTCCTTGCTCAACACCAGGTCTTGTTCGAGATAATCCGCACCCATGGCATGCGCCAAGGCCTTGGCTGGCAGGGTGTGTTCGGGCAGGTAACCGCTGGCGCCGCGGTGGGCGATGATGATTTTTGGGGACATCACCGCGCCAGGCGCGGAAACAGCCCCTGCCAATATTGCAACCAAAGTCCAAACGTGCAGACCCCGCTTGCCGGGTCCCGAGGCGTGGCGGGAGTCCGGCGAATGTCGGCCGATCGCAACGCGTTCCGGCGTCAAAGACGGCTCAGATTTCTCCATGGGGCGAGCCTGGGCTCGAGGAATTTTCCGGTCAAGCGCCGATTTACCAGTCCGCCTTGCCGCAAATGTCAGCCGTCGCGACCGCGGCCGCCCGTTGCAGGAATCCTCGCCGAATGTTCCGGTGCGTTTGACATCCCGGCCCGTGTCCCTAATTTGACGCCGCCATGTTGTCGCCAGCGTCAGCGCCGGGACCCGCCATTCGCCTGCGCGGGGTCCGGCATAACAACCTCAAGGGATTTGACCTCGATCTGCCGTTGCACCGTTTGATTGTCATCACCGGCTTGAGCGGTTCGGGCAAAAGTTCACTTGCCTTCGACACCCTTTATGCCGAGGGCCAGCGGCGTTACATCGAAACCTTTTCCCCGTACGCGCGGCAATTCTTTGACCGCATGGACAAGCCGCAGGTGGACGGCATCGAGGGAATCCCCCCGGCGGTCGCCATCGAACAGCGCAATGCGGTGCGCAGCACGCGCTCCACCGTCGGCACCATGACCGAAATCTGCGACTACATGAAGGTCCTCTGGCCGCACATGGCGCAATTGCACTGTCGCGGCTGTGGCCAACCTGTGCGGAAAGACTCGCCGCAGAGCGTGTGGGAAAGTCTGAATGCGGCGTGCGGCGTGCAGAATGCGGAGTTTCTTATCACCTTCAATCTACCGCTCTCGGCGAAGCTCTCGCTCGACGAATCGCTGGCTTTGATTGCCAAACAAGGATACCAGCGACTCTTGCTGGCAGGTAATATCGTGCGGCTTGAGGACGCGGCGAATCACGCTGCGCTTCGCACCTCGCACACCGCGCTCACCGTAGTTCAAGACCGCCTCAAGCTCGTTGCGGCCAGCCGCGCCCGGTTCGTCGAAGCCTGCGAACAGGCCTATCACTTCGGCAAAGGCAAGCTCGCGATTCACGAACTCGACTCCACCTCCACGGACCACGCATCACGCGTCACGCATCAATTCTCCAGCAAGCAGCACTGTGCCCACTGTGACCTGGAATACCCCGATCCGTCCCCTGCTCTCTTCAGTTTCAACCACCCACTGGGCGCGTGTCCGGCGTGCAAAGGTTTCGGTCGCACAATCACCATTGATTACAATCTGGCCCTGCCCGACCGCACGCTCACTTTGGCCCAGGGGGCGGTCCGCCCATGGCGCTCCGGCTTCAGCGCCGAGTGCCAGAGCGACCTGAAAAAGTTCTGCAAGATTCGCGAAGTACCGATGAACGTGCCGTTTCAAGCGCTTTCCATCGAGCACCAGCAATGGGTCATCGAGGGGGACAAGGATTATGGCAAGGACGCGGACCACCAATGGCCGCGGGCCTGGTATGGCGTGAAGGGATATTTCCGCTGGCTGGAAACCAAGGCCTACAAAATGCACGTCCGCGTTTTGCTTTCCCGCTACCGTGCCTACACGTGCTGCCAAGACTGCAATGGTGCACGTCTCAAGCCGGACGCGCTGCTGTATCTCCTGGCGGCTCCCTCATCCGCGCCGGACAAATATGAACGGAAAAGCCGGTCAACGCTCCGGAACGGAAAGCAGCTCACCCTGCCCGACTTCTACGCCTTGCCCGTTCGTGATGGCCTGGCCTTGATTGACTCTCTGGCGGAACAACGATCCCCCGACGCCCGACGCCAGCCGCAGGACCCGGTTCGGCACGCGCTGGAGGAGATTCGCGCCCGCCTCGGCTACCTGAACGAGGTTGGGCTTGGCTACCTGACCCTGGACCGCCCCACCCGGACGCTCTCCGGGGGCGAAACCGAACGGGTCAACCTCACCACCTGCCTCGGCACGCGATTGGTCAACACCCTGTTCGTGCTCGATGAGCCGAGTGTCGGCCTCCACCCGCGGGACACCAATCGCCTCGTGCACGTGCTTCACAAACTTCGCGACACCGGAAATACCGTCGTTGTCGTCGAGCATGAAGCGAGCGTCATGCGCGCCGCGGATCACATTGTGGACATCGGCCCTGGTCAAGGTGCGACCGGCGGCGAAGTTGTTTTCCAAGGCCCGCTGCCCGAGTTGGTGAAATCGCCGCACTCGCTTACCGGCCAATACCTGAGTGGCCGGAGGCAGATCGAGATTCCGAAACGCCGCCCGGTGGCCGCCGAGGTAAACCGGCTCAGACTCGCCAATGCCACACGCCACAATCTCAACAATCTCTCCGTCGAAATCCCCCTGGGCCGATTTGTCGCCGTCACCGGGGTGAGCGGTTCGGGCAAATCCACATTGATCCGCGACCTCCTGCTTCCCGCGTTGCAAGTCAAATTGCAAAATCCAAATTCGCTGACCACCAAAGCTTCAGACCGCCTGGATTCCGACAACGACAGCAAAACCGACGAGGACGAAACGTCTACTCTCCCTACTCTACCCGCCATCCTCTCCGGCTACGAAAGCCTCGGCCAGGTTGTGCTCGTGGACCAATCCGCGCTCGGCAAGACCCCGCGCTCCAATCCTGCCGTTTACATCGGCGCGTTCGACGACATTCGTGAAGTCTTCGCCCAGTCGGAAGTCGCGCAACAAAGCGGCCTCAACGCCAGCGCCTTCAGCTTCAACTCCGGCGTCGGTCAATGCGGAAAATGTCGCGGCGCCGGCCTCGAGAAGATCGAGATGCAATTCCTCAGCGACGTCTTTATCCGCTGCCCGGAATGCAACGGACGCCGGTATCGGCAGCATATTCTCGAGGTGAAGGTCGAGAGTAGAAGGTCGAGAGTCGAGAGCCAGACTTCGCGCGCCAGACCCTCGACCGTTGTCTGGTCCATCGGCGACCTGCTCGAAGCAACGGTCGACGAGGTGATCGATTTCCTTTCGGGCTTCCTTGATTCCAAGCCCGCGCAGCGCGCCCGCACCAGCTTGAAGTTGTTGCAGGAGGTTGGCCTCGGCTATCTCCGCCTCGGTCAGCCAATCAACACGCTCTCCGGGGGCGAGAGCCAGCGGTTAAAACTGGTGCGGCATCTGGCGGAAGCCACTCAACACCCTGTAGCAGCGGACGTGAGTCCACTCAAATCGAATCCCGATTCAGGCAAGAGCCGACGCACGTCGGCTGCTACATTATTTCTCTTCGACGAACCCACCACCGGCCTGCACTTCGACGACGTGCGGGTGCTGCTCCAGGTTTTCCAACGCCTCGTGGATGCGGGCCATTCCGTCCTCGTCATCGAGCACAACCTCGACGTGATCAAAAGTGCGGACTGGGTAATCGACCTTGGTCCGGAAGCCGGCGACGGCGGCGGTGAAATCGTGGCGCAGGGAACGCCGGAGGAGGTAGCGAAGTGTGCGTCGAGTCATACCGGGCAGTTTCTGCGCGACGCCTTGCGCAATGTCGCCACCGACGGGAGGAGGCGAAACCTCGCGGCCAAAAGCCCTGATTTTCGTCTTTCTACTTCAACAGCGGCCATTGCCATCACCGGGGCGCGGGAACATAATCTCAAGAACCTTTCGCTGGCAATTCCTCGCGACCAGTTCGTCGTCATCACCGGCGTCAGCGGATCGGGCAAGAGCACGCTGGCGTTTGACCTGTTGTTTGCCGAAGGGCAGCGGCGGTTTCTGGATTCGATGAACGTCTATGCGCGACAGTTCGTGGAGCAACTGTCGCGGCCCGAGGTGGATTTGATCACCGGTATTCCGCCGACGGTCAGCATCGAACAACGCACCAGTCGCGGCGGCGGCAAAAGCACCGTGGCGACGGTGACAGAGATCTACCATTTCATCCGATTGCTGTTTGCACGTCTTGGCACCCAGTATTGTCCGGACTGCCAGTTACCCGTGGAAGCCCAGACGCGCGACGAACTCAGCAAGCACCTCCAATCCGAACTCAAACGCCGCGGCCACCTCCTGTTGCTTGCCCCCATTGTGAGGAACCGGAAAGGCTTTCATACTGATGTCGCCGATTGGGCCGCCAAACACGGCTACCAGCAGATCCGCGCCGATGGAAAGCTGTTCGCGACCGGCAAACCCTTCCGGCTCGACCGGTTCCGCGAGCACGATGTCGAGATCGCGGTCGGCGTCCTGGGGTCGGGAGTCGCGCGTTCACGCGGCGGGGCAAAGGGGAAAAGCCCGGTGCCAAGTGAAACTCCAAACCCGCAGCGGCTCATCGAGGAAACCCTCAAGCTCGGGCGCGGGACTTTGTTCGCGCTGGATGCCCAGGGCCAGCTGACCGTGCACTCCACGGAACGGGCCTGCCCGAAATGCAATCGTTCCTTCGCCATGCTCGACCCGAAGAATTTCAGTTACAACTCCGCGCAAGGCTGGTGTCCCGAATGCCGCGGCTTCGGAGAGCTGTTCTATCTCCCGGATGTGGATCGCGGGGCGAATGCCGATGCCATCGAGGAAAGCTGGTGGAGCTGGGCTCAGGAACGAGAGGTGTGTCCCGCCTGCCTTGGCGCACGTTTGAATCCGCTGGCCCGTGCGGTGCGGTTGCGAATCGGATCGCCAGCTGCCGCCTCGGGTCGGGCGCGACCCTATTCGAAGTTGGCGGCGGCAGGAACGGGCGCTCCCACCATTGTCGACTTTTCCGCGCTGGACGTGGCCGCGGCGCTTCAATTCGTCCGCAAACTGCGGTTCACGGGCCGGGCCGCCCAAATCGCCCGCGACATTCTCCCTGAAATCTCCGAGCGGCTCAAATTCCTCGCCGAGGTCGGCCTCGGCTACCTCCAGCTCGGTCGGGGCGCTCCAACGCTTTCCGGGGGCGAAAGCCAGCGCATCCGGCTGGCGGCCCAGCTCGGCTCAAATCTGAACGGCGTGCTCTACGTGCTGGACGAGCCAACCATCGGACTGCATGCCCGCGACAATGAGCAACTCCTTTCAGTTCTGAAAAAGCTCCGTTCGCGCGGCAACTCCATCGTTGTAGTGGAGCACGACGAAGCCACGATGCAGCAGGCGGATCACATCATCGATCTCGGCCCGGGAGCGGGCGTCCACGGTGGACAAATTGTCGCCGCCGGGACCCTCGCCGAGCTGGCCCGGCATCCCGAATCGGTCACAGGACAGTGCCTCCGGTCGGTGAAACAGTTTCCGGCCCGCGGGGAGCGCAGAGCCGTAGCCGCCGACGTGAGGAGGCGCACGGCGGCAAAGACGAGTTCGAAAATCCGTCTCCTCGCGTCGGCGGGTCCAAAAGGCTGGCTGACGCTTCGCGGTGCCAAAGCGAACAACCTGAAAAACCTGACGGTGAATTTTCCACTGGGCCGGCTGGTGCTGGTGACCGGTGTGAGTGGCTCCGGCAAGAGCACCCTGATTCGCGAATGCCTG
>CAZIJO010000054.1:0-28637 GCA_964539515.1 uncultured Bifidobacterium sp. | reverse complement strand
GTCCACAGCGGAGGCAGAAATGCAGGTGATCCGGCACAACGATGCAGTCGTTAGCATGGCGGTTACGTTGAATTAAGCGCCACCACTCCGTTTTTCTTTTCTCAAACTGGAAAACGCTGTCTCCCATCATGTCATCTTTCCATGCCGGCACGCCCGCGGGATCGCCGCAACCCGGGCACGGTGCGACGTCAGCGGCTTCTTCAAGCATTTGCATATCGGTATCAGTTACAGTGTTCATATACCCCTTGCAACCGAGGATCGGGCAAAAGGTAACAAGGAAAAACTGCAAACCAGATGAGGCCATCGCAAGCCCCGATCGGATCAGGAAACGATAGCGGTTGGGCCGCGGCGGTTGGCACCCGTGATCTTGTTAGAGCCTGTTTGAGTGCGCCTTTCCACGGCGCACTCAAACAAGCTCTTAGGTGGTGCATGGAGGCCGCGTTCGGGTCCGATTGTCCGTATTACCGGTTGGTCAGTTCAGGGTCAGGCCGCCTCTCGCCATACCACACTCCCATCGCGGCGCGGTCGCGAATGTATCTCTGACGGGCAAAGGTGATGCGATAAATCTGAATGAACCATTCGGCGGTGGAATGCGTCCTCAGCTTCCGACCCGAAGTAGAGACGCATTCGCGCAGGCAGACAAATCGCCCTTGTCGGTGCAGAGCGAGACTCATGGTGACCTCCTCCGTCGCGTAGATTGTCGGGTCGAAGCCGCCGACGGCGTCAAACGCTTCGCGGGTGCAGAAAAGGAAGCATCCGAAGGCCATGCGCATCTTTTGAGCAAACCATACCTCTATCGGGATGAAAACTCGCAGGTAGGCGGGAAGGCGGCCACTGTAGCGAATGGCGCAACCGCCCCCCACCGCCCCGGTGCGCACTGCCTCGACGGCGGCACACACTACTTGCGGTGTGACGATGGTATCGGCGTCGATGAAGATGAGCAAGTCACCTCGCGCCTCGCGAGCGCCGGCGTTGCGCGTGGCTGAAATCTGGCGGTGCTGGACCGAGACCACCCGTGCGCCGTGCTGACGCGCAATCTCCGCCGTGCGGTCCGTAGAACTGTCGTCTGCCACAATGACCTCTGAGGGCAAGTCCAGTCGCCGCGCGGCGACAGCTAACGCTTCCAGGGTTGGCCCGAGGACGGATTCCTCGTTCCAGGCCGGGATGACGAACGAAATGAGTTGTGGATTGGGCATGGCGTGCGCGGCCAACGAATCAGCTCAACGATGGCGTCCCCTCAGCGACTCGCGACTTTTCCAAGCACCTGACCGGGCCGCCATTCGGTGGAGCGCTTGATTCGGTAAGCCTCCCGCCATGACTTGCCCCTACGGTCACGGTTGCCTCCGCAGCCACGGTACGTTTCTGTCTCCGTTCATCGAGATAATCGAAGACGTAGGACAACATCAACGGAATGGCACCGAGCAAGGGGGAAGTCTTGGAATCGGTGGCAACGTTCCAAGCAACCACCGCGAGCGCCAGCGCAACGAAGCAAAAGTATTCCCAGGCGGCCGGTTCTTTGCGGTATCGAACAACGAGCGCGGCCAAAATCAGCCCAAGGCAGATCGAAAGCGTCAAACCGAGCGCCACGCCCGCAGCGATCAACAAGAGGGCTGGCGCTAGCAAGTAAAGACTGCGTTGGTTGCGAGTGGTCATTCTGAGTTGCTCAAGGCTTGAGCGGCAGGCCCGAGGGAGAAACGCCCGGGGCCGGTGTCTTGCGCGGCTTGAATTCCCGAACCAGTCGCTCCGCCTGGGCGATTTGCTCCGGAGCCATAAACAGCTCGATCTCCCGAAGTAGAGGATTGGCTTCAGAATACCCAGATCGCTTGGCGAGGCTCACCCACTTGTGGGCTTCGACGAAATCCTGCTTGAGAAGTGTTCCCTCATAATAATCCATGCCCAAGGAAAACTGAGCTTTGGCATGGCCGCATTCCGCCGCCCGGCGTCCCCACTTCAATCCGGCTTGGGGGTCGGCGGCGACTCCTTTGCCTTGAACATAGATCCCCGCCAATCGGTAAAGGGCCTCGGGATGATCCTGCTCCGCGGCGCGGCGGTACCAGTCGATCGCCATTTCCAGGTTCATCTCAACTCCTTTTCCGATCGCATACTGGTAGCCCAGTGCGCTTTGGGCCGGCGCATAGCCTTTTTCGGCTGCGCGGGAGAGCCACTTGACGATTTCGGAGTAATTGGGATCCGGTTGTTTTGACAAATAGAGAGCGAGATTGTTTTGGGCCACTGGGTCACCGGCCTCGGCTTTGCTCCGAAGCGCAGCAAGCGCTGTGGTGTCGCCAGACACGGCCGTTAATGTTTCTTCGATTTCAGCAATTTTCTCCCGGGCACTCTCAATGAGATCATCATGGCATTGATCGTCAAAGCGCAAAGCGATGCGAAAGGATTCCAAGGCAACTTCCCATTGACGAAGATCGACCAGTGCTTCTCCCAGCCGAAAGTGGACTTCAGGGTTTTCTGGATTCAACGAGCGGGCCTTTTCCAGTTCTAATCGGGCGCGGGACGGGTCGCCATCCTGACCGGCAACCAGGCCCCGAAGCAGATGGGCATCCCAGCGGTTTGCTTCCAAGGTCAGCGCGCGTTCGATCTGTGGCAGGGCCTCAGCCGCGCGGTCTTCCATCACCAAAGCCTTTGCCAGCGCCAGATGCGCCCAGGCAAAAGCAGGATGCAGCTTCAATCCAGCCTGGCATCGTGCAACATTCCTCCCGTCGTTCCGCCATTGCATCGTATGGTGGGCCGTCATTTCGAGATCGTTCAAGACCTTGAATTCCTTGGGCGAAACCCCGAATCCATGGTGAGTCAGATCAATCAACAAGGCGCCTTCATTCAGGAAGACGACCGCACAATCATGATCATGATTGACCGATTTCCCTTCGTCATCCCTTTCCAAATGCACATAGTAGGACTCGATTCCCAATTCTCGCGCCAGGACGAGGTACAGCCTCGCGGATTCCTGGCAGGAGAAGGACTGTTTCAGATCACCCCAGGCTTCGAAGACTTCTTGGGCGGTGCGCGTGCCTCCGTTGCCCGAACCTCGCGCCCGGTTTGTCAAAGCCTCAAATAGCAAACGAGCGCGCTGGACGTCATTCGTGGCGGAGCTCGCAATTTCATGAGCCCAGTGCTTCATTGCGGAGTTGATTTCGATGGGATTGATCACCAGGGCGAGTTCCTCACGGTTCAGCCGGCGAGTCAATTCTTGCTGAAGTTCCCCGGAAGCAAGGCGTGCCGGCTTGACCGCCTCGGTGAGATGCGGAGTCAACCCCGCTTGAAGCGGTTGAACCGGGACATCGGCCACCGGCTGACGGCTTTGCTCTGATTTTGCCTTTATTTGCGAACCTTCCACATAACTTACCTGTCGGTGAAAGGGGCATCTGACAAGCGCTTGGTAGTTGGACGCGATCAACTTCGCCCCCGGGGACACCAGTTGGTAGCTGATGTTGGTAGCCGACAACTGGGCTGGTGACAGTTGCTGTTCCGGCGCCGAAACTCCACGCCCTTTTCGAGCCGGATCAATTGGGCAGAGCAGCACGGTCGGAGATATCGTGTGATTGGTGAGGAACAAGAAGTCGCGTGGAACGGTGTCTTCGTGATCTTTGGCGTCTATGACGGCGGAAACGCCCAACTGCTTGAGATGGTTTAGGCAATCTATCTGCGCTCGCTTTTGGGAGTCGTCAGACAAACCGCAGCCGGCAAGAATGGCAAACGCTCCAAGCAATCCGACCCATTGGCGGACGAAGCCGGCGGCCACCCTGGTGTTCGTCTTGGTTACTTTATCTGGCAGCATAATCCATGGTTCCTTTTGAATTTTCAGCCCCGCACGCGCGCCCCCGATGATCCCTGATCCTTCCCTGAGGGAGGCGCTTGAGGCAGGCGATTGGCAAATCCGGATTCTCCAACCCAGAGACCGGACAACGGTAATCCAGTCAACTTTTGCAACTGGCTCGCAAACTCTTCCGCAGCCGGCGGGACTTTGTCCTCATTTGTATCGAAATCCTTGACCCAAAGGATTGAGCCTCCATCCACGGGCTTCAATCCGACGCTGCCCGTATAGGTGTATCCCCCTTCATCCGGGTGACACAAATGGCGCACCATGATGTGGCCAAAATCGGTCAAAGGCCGGCAGTTCGTAATTGTTTTGCGCCACGCATAATTCTTTTCGGTGATGATCTGACGTCCAGCGAAATCGAGGTAGGTATGCTCACTACAAGAAGGTAAAAACGGAGCCAAGAGGAGGCAGAAGAAGGCCATCGTAAAATACCAAGCTTCACGGGAGCCATCACCTGGAACACCCAATGAACTTCCCGTTTTAAGCAAATACAATGAGAAGACTCCCAAGGCCAGGAGAGTGACCGCCGCACCAACTCTCAGGCTGATTTCCGTTTTGGTGGTGGTCGCCCCTCGAATAGACAAGGTCATTGGGTCACAGGTCTCGCCGGCCCAAGAGCGCCGACAACTCGGGCAGCAGCCGGTGCTGATTGGTACCCCGGCCTGGCAGTGCGGGCATTTATTGAACATCGTCACGTTGTGGTTGTGGATTTTGGCAGGCCTTCACTCCAGGCGTAGAGCTCGCTTTTTGATTTTATCTCTCATCCATCGCTTGGCGGTTTTCTGCAATGCCAGAGGATCCGCCTGGCCGACAACGACGCCGCAGTCCAGGCATGCCGTACCAACGTTATAGGAGAGCCCAACGCACGGACTGTCATCGAAGGTGAATCTGAAGACTGGATCGGGCACAAGAAACGACGCATCCATCTTTCCGTCGAGAAGCCGCTCGGATCCACAGCCGGGGCACTTTGAAATTGTGAGCATGGTTTGATAAGGGTTGGCTAAGGCCGTTGTCGTTGATGTCTTCATGTAAACTACAACCTCGCTCTGACGAAGACCATTAGCAGCAGGAACGCAACGACGATGGCAAGGGCAACCGCAACAAGGCGGAGATAGTAACCGAGAAACTGCCCTGTGTTCTGCGACAAGCGCCAGCGGTTGCGTAAGGCCGAGGCCGCACCAAAGAGAATGACCAAAGTGACGAGAATGGCAATCGGCACTTGGGCAAACATCGGGGCGTGCGGAAGCCACAGGGGGAGCAGGAACAGGGCGGCGATAACGATCGCCGCCAGCCAGTCGGTGGTGGAGATTTTTCGGCGTGGCTTCATGATGGCTGACAGTTAAGCGAGCGACAACCCGGCGCCAGAGCGGCGTGAATTTCCAACAGTGCGTGACGCCAGGTCGGTTTCTGGCGGCGTGATGGATTGGAGGAATTTGGTCTTCTCCAAATCCAGGAATTCCAGTCCGAGAAAGGTCATGGGCAAGCGCAACCTCGTCTGGAGCGCGATGGCGAATTCGTAAGCTTCCCGAGGCATTTTATCCTCTGTCGTGGGGAATTCCTTGAGCCAAAACACCGTTTCTCCGTCCGTCGGTTTCAATCCAACGCTGCCGGTAAAAGTATCCGGCCCTTCACCACCGGGATGGCAGACATGTCGCACGACGATGCGGTCAAAGTCGGTCAATGGTCGGCGGCGATCGGAGGTGCGAAACCAGCCATAATACTTGAGCGTAACAATCTGGCCGCTGGCAAAATCCAAGAATGTGTGCGCCTTGTAGGGCAGGATCGCAGCTATGAACCAAGGTATGCTCGAGAAGATCCAAGCACCCCCTATCGCGTCCGGAGAATCCAACCCCCAAAAGGTGTGTTCCCTCAAGGGCCAGAGGAAGATCCCCAGTCCAATACAAGCGGCGGAGAGGGCCATTCTAGCGGTTGCCGCGGCGCAAGCGAATTGCGTCCCTTCAATATCAAGCGTCCGATTGATCGTAGTGTTCATCCACCCCTTGCAACCGAGGATCGGGCGGAAGGTAACAGGAAAAATTGACGCGCAATGCCCGGGCGATCGCGAAAACCGAATTGGCGTTCAACAGCGGCTCACCTCGTCCGGCTGCGCCACCTTCTCCCCACCAGGTGCGGAGAAGGAATGTTTTGCGTTCCCTGCGTTCTGTTGCGGCAATTTCTTTCGCGTGGTCCGCGTGGTTCGCGGTAGAAATGCTTTGCGGCCTCGCCCCTTTGCGTTGAAACGGATTCAATTGCCCGGACTGCGCACGTTGTCCGCAAACTGTCCGCCGGCAAGCGGGACACACGACCCGGTTTTTGATCGGACTTGCCCCGTGGGATAATTGACCGTCCGTTACAATGTTGCCTGCAATCGCCTATGACTGACCAGGAGGTACCGTCCGGGCGATTCGCCTTCGATGAATCAGCCCCAATACGAGAAGAATCAATCCTAACAGGGCGGTCATGAGCCCAGCCGTGGCGAACGCATCGGCCACGCGGTCGCGCGACTCAGACAACACAACGAACGGCGTATCCGGAACCCGGGCAAAACCGCCGAGCCAGATGCCCGTCAGTTTAGGCTGCCGCCGGGCGATGGGATCGTGATAAAACCAATCCATTCGCGTCTGGATCACGCCGGAGGGGTCGGGCGGCAGTCGCCTTGAAGTCGTGAGCGGCAACAACTCCGGAAGAAAGGGGTTAGACGCTGGCTCGACAACGTTGTTCGTCCCAAACTCCGGATGATACCAAATGACGAATTCGGGTTGGTTCGTTCCCCCTTCGGCGCGCGCATCCTGGGGATCAAGCTCCGTCGATTGATCCCACACCCCAAAGATAACCGTCTTGGTTCGGTCGTTCGCCGTCCCGAGGGCTTCCGCCAGGTTCACGGGGCGCAACATGAGCGCCAAAACTCCGACCACCGTCCCCTTCGCGTCCCGCACCACCTCACTGGCGCCAAATTTGTAATGGTCATCCTCCGCGCTCCGGTACAACTGTGAGACATGCACCGCATCAATGCCGGGGACTTCGGCTCGCGCCAAGGCCCCCGCGTAGTAGTCGCGAGCGCTACGATCCTGGAGGAGATTCCGTTCCTTCCCCGGCTCCGGCCAACGCAGCATCGTCCATCCATTCGTCATGATCACCCAGTTCTGGCCGCGGATCCAGGACGGCAAATTCGCGTTCGGCGGCCCCAACCGGCCGGCCAGAAACGTCGTGAGCGCCGGCAGATCGTTGGCCGTGATCAATTTCGCCAGTTCCGGACTGGACGCCATGCCATGAACCACCAGGCGTAAACGAAGCAATTCACCCGCGACCCACCCCGCTTTAGCCTGGGCATTGTCGAGCACACCCACCCCGACGTCGTGGCGAAGTAAGAACGCGGCCACGCCAAGCAGGAGGAACAGCACGCCAACCGCTCCGGCCATACCCGCCAGGGCCGGCTGCCTTCGGGACCAACGCCACACTCGACCCAGGCTGCTGACCGGACGGGCGTGAATCGGCTCCTGCCGGAGAAAGCGGCCCAAGTCATCAGCCAATTCCTGGGCGGACGCATAACGTTGCGCCGGGGTCTTGGCCAGGCATTTGAGACAGATCGTTTCCAAGTCGCGCGGGATTTTGCGATTGACCAGTCGGGGCGGCGCCGGCTCGGTGTCGATCACCTGACGCAGGGTGTCCAGTGGGGTCTCAGCGCGGAACGGCGGGCGTCCCGTAAGCAGGTCGTAAAGAATTGCGCCGAGCGAATACACGTCGCTGGCGCGACCGATCTCCCGCCGTTTGCCCGCGGCCTGCTCGGGCGGCATGTAGCTCGGGGTGCCGAGCACGGCGCCCGAGATGGTGAGATCGGATTCCACATCGATCTGGCGCGCCAGCCCGAAGTCGGTGATGCGTGGCTCGTCCTGGGCGTCAATGAGCACGTTGTGCGGCTTAAGGTCACGGTGCAGGACGCCGCGCTCATGCGCGTAGTGAATGGCGTCGGCGATGAGCTTCACATAACGCGCGGCCCGTGCCGCCGGCAGCGGCGTGCGGCGGACCACCTCGGCGAGGCTCCGGCCCTCGATATAGTCCATCGAAAAGTAATGCTGCCCTTCGTGCTCGCCGACCTCGTGGATGGCGACGACGTGGGGATGCTTCAGCGTGGCCGCCGCCTTGGCCTCGGTGTGGAATCGTTTGATCTCCGCCTCCGTGGCCCGCGAACCGGCGAGCATGAGCTTCAGCGCGACCACCCGGCCCAAGCCTCGCTGCCGCGCCCGGTAAACCACCCCCATGCCACCTTGACCGATTTGTTCGAGCACATCGTAGTTGCCAAAGACGCGGCCGGTGTGGGTGGTGCAACTGTTCTCCGGGAGCGTTTCAACCACGGTCTCCCCTTTCGCCTGAAGCGCCAGGTCCAGCAGGCATTGCGGGCAAAACCCATCGGCCGACGCTTCGCTGATCGTCGCGCCGCACTCCGAACAAATCCGATCTTGAGACATACCGAAAAGCTTGCCCTCTACCCTGACAAAACAGAAATCCCGGCGCCGGGTAACAAGATTATTTCAATCTTTAAGCGCCGCCAGGAGATGCCGTAACTCCGCGTCAACCGCCTCAGAATCGTTTACGATCCGTTTGACCTCGGCTCGCAATTGCCGGCCGTATTCCTGTTTGAGGCGGCTGACGGCCATCTTGACGGCATCCTCGCTCTTCCCCAAGCGCGCCGCGACTTCGGCGTGCGACCGGGTGCGGTGCGCGCCGGGAAGGAACATCTTCATCTCCTCGAACAACTCGATTTTGCCATCCTGACGATACTTTTCCCGGATTTGATCAGCGACGAGTTTCAGCAACTCGGTGGCGCAGCTGCGATCATACAGCTTTTCGGGAGTCAGATCGTGGGCTGGCTCGGCCGTGTAGCGGCCTTCGGCCGAATTGAAATCGAGCGAGCAATGCGGATGGTCGCCCCCGCGTTTGGCAGCCTGCCCTTTCTGCCATTCGTTCCGCACCATGTTCTGCAGACTCGTCAGCAGCCACGAACGAAACCGGCCGTCTGTCGGTTGTATGCCTTGGAAAATGCGCCGCGTGACAATGCGGGTCGCGAAGAACTCCTGGGTCAGATCCTGGGCGGCGTGCGTCGCATGCCCGCTGCGACGCAGGTAGGCATAAAGGGGATACCAGTAGGCATGGCACAATTTCTCCATCGCGGCCGCAGCTTCAGGCGAAGCCGTCCGGGCCGCGGCCAAGACCACACTCCAATGCGTCGAGGCAAAGCGTCCCCGAGCCGCCGTCGGCTGAGCGTTGGAATTTGCGGTGGTCATGCGTTGATTTAAGCCGCGCAATCCGCCGGAGGCAATCGCGGATTTCCTGTGACCCATCTTGCAGCGGAGAAACTTGCGCCCGTCGCCAAGGAGAAACGGATACCCAACCTCACAGCCAGGTCTCGAGGACGCTTAAACCCGCAAAATTTGCTCGCCGACTGAGATCGTACGATGCAAAACTCCAACCATCGCCAGCACTATGCGTGAGCAACCAATCATCGCTGCTTTAAAGCCCTGGGCCGTTGGGGTTCAACAACGCCAATGGAGGCTTCCTCGCGGAAAACCAGGATCGCTTCCGCCCCGGGTTGAAAAATTCGGCCGTGACGGTTCGCAGACTGGACCATTTGATTCCTTCATGGTTCCCTGTCATTGAATATGGACCGCCAATCGTTGGTTGACCCGCAGGGCGATTCCCCCCTGCTCTCGCGGCGGCATTTCCTGTGGAACACCGCCGGCGGTCTCGGCGGCATCGCGCTGGCCTGGTTGCTGGACCGCGAACAGGCCCGCGCGGCGGGACCCGCCCCGGCCCCGTCGGCGCGTCCGCCACATTTCGCACCCAAGGCGAAGCGCGTGGTGCAGATTTTTTGCTGCGGCGGAGTCAGCCACCTCGACACCTTCGACTACAAACCCGAACTGGAGCGCCTGCACGGCAAAACGCTCGAAGGCAAGGGCGAGAACCTCGGTTTCTTTGGCCAGCCGGGCAAGGTGATGAAGAGCGTGTACGAGTTCCGCCAGCACGGACAGAGCGGCGCGTGGGTAAGCAGTCTGCTGCCGCATCTGGCGGGCTGCGTCGATGACGTGTGCTTCATCCATTCGATGTTCGCCAAGACGAACAACCACACGCCGGCGACGTTCCAGATGAACAGCGGATTCACGCTGAACGGCTTTCCGAGCATGGGCGCGTGGTTGAGCTACGGCCTGGGGACTGAGAACGAAAACCTCCCGGCCTTCGTGGTGCTGCCCGATCCGCGCGGGCTGATCGCGGGCGGCTCCATCAACTGGACTTCCGGCTTCCTCCCGGCGAATCACCAGGGCGTGCCATTTCGGACCAACTCCGGGGAACCCATCGTGGACCTGAACACGCCCGCCAACCTTCCGCCGGGTACCCGCACCAAGGACATGCAGCTGCTCGCCACCATGAACCGCGAGTTCGCGGAAGCGAATCCGGGCGACGGAGCGTTCGCCGCCCGGCTGCGTTCCTACGAACTTGCCGCCCGCATGCAGGTCAGCATTCCCGAAGCGACCAATCTCGAAAGCGAATCCGAGGCAACGAAAAAGCTGTATGGCCTGGGGGAAGACGCGAACAAGGGTTTCGCCCGGAATTGCCTGATGGCCCGGCGGCTCCTCGAGCGCGGCGTGCGGTTCGTGCAGATCTTCAATGGCGGCGCTTTCGGCAGCCCGCGCATCAACTGGGACGGCCACGAAAACCTCAAGGAAAATCACGACACGCAGGCGGCCACAATGGACAAGCCCGTGGCCGCATTGATCCAGGACCTGAAGCAACGCGGGATGTTGGCGGACACATTGTTTGTCTGGGCCACGGAGTTTGGCCGCGGGCCAGTCACGCAGGGAATCGATTCGCCCGGCCGCGACCATCATCCAACCGCCTTCACCTGCTTCCTGGCCGGGGCGGGCGTTAAAAAAGGCTTTCGGTACGGCGTGACGGATGAGGTCGGATATTTTGTGGCCCGGGACAAAGTCACCATCCCCGACTTCCACGCCACGATCCTGCATCTGCTCGGACTGGATCACGAAAAACTGACCTTCTATCACAACGGCATAAACCGCCGCCTGACCGACGTGCACGGGAAGGTGATTCAAGGCATACTCGCCTGAGGCGGGCGAAGATTCACCGCGCAGCTGCCCGCGGAAACAACGCCGGAATACCTCAAATGAGGTATAGGGCAATGGCTGATTCAACCAGTAGGATGACACCTTGAATTCAAAGCGACTTCGAACCCGGCAACGGCACCGGCGAAACCTTGTCACGGTGCTGCTGTTCAACATCGCGCTGATGGGGCCGGCCGTCCTAACGCACGCCGCATCCAGCGGAACAAGAACTTTGGAACGAATCAGCGTTGCCGTTGACCCGAAGGTGCTGACGCCATTGCGCAAGACGAACACCACGGGCCGGCTGACCCTGACGGCATTCTACAAGGATGGGGCCACCGCCCGGCTCCCGAATTCCGCGGCAACGTTCACGGCCCGGACGAAGAACGCGAGCGGCAATGTTCCAGTCGCCAGCATCCACGGCGACCGAGTGGTGGCCACCGAGGGCGGCATTGCGACGATCGAGGCGGCTGTTGTGCAGGACGGAAAAACATTCACGGCCAGCACGGAAGTCGTGGTGGCGCCGTTCTTTCGTGACTATCACCAGACCCTGGTGCTGAAGCTCTTTCTCGGCATGGAGGGGGAACCGGTTGAACGGCTGGCCAAAGAGCCCCTGTTTCAAAAGCCCCACGACGTCCTGTGCACCTTTGAGGAGGCCCGGGAGGTCATTCGGCAGACCGACAATCTGACGCGGGGAATGCCGAAAATTTTTTACCTCGTCGGCTGGCAAAAAGGCGGGCACGACCACGGATATCCGGCCTGGGATGAAGTGAATCCAAAGTTGAAGCGGGAGCAGGACGCCACCGCGCTCGAAAGTCTGCGCTGGCTGATCCGCGAGGGCAGAAAGTTCAACACGACCGTGAGTTTGCACCTCAACATGGTGGATGCCTACCGGCAAAGTCCGCTCTGGGAGGAGTACGTGGCCAAGGACTGTCTGGCCAGGGACGCGAACGGCGAACTGTTGGTTGCCGGAATCCAGATGAAGGGCGAGGAAATGTATAACGTGGTGTATCCCAAGGAATGGGAAGCCGGCCTTGCACAGCGACGCATCGATGGTCTCATCCAAATGATCCCCGAACTCAAGGCGGGGCATACGATTCATGTGGATGTCTTCATTGCCAATCGGGAGGGCGGCAAACCGATCAGCCCCTGGCATGCGAAGCCCAAGAATGGCGGATTAACGCCGGAGAAATACGTCGAAACCCAGCGCAAGATTTTCCATTACTGGCGGGCGCGCGGTTTTGATGTGACCGGCGAAGGCACCGGCTGGGCGCACCCGCCGGGAGAACACTTCGTAGGACTGCAACCGATGTCCTGGTGGTATTCCTGGAACCCGATGGAGATCCCGGAATGCCTGGGCGCGCGGGGCCGCACCGACCGCGGCGGCGATGGGGACTTCCGCTTTGGTTCGAGCATGCACGGAGAGGAAATCTGGCAGCGCGACAAGGATAACATGCCCGGCTTCCTGGGCATGTTTTGTCGCACGACCCTGCCGTGGTATTACCTGGGCCGGCTGGAGCGCGTGAAATTTGCCAACGACACGCTGTTCTATGGCGAGGGAGTCATCGCCCGGACCGAAGCGGGAAAACGAATCATCCGCCAAGGCGACTTCGTCCTGCGGGAGGACGATGATCTTTTCGTTCCAGCCCTGTGGCACCGGAAGGAAATCATCGCCTACAGCCGGTCGGGGTACGGGAACAAGGTGTGGCAAATGCCCGAGGACTGGCGCAAGGTCAAGCGTGTGGACCTCTACCAAATTACGCGGGAGGGCTGCGTGCCGTTGCAAGCGAGTGTTCCGGTAACGGCAGGCAAACTAACCCTGGCATTGGAAAATGAAACGAGCGTCGCGATCGTGCCCGCCGGGACCAGACTCTCCGGCCGGGTGCTGAAATAGAATGTCGCGCCAACGGAGCCGCCGCTCATGAAACACGGACTTCTGCTTGCCGGCTGCTTTTGGCGATTGCTGGTCGGCGTGGCGGGCGCCCAGGACCCCGCTGCCTTGCCGGAGGCCGAACGCCTCGCAGTGGTCGCGGCGCGCGTCGCGGCCGGTTGCCGCTCGGTGGAGGAAGGTCTCGCCCGGCCGAACCCGCAACCCTCCGTGCGCCAACTGACGGCCGCTGCCCTGGGCCGGCTGGAACTCGGCGACGAACCCGCCCGCGCGGAGAAATTGGTGCGCCACGCCTTCGGTTTGCAGGACATGGATCCGGCGTCGCCTGGCTACGGCACGGTGCCCTGGCAGCAGGGCCATCCGGAAATCAAGGATCCCAACGCCATCGAGTTCACCATGCAACCGGTGGGTGTGATCCTGCTGCGGCACGGCGCCAAGTTATCCGAATCGTTCAAACAGGACGCGGAGCCGCACATCCGCGCGGCGATCACGGCCATCCGGCGGCATAGTGTCCCGGTCAAGTACTCGAACATTTACCTGATGAAGCTGGCCAACCTGCTGCTCCTCGGGCAGGCGATGGACGACGGCGACGCGGTCGCGGAGGGCCAGGCCCGATTCGAAACGTGGCGCGCGTTTACCCGGACCAACGGCATTCCGGAATACGACAGCCCCACCTATTCGCCGATCCAGGCCGATAGCCTCGCGCTGGCGCACCATCTCACGAGCGACCCCGCGCTGAAGGCCGGGCTGAAAGCTGCGCTGGATTTTTACTGGGCTGATTTTGCCGCCAATTATTTCGCCGGCCGGCAGACCATGACCGGACCGACGAGCCGGAACTACAACCAGGGATTTTTATTCAGCGACACCAACATTGAATATCCCTATTACCTCGCCGGGCTGCGGACGAAACCACCCGGAGATACTTTCCTGAGCGACGCCGTCCGCACCTGGACAGTGGCGCGCATGAGCAGCTACCGTCCCGCCGCCGAAATCCTCGGGCTGGCGGGTTTGCCGGAACGCGTGGTCCGCTCCAAGTTCGGCCCGGAGCCGGGTCAGGATCGCTATGTGTGGATCACCCGGGATGTTTCCCTCGGCAGCGCGAGCGCCTATCACGGGCCGCAAGACCGGCGGATTTGCGCCGAGCTGGCTTCGGAGCGGAATCTGCCGCTGATCAGTTTCGTGGTGGATGCGCTGGATGCACCCTTTGGTCTGGTGCGCGCCGCCGACCGCGGCGGACATCGGAAGCCCCATCATCTCCCGCATCGGCTCGCGACGGTGCAGGAAAAGGGCTTTCTGCTCGCGCTGGTGGATCTGGCGCCCGCCACGGCGACCGGTGAATTCACGAACCTCGCCAGCAATGTCCTGCTGCCGGTGCGTGCCGACCAATTGCTGCTTGATGGAAAAAGGGTAAACCCGGCAAAACCCTTCGCCCTCGCCGCCGGCCCGGATGCGGTCGTGGTGCTGCGCGAAGGCCCGGCCGCCGTGGCGATCCGCCTGTTCGCCGCCGATGGCTGTGCCGGGCAGACGCCGGCATGGCAGTTGGAATTCGATGGCAACGAACCCGGAGCCGGACGGCTGGTGGTCCACCACTATCGCGGGGCAGCGAGGAAGCTGGCCGAGCCCAACGTGCGGTGTGGGTTGGTCATGCTCGCGGACCGGTGCAAAGACGAGGCGGAGTTCACGGCATTCGTCAAGCGCGCAACGCAGATCGAGTTGCGAGAAAGCACGCGCAACGACGTCTGGCAGGTGAAAGCAACCTCGGGAATGGCCGAGCTGGAAGCGGGTCTGGATTTGCGCCGCAAACAGATCGCGTTGCGGCGCGTGAATGGAAAGGACTGGCCGGTGAACGTCTTCAGCGTGAACGGCCGCGATCTGCTGGAGGAGTTCCTCTTGGGGAAAGCGGCGGCGCCCTGACCCGCCCCGGTGCGGGCAAGCGGTCCAGGCCAGACCGGGCTCAGGGAAGGCCGGTGACGTTGTTGTCCGCCCAACCGCGCCGGCTGTGGTAAGCCCACCAATCCACCTCTTTGGGGTTGCGCTTTTCCGCAGCCGCGTGGGCGTCGGCAAAGACAAAATTCTGGCGAAGCCGATGCGGGGCCGCAGTCGCCGTCCAGTATGGCATTTCCCACAGCAGCACGGCGGACGAAGCATTGACGACCTTGGTGGTTTTGCGGCCGCTGACCGGGTTTTTCACGTCATAACTTGATCGGTCGGCGGTGAGGTAAATGTGGTTCCAGACATACGTGAGGTAATCGTTATCCTTCACCATCGTTGCGAAGCCAGGCACCAAAGGGTCCTTGGCCTCGAGGCCGGAAGGACAGGCGTAACTGCTGGCGATGGGTTTGGTGTTCACCGGTTGGTTGGAGCCGTTATTCCGCCCGATGTAGGGTTGAAGCAGTTCAGGCAAATAAGCCGTGCCCAGCGCGTGATCATTGCCCCAGGCGCGCCCCCAACTTTTGCAGTAGGGAAAGCACTCCTTGAAATCGGTCCCATACATCGAAACGCCCAGTCCGATTTGCTTCATGTTGTTCAGGCAATAGGTCTGTTGCGCCTTGGCTTTGGCTTTGCTCAACGCCGGGAGCAGCATGGCGGCAAGAATCGCGATGATGGCGATGACCACCAGCAGCTCAATCAAGGTAAATGCGACGACCCTCGCTGGCTTGCGACGCTCGGCAGTTGGCAGACTGGATGGCATAGGGCTACTTCGACGCCGGGTTACCGCTGCAAATTAGTCGAGGCGATGGAGGCTGTAAACATGCATTTAAGGGAAGCCTTTCGGCGCAAACGCAGGGACTGGCACAGGCAAGGTGGAAACCGGCATTGACCCACCCAGGCACATTAATCCAGTTGCTTTTGCTTGGGGCCGGGCAAAACATCCCGTCGGCCAGCATCATACCCGGCAGAAAACCAAACGCGAAGGGCGGCACAAACCCGCCCCGAGCAGGCAGGCTCAGCCGAAATGAAAAAATTAAATGTGCCCCAGCGCGCCAGGTGGTGCCGTCGTCACGGCGCCGTCGTTATTTGCCTGACGCTTTTTCACCTGTCCGGCGGCGGCCTTCAGGCCGCGGAGAGTGCGGCGTCCAAACGTCCCAATGTGTTGTTCATAGCCATTGACGACTTGCGCGACTGGGTGGGCTACCTGGGCCGGCAGCCGCAAACGAAGACACCCAACATCGACCGGCTCGCGGCCCAGGGGGTGTACTTTACGCGGGCCTACTGTGCCGCGCCGGTGTGCAATCCTTCGCGCGCCGCGTTAATGTCCGGTCGCCGGCCGGCGACCACGGGTGTCTATGAAAACCGCAACGACTGGCGCACGGTCGTGCCGGAAAACCAGACCCTGCCCACCACCTTCCGCCGGGCGGGCTATTACGTCTGCGGTGCGGGCAAGATTTATCACGAGGCCTACAAGCGGCGCAGCGAATGGAACGATTATCTGGAAAATGCCGGCAAAGATCCGGAACCGCGCGGCGACACCGGGGTGGGCGGCATCCGGTTCGCCCCCCTGGATTGTCGCGATGAAGATTTGCGCGAATGGAAGATCGTCCAGTACGGCATCGAGCAATTACAGAAAGCGCACGACCGACCGCTGTTCCTGGCTGTGGGTTTGCACAAGCCTCACCTGCCGTGGAATGTCCCCCGGAAGTACTTCGCTCTGCACCCGCTGGCGGAGATTGCGCTGCCGCCGCATCTGGAGAACGACCTCGACGATGTGCCGCCGGCCGGCGTGAAGCTGGCCCGGCGTTCGGGCGACCACGCCAAAATCCTGTCAAGCGGGCGGTGGAAGGAAGCGGTGCAAGGTTACCTCGCGGCCATTTCGTATTGCGACGCCATGGTCGGACGCCTGTTGGATGCCTTCGAGAAATCGGCCTATCGGGACAACACGATCATTTGCTTCTGGTCGGATCACGGTTGGAGTCTCGGGGAAAAGGAACACTGGCGAAAATTTGCGCTCTGGGAAGAACCGACGCGCGCGCCGCTCATCTGGGTCGTGCCCGGATTGACCAAACCGAACCAGGCTTGCGATCGGACGGTGGATTATATGTCGATCTACCCGACGCTCTGCGAACTGGCCGGCATCGAAGTGCCGGGACACGTTGAGGGTCGGAGCATTCGCTCGCTGCTGGCAGATCCCAAGGCGTCATGGGACCAGCCGGCTATTACCACCTACCTGTATATGAACCACACCATTCGCATGGAAGGCTGGCGTTACATCCGGTACCACGATGGGGGCGAAGAGCTCTACGACGAGCGCGGCGACCCCAACGAATGGACGAACCTGGCCAGCAAACCCGAATTTGCTTCCCGGAAGGCGGAATTGGCGAAGTGGCTGCCCACGGTAAACCACGCTGACATTGGCGCCGCCAAAGGGTTGGAAGCAGAAGAAGGGCAAGCGTCGGCGCCGGCAAAATCCCCGGGCCGCGCCAAACGCGGAGCCCAAGGGCAAAAAGCTAACCCGTAGGAAAACCCATACCCATGCTCGCCCGATCCTTTTTGGACATGACCGCCATTCTCGCCGGGGCCCGGAAGTCTTGGTCTGGCCGGCAGTACCGGTCCCGGCTGCGCACGCTCTTCGCGTTTGCCCTGGCCACAATTGTGATTGCTTCCGTCCACGCCGCTCATCCACGCCCCAACATCATCCTCATCATGGCGGATGACATGGGTTATTCCGACATCGGCTGTTACGGCGGCGAGATTCAGACGCCGAACCTGGACCGGCTCGCCCGGGAAGGTCTGCGCTTCACCCAGTTTTACAACAACGCCAAATGCACCACCACCCGCGCCAGCCTGCTCTCGGGCATGTACCCGCGCAAGAACGGCGACAGCATTCCGCGCGAGATTCCGACCCTCGCGGAGTCGCTGCGGGCGGCCGGTTACCAAACCGGCATGAGCGGCAAGTGGCACCTGGGCAACCAGCCGCCCCAACGGCCGTTCGACCGCGGATTTGATGAATACTATGGCCTGATGGATGGCGCGGTGAATTTCTTCAACCCCGCGCAACCCGATCCCGCGTTCAAGGGTGGCAAGGTGCGGGTCTTCGGTCACAACGACGAGTTGATCCATTCGTTTCCCACCAATTTCTACACGACCGATTACTTCGCGGCGCACACCAGTGAGACCATTCAGCGGTTTGCGAAAACCGGAAAACCGTTCTTCATGCATCTGGCGTTCAATGCGCCGCATTACCCGCTCCACGCGTGGCCGGCGGACATCGCGAAATATCGCGGCCGATACAAAATGGGCTGGGAAGAATTACGCCGCCAGCGCCACGCCCGCCAGCTCGCCATGGGTTTGCTCGACCCGCAATGGAAACTCTCCCCCACCGATGCAAAGGCGTACCCCTGGGCCACGGCGAATCAGGATTGGGAAGACCTCCGCATGGCGACCTACGCGGCAATGGTGGATCGCATGGATCAGAACATTGGCAATGTGCTGGGAACGCTCAAAGACCTCGGCTTGGAGGACAACACGCTGGTGATGTTTCTCTCCGACAATGGCGGCTGCACGGAAGAGCCGGGCGGACGCGACCCCTCCCAGCAACCCGGAATCGTGAGCACTTACACCGCCGTCGGCCCCGCGTGGGGCTGGGCGCAAAATACCCCGTTTCGCCGTTACAAAAGCTGGGTGAACGAAGGCGGCATCAGCACGCCATTCATCGTGCGCTGGCCCGGACAGGTGAAACCGGGCACGCTGACACGACAGCCAGGGCACATCATAGATATCCTGCCGACCTGCCTTGAGATCGCCGGGGCTAAACCACTGGCGGAAATCAGCGGCACCCGGACCCAGCCGCTCGAAGGTCGGAGCCTCGCCCCCGTCTTCCGTGGCGAACCACGGCCGTTGACGGCCGAATATTGTTGGGAATGGGCGGGCAATTGCGCGATCCGCCGCGACCGGTGGAAGCTCGTGTGGGATACCTTGAACCCGGCGAAGCAATGGGAGCTGTACGACCTCGCGGCGGACCGCACGGAGTTGCACGATCGGGCCCGGGAGAAACCTGAGGTGGTCGAGGAACTCCGCAGCGCCTACGAAAAGTGGGCCACGCGGTTGGAACGAAAAGTTCCCGGACCAAAGGGAACGAAGCCGGGTCAGTGACGCGCCCGGAACCCGGCCCACCCGAGCATCCGACATACGGAAACCGGCGGGCGTAAGCAGCCGGACGATTGGGGTCGGATGGCAAGGCCCTCCGCCTCCTCACGTCGGCTACGGTTTCTAACGCAAACCCGCTTGCGGAGGTTGGGCCTCAAGCGCAGACTGCTGGCAAATCTGAACCCCGATTGCGTCATGCCCGAATCGTATGCAAATGGAGCGCCGATCTCCGACCCGGCGCGTTGCAAAACTCCAGTTACCGACGTGCCGGGTAAGAGACCGGCGCTCCGTCCGCAAGGCGGAGCCTTCACCTGGCGAGGTGAAACCGGTTCGCGACCATTGAATTTCGAGATCGTAAAAAGGTTCAAGTATCATGCCGCACTTCTTGGCGTCGCCCTCCTCACGCTGACCGGCGCAGCTCCCCGCCTATCGGCCGCGGCGGAAGCCCGCTGGAACATCCTGTTCTGTTTCGCCGACGATTGGGGCCGCTACGCCAGTTGTTACGCGAAGGTGGATGGCCGGCCATCACTCAATGACGTCATCAAAACTCCAAACGTGGACCGCATCGCCCGGGAAGGGGTGCTGTTCAAGAATGCGTTCGTCAATGCACCCTCCTGCACCCCGTGCCGCAGCTCGCTTCTGTCCGGCCGGTACTTTTTCAATTGCAACCGGGCGGCCATCCTGAATGGTGCGGTTTGGGACCATTCGATCCCCAGCTTCCCGCTATTACTCGCGGAGGCGGGGTATCACATTGGCAAGACCTACAAGGTCTGGAGCCCCGGCACCCCGAAGGACGCTCCCTTTGGCGGCCAGCAGTTCGCCTACGAAAAAGCGGGCACCGCCCCGCAGCATTTTTCCGTGAATGCAATGCCCATGGTTAAAGCGGGATTGAGCCCCGCCGAAGCGCGCGAAAAAATCCTCGCGCAAGTGCGCGGCAACTTTGACGCCTTTCTCGCCGACCGCAAACCCGGCCAGCCGTGGCACTATTTCTTTGGCCCAACCACCACGCATCGCAAATGGGTCAAAGGCTCGGGCAAAAAGCTCTGGGGCATCGACCCGGAATCGCTCAAGGGCCGGCTGCCGAAATTCCTGCCCGAGGTTCCGGAAGTACGCGAGGACGTGGCGGATTACCTGGGTGAGTGTCAGGCGTTCGATGCGTACGTCGGGGTAATTCTCCAACGGCTGGAAGCCAGCGGCGATAACCAGAATACCATGGTGGTACTGAGTGGCGACCACGGCATGCCGGGCGTGCCCGCCGGCAAGTGCAACCTCTACGATCACGGCGTGGCGGTGGCCCTGGCGATTCGCGTGCCGGGCGGCAAGGGAGGACGAATTGTCGAGGATTTTGTCTGCTTGCCGGACCTCGCTCCGACCTTCCTGGAAGTTGGCGGGGTGAAACCGCCCGGCGGTCTCTATGGCCGGAGCTTGCTGCCGTTGCTGAAATCCAACCAAAGCGGGCAGATCGATCCGACGCGCGACTGGGTGGTCACCGGCCGCGAGCGCCACGTGGCGGCCGCCCGGGAGGGCAACCTCCCCTACCCCATGCGCTCGCTCCGTACACCGGACTTTGTTTACATCCGTAATTTCGCAACCGACCGCTGGCCAATGGGTTCACCCAAGGGCATAACCGCCTCGCAATCTCCTCCGTTCGAGGCGCTCCAGGATGTCACCTACACTGCTTTCGCCGACATGGATGCCAGCCCGACCAAAGCGTGGCTGGTCGCGCACCGCAATGACCCCGAATGGAAATGGCATTATGAGTTCGCGTTTGGAAAGCGGCCGGCGGAGGAGCTGTACGACCTGCGCCAGGATCACGACCAGGTCAACAATCTGGCCGGCGATCCCGCTTACGCCGCCCAGAAACAGGCACTTTCCAAAAGACTGATGCAGATCTTGGAGGAGGCCAAAGACCCGCGGGTGGCAGGCGCCGGTCAGATGTTCGATCAACCCCCGTTCACGGATGCAGCTCTTGACCGATGAATGAGCCCCCCGACCGGCCGCGGTCCGCGGCAAGCCAAGGGAACGAACCACCGGCCTGGCTCCGACTTCCGATTCGAGGCCTTAACCGTCAGTGGGGGGGGGTGGCGGCTTGTCCCCCGCGAATACCTCAATTGAGGTATTGGCAGTTCGTCAAGATCTGCAATAATCAGACACGCAATACTGAACCCTGCGGCGCACGACTATCTCGAAATACCGTCGCAGTCCGGTAGTGCGTGATCTCAGGAACATGGCGATTCGCTTCAGTCAGGAATTGAACGACCCGAACAGTTGGTGGTTCGACCGGTCTCAGCCGCGATTTTTTTGGTTGGGAACGAGGCGAACTTCCTCCGCGCAAGCGCCCACCGCAGCCGCCGTTAGTGACTAAAACTCCAAACCTCAAAAACCATGAAAAGCTACACTCCCCTCCTCGCTGCCAGCCTGATGCTGGCGGCCCTCGTACCGATCCAAACCCGCGCCGCCGACAACACCTGGAATAACGGCTCAACCGATTTTCTCTGGAATGGTACCAGCCTGAACTGGTCGTCCCCGGCCACCTGGGTGGATGGCGACAACGCCATCTTCGGGGCGACGGGCGCCGGCACGGTCAACCTGGGCGCCGCCGTCACGGCCCACAGCCTGACGTTCAACAGCGGAGGTTACGTTATTCAAGGCGGGGGCAACGCGCTGACCCTGAGCGGAACGACCCCGACCATCCCGACCATCACGGCCAACGCGACGGTCACCAACGCCACCACCATCGAAGGCACGGAAGGCTTGAACATCCAGGGGACGGGCACCCTCTGGTTGATGGATGATGGCGTCGCCGGCAATCACTACACCGGCGGCACGCACGTAAAAAGCGGGACGCTGGTGCTAAGAAACCAAAAAGCGAGCACCAGCGGCAGCGATTACGCCGTGGACAGCATTGAATCGCTGGATGCCGGGGCGATCGTAAAGTTTGCCACCCTGCCGGCCACGGTTGACGGCACCAACTTTTACGACCGGTCCGTCAATGGCCAAATCACGATTGGCGGCAGCGTGGTCACGACCCACAATTTGAATCTGACCGGGGGCACGTTTGACGTGGACGGCGAAGACAACCTAAACCAGGTACCCATGCCGTCCGGCACCGGCACGATTCTCAACAGTTCGGTGTTATCTCGCGGCGTGCTCAAATTCACCGGCTACGGTGATGAGCGGACATTCGCGGGGGTCATCAAGGACGGCGGTCCCGTCACCAACAGTCCCATCACGGGCAAACTCGCGCATCGCACGGAAGTGGATTTCCAGAACGGCTCGGGCACGATCATTTTGGCCGGGTCAAATTCCTTCACTGGGTTCATCCGCATCGGACCGGCCAACTGCACCATTCAATTGAGCGGCGCGGGGACGCTCGGTTGGCCCAGCAGTGAATTTTGTCCGGCCCGGCAGGTGATCCAAAACAACGGCGTCATTGATCTCAACGGGACCAGCCAGAAAACCGGCTTTTTCTTCTCCGGTGCGAACGCACGTGTCACCAACAGCGCTGTCGGCACGCTCTCGACCCTCACGCTCTGTTTCAATTGCACCAACCTGACCGCACCCGCGAACAGCGGCATCATCTCCAGTCTCATCGACGAGCCCGGGGTGTCCGGCCTGATCGGCATCACCAAGGAAGGCGTCGCCCTCCAAAACCTCAACGGCACGGCCAACAACTATCATGGCGACACCGTGGTCAACAACGGCACCTTGCGCATCGATCAACCCGGCGCCATCAGCCCCAATAGCCGCTATCGTTTGAATACCACTCAAGGGACGCTGCAGTTGAATTACACGGGTGATGCCATCGTGCGGGCCCTCTACATCAACGGCGTCAAGCTGCCACCCGGCACTTATGGCAACACCACGGCGCCAATAACGGGGACCGGCACCATCACCGTTCCGCCCCCGAACACCTGGAACAATGCGGCGGCCAATTTCACCTGGGACACCACCAGTGCCAACTGGACTTCCCCCACCACCTGGCAACAGGGCGGCAAAGCGCTGTTTGGCGTAACCGGGGCCGGCGCCATTTCGCTGGGGGAGGACATTGACGCCCCCGAGATGACCTTCAGCGCGGCCGGTTATTCGATTATCGGCAACGGCAAGTATATCACCAACAGCATCATCACGGCCAATGCGGGCACGAGCAACCACCTCGCCGTATCCATTGAAGGATCAACCGGCCTGGAATTTCAAGGCACTGGCACCACGGTCCTCGCGGGCGACGCGGCCGTTCCCGACGCCAACCACTACACCGGTGGCACCTGGATCCGGGGCGGCACGGTGATCCTTCAGGCGGCCGGCGCCGGCAATGGCGCGACGGCCGGAAGCGCCCATGCCATCGATAGCATCGAAGCGCTGGACACCGGTGCGACAGTAAAATTCGGGACGACCTTTGACGGCAGCGCCTGGGTTTCCGCGCCCGGTGAACAAATCGGGGCCCGGATCCCGGGTACAAAAATGATCATGACCGGCGGCACGTTGGATCTCAACAATGACCCGAAGAACGAAGTGGTCCGGGTGCCGGAAGGCTTTGGCTTGATCATCAACAACGGCTCCAGCGTTCAGGCAGGGCTCAATGTCATCATGGACGGTCTGAACCATACCTTCTCCGGCGTGATCGCCGATGGCAACAACGGGGTGCTCACCGGTGACAACTTCGCCAGCGGGGCCACTCCGCAAGGGCCCGGCTATCAAATCGGGATCGTCAGCATCTCGGGAACCGCCGGCTCCACCTGGACGCTGGCCGGCGACAACACCTACTCTGGATCAACGCGCATTGATGGCGGCACGATTGTGAAGCTCGCCGGCAACCACAGCCTGGGCCTCCCCACCCTCACCGGCAGTCTTACCGGACCGCTGCGGATTCAAAACAATTCCGCGCTTGATCTCAATGGGCGCAATCAGACCATTGCCCTGATGACGGCCGGACAAACCGGTGGAAAAATCTACAATAGTGCGGTCGGCACCGTCTCGACCCTGACGGTAGGCTACGGCAATGAGCAAGCCAGCCGTAATGCTCCCTACCAATTGATCGACAACCCCGGCGTTGGCGGCATCCTCGCCTTGAGAAAAATCATCACCCAACCCTACAACCTGATTCAATCCAACATTACCACCCTGGTTGTGACGACCAACTATGTCACCAACTGTGTCCAAGGGTTACGGAATGATTGTGTGGCTACTTACAGCGGTGACACGTCCGTCGAAGGCGGCACGCTGGATGTGCAAGGGCCGAGTGCGATCAGTCCGAACAGCGCCTACCGTTTGTCCACCAGCAATTATGCCTTGTTGAAACTGAACTACTCCGGGGATGCCCCGGTGCGTCAGCTCTGGATCAACGGCGTTCAACAACCCAATGGCACTTATGGGGCTGGCACTCCCGGCATTGACCCGACCAGCACGGGCACGATCACCGTCACGGGATACGCTGCGGGCCCGACGTTGGGCGCCACGCACACCGGCAACAACCTGAACTTCTCCTGGACCGGCGTCTACAAGTTACAGGTCTCCATCAATAGTCTTTCGGGGCCCTGGACGGACGTCGCCGGCAGCGGGCTGAACTCGGCAAGCATCCCGATTAATCCGGCCAATGCCTCGGCATTCTATCGGCTGGTGACTTACTGAAATCACGGGAACGGCGGGGAGTGCCGGGCCTCGGCACTCCCCGCTTTCATTTTCAGCTGGCCTCCGGTTTTCATCTGCGCACTCGACTGCCTCCCGAACGTCCCGGCCGCCGCCCGCGAACGCGCAACCACGAAGGCCACCAACCCTGCCGGTCCACGAAGATATGCGCCCTGCCGCCATTTTAGTCCTGATAACCACGATGCTGGCAACTTCCGTTCGAAGCGCGGAGGAGGGCTGGGTGAATTTGTTCAACGGACAGGACCTCACCGGCTGGGTCCGGCGCGGCGGCCAGGCCACCTATGCGGTGGACCAGGACACCATCGTGGGGACTTCGGTACTTAACACGCCGAACACGTTTCTCTGCACGGAAAAAACCTACGGGGACTTCATCCTCGAGTACGATTTCAAAGTGGACCCCCAGTTGAATTCCGGCGTGCAGATTCGGAGCGAGTGTTTCGCCACCCCCACGCAAGTGGAGTGGCAGGGCAGAAAAATCCAGATCCCGGCCGGCCGGGTCCATGGCTATCAGGTGGAGATCGACCCCGATGTTCCGCGCAAACGGCTCTGGAGTGCCGGTCTCTATGACGAAGCCCGCCGCGGCTGGCTGTTCCCGAGCGATGGCGAGACCGGCCCGCAAGGCCGGACCTTCAGCGCCCAAGGCCTCCGCATTTTCAAACCCGGAGCCTGGAATCACGTGCGGGTCGAGGCGATTGGAAACTCGATCAAAACCTGGCTCAATGGCACGCCCTGCGCCGATCTCCGGGATGGGATGACCGTGCGCGGGTTCATTGCGTTGCAGGTCCACAGCATCAAGGACGATCAATCGCGGAAAGGCACCCAAGTACGCTGGCGCAACCTGCGGCTCAAGGAATTGGCCGCCACCAATCTCCCACCCCAGAATACATTGACGGCCGCGGAAAAGGCCGCCGGCTGGCGTTTGCTCTGGGATGGCCGGACCACCACTGGCTGGCGCGGCGTCAAGAGCGATGGTTTCCCGGACCGGAAATGGGAAATTGCGGATGGCGTCCTCACGGTACTCGAGGCGAAGGATCCCCTGTCCGTGGGCGGGGGCAGCATCATCACGCGGGAACAGTTCACCAATTTTGAACTGGTGACCGATTTCCGGCTCGCCCCTGGCGCGAACAGCGGCATCAAGTATTTCGTCCAGTCCAACTTGGATCCCGAAAACAAGACCGGCGCCGGTCCGTCGGTCGGCTGCGAGTTCCAGCTCCTCGATGACGAACGCCACCCCGACGGCAAGCTCGGCCGGGACGGCAATCGCACGCTCGCGGCGCTCTACGATTTGATCCCCCCGGCGACCACCAAGCCGTCGAAGCCGGTCGGCGAGTGGAACACCGCGCGGATTCTCGTTCAAGGCCGGCACGTCGAACAGTGGCTCAATGGGCAAAAAGTCCTGGAATATGAACGGGGCTCGGCGGACTTTCGCGCCCGGGTCGCGCAAAGCAAATTCAAAAACATCCCCGGTTTCGGCGAATGGCCCGAGGGCCACATCCTGCTCCAGGAACACGGCGACCGCGTTGACTTCCGCAATCTCAAACTCCGCGCGCTGCCAGACCGCTGAGAGGCCCTGACCGCTCCGCCCGGTTTGGCCGCGACTTCATGGCCCACACGGTCGGGAATAACTCGACTCACCTGGCGCTGACCACGTCTTCGTTGAGAATTTGGCCGTCCACACTGAAGTGCCGGAAGCGAAGGACGGGCCGGGCTTCCCGCTGTTCGACGACCCCTTCCAGAAAACCGCCGATCACATTCAAATACACATGCTCCGGTTCTTTCTTGTCCCGGGGCCAGCCGCCCGCGTGGGCATCGGTGGTCGGACCACAGCAGTACTCCCGGAGTCCCATTTTCGGATCCACGGACACGTATTGCCAGTGGCGGTCGCCACAGACGACCACCAGATTCTTCTGCGCCGCACAAAAAGTGCGCAGCTCGTCGCCCTCATGCGTGAATCCTTTGTTGGCATGGTTGTCGTTTTTGGTCCCCCGATCCGGGCCGATCAACGGCGTCGGACTGATAAGCACACGGAAGGTGGCATCCGAAGCCTGCACCGTTTGTTTGAACCAGGCTTTCTGCTCCGCCCCCCAGATGGTTTTGTCCGGCCCATCAGCCATGTTGTTCGCGCTGCGAAAATCGCGCCCCTCGACCAGCCAGATCTGCAAGTCCCTTCCCCAGCGAATGGTGCGGTAGGTTTTTTCCCCCATCCCCACCTGCTCTCGGAACACGGCCTGACCCTGAGCAAAAGTGAAGTCCCCCATGAACGCGGTCTGCTGGGTCGGATAACAGTCGTTCATCCATGTGTCGTGGTCGTCCTTGATGAAATAACTCGCCACGGCACGATGGAAGCGCACGTTGGTGGGCAGCCCATAAACCTGCTGCCACATCCAGCGCGCCAGCGGCAGGGTCTTGGCCCAGCTGTCGTAATACAAAATGTCGCCCGTGTGCACGAAGAAATCGGGTTTCTGTTCCAGCATCCGGTCGTAAATCTTCCAGCCCTCCGTGGCCAGATCGCGGTCATGAAAATTCTGGCCGGTAATCACCGTGAATCGCACGGAGGCGGGGCTTAGGGGATCGGGCGCCGTGCGAAACTGGCCCGCCATTGCGCTCGAAACCTTCGCCTTCGGAGCGGAGCGGCCCTCAACACGAATCTCGTAGCTCGTGGCCGCGACCAGATTCGCGAGCCGATGCTGGCGCGTGAAATCGCGGCTGGCGTCCACATCCTGCCAGGGCGTGCTCTGCCACCGCGATCGGCCGCGCACCCGATAACGCACCCGGGTCTGGCCCGGCGCCCCGGGCGCCGCCCCCGGCAACTCATCCACGGTAAGGCCGGCCGGAAAGGTCACCACCGGGCTTTCATCCGGACGGCGAGGCTCCTTTTCCCCACGGCGCTGGTCGCCGTAAGTAATCGTCGGCAGGGGGCCGTCCACGTTGACCGGCTTGGCGTTCTTCGTCAGCCGGGTCCACACGATGGCAGACGTCGCATCCACTTCGCAGATCTTCATACCAGTGGCTTGGTGGACACTGGCAAGTGAAGCGGCAGCGGCAGCGGGCAGCAAACCCACCTGCCCTAACCAGACGGCTGCGAGGAAGAATTGAACGACGCAATTGAATGCCTTCACGACATGGCAGCTTTCAGTTGTAGCGTACGGCCGATCGCGGGAACAGCCGGGCGATCAATGGAACAACACGGTGGCCGGCACAATCTGCTTTTCGATCTTTTCGCTCTTCCACGAGAACTTGCAGCCGGCATCAATGTCCTTCTCGAAGAACTCGACCTTCAGCGCGTGATCCCCGGCGGCAAGCTTGAGTTTGCCGGAAACTTCCTCCATGGCGTGTGCGCCGCCGTTGTCCAATACCTGCTTGCCGTCGATGAACAGCCGCGAGCCGTCGTCCGATTCGACGTAGAAGGTGTAGTCGCCGTCGGCGGGCACGCGAAGCGTCCCGGTCCAGCGGATGTAGAAGAAGTCCTTGAACTCAGTGCCCGGCCAGTTGTCCTGCGTGCTATCAAAATTGATGGTCTTGTCCACGCGCTTGAGGTCGGGGATCTTGCTTGCTGGAAAATCGGGGAAATCCTCCGTCCCTTCCTCCGTCCGGTAGTATTCGGCCAGCAACCCGGGTTCGCCACTCGATGATGCCCTATGAAACAGCGCGGTGGCTGGCACCACGGCCTTGGTTTGGCCGGCGCTTTCCCAGGACAGGATGCAGCCGGCATCTTCCTCGGCATCGAAATACTCAACCTTGAGGTCATGGTCGCCCGCTTTGAGTTCAACCCGCCCGGACATTTCCGTCATGTCATGCGTCCCGCCATGGTCCACGACTTGTTTGCCATCAATGAAAAGCCGCGAGCCGTCGTCGGAATCCAGATAAAAGGTGTACCGCCCGTCTTTCGGAATGCGAATCACCCCGGTCCAGTTTGCATAAAAATTGTCCATCAGCTTGGTGCCGGGAAACACTTCCAAGGTGCTGGCAAAATTAATGTCCTTGTCCACGCGCTCGACGGATGGCTTTTGCCCGGCCGGAATGCTGGGAAAATCTTCCAGCGAACCGGACATCTGATAATACCGCCCGACCAGGC
>CAZIJO010000053.1:21625-28897 GCA_964539515.1 uncultured Bifidobacterium sp. | reverse complement strand
AGAAAAAAATAACAGACTATTTGACACCAAGATAGCCGTTTTCACGAACGATTTTCTGTCCTTCTTTGCTCATGCAAAAGTCGACAAACTGCTTCACAGTAGGCTTAGGATCAACATCATAAAAAAGATAGAGCGGCCGACTGAGCGGATAGTTGGAAGAGATGCTGTCGAGAGTCGGTTTGACGGCGGTAGAGGTCGAGAGCAGCTTGATGTCGAGGGCTTTGGCTTTCGACTTGAGTGCAATGCCGAGCCCGCAATAACCGATAGAATTCTCGTTAGCATCGACACCGGCAAGCATAGCTTCGTTCGAGGTCATCACCTTATTTTCCCGGCTGTAAGGAACGACTTTTTCATCGATTCTTTTCATGACATGCTCGGTGAAGTACCGATAAGTGCCGGACTGCTCTTCTCTATTGAGCACTACTATTTTCTCTCCGGCGGCTCCGCCCAGGTCGCCCCAGTCGGTTATCTCCCCTGAATAGACCTTGAGCAGGTCGGGGATGGTTATCTCATTCACCTGATTCTTGGGATTGACGATCACCGCGATGGAATCGAGCGCTACCATAGAACGGCTCAATTTCATGCCTTCGTTGTGCATGAGGGCACGCTCAGTGATGGTAATATCCCGAGAAGCCGCTGCCACATCGGTGGTTCGGTCGATGAGAGCTCTTATTCCCTTGCCAGAATCGGCACAGGTAACGGAGACTGGCACATCTGGATTCTCTTTCATAAAGGCTTTGCGCCAGGCATCCAACTGGGCGCGGAGGGCGGCCACACGGCCGGCGTGCGCCGGGTCCGCTGCCAGGTTCTGGTTCTCATGCAAATCGTGCTTGAGATCGAACATTTCCACGCGACCGGTTTCGTAAAACTCCAACAGTTTGAAGTCGCCATCGCGAACCACGCCACCGGGTTTCCCGCCTTGGTTGGCATAGTGCGGGTAGTGCCAGAAGAGCGAGCGCGCCGGGAGGCCGCCCGTCTGTTTAAGCAACGGCACGAGGCTGACGCCATCCCCGGCTTCCGCGGTCGCCGTTTTCACGCCCGCCAGTTCGAGCAGGGTGGGGAAATAATCCACGCTGCTCACGGGCGTCGCATTCTTGCTGCCTGGCGGGATCACACCCGGCCACTGCATCAATAACGGCACGCGCAAGCCGCCTTCGTATAGCCAGCCTTTGCCCTCGCGCAGCGGGGAGTTGATGGTGGCGGGCGTATTGGGCCCTTCGCGGGTGGCCAGGCCGCCATTGTCGGAAGTGAAGATGACCAGGGTCTTCTCGGTGAGTTTCAACTCATCCAACTTCCGCAGAATTCGCCCGACGCTTTCGTCCATGCTTTCGATCATGGCCGCGTAGATGGTATTGGTCTGTTGGCCCGGTGTGTTGGTCACCACCGGATATCTGGCCACGTAATCCGGTTTCGCTTTCAACGGGGTGTGAACCGCATAATGCGCGAAATAGAGGAAGAAGGGTTTATCCCGGTTTGCCTCAAGGATGCGCTCGGCTTCGAGCGCGAGCCGGTCGGTCAAATACTCGCCCTCCTTGGCCGTTTCCAGGCCGGGCATGAATCGTTCCTTGCCGTCGCGACCCTTCCCTTTGAAGGGTGCGAAGTAACTCAACGGCGTTCCGGTGACGTCGCCGCCGATATTGATATCGAACCCCTGCCGCTCCGGTTCGAAACCCACCCCCCCGAGATGCCACTTGCCAACGTGCGCGGTGGTATAGCCAGCGGCTTTCAGCTTTTCTGCCAGCGTAACTGCCGATAGCGGAAGTTCCTGCCGAAGCGGCGGTCGCGCCAACTTCTGGTCGGGCCGATCCGGCCGCCCTGGCAGCCAGTCAGTGAGGTGCAATCGCGCCGGGTACTTTCCGGTGAGAATGCTGGCCCGCGTGGGTGAACACACCGGCGCCGCCGCGTAGGCATCGGTGAACTTCATGCCTTGCGCCGCCAAGCGATTGAGATTGGGCGTGCGGTAAAACTTGCTGCCGTAGCAACCGAGGTCGCTGTACCCCAGATCGTCAATGAGTATGAAAACAAAGTTTGGTTTGACCATGTCCGCAGCCGGAGCGGCGATCGCAGACAACGCAGCGGTGACAAACAACGCGAGCGCGGGCCGGGCGTGAAAGTGTTTCATCCCCGGATGCTGCGCCAAGGCGAAACGGAATTCAACGGAAAGACGGTGCTGAAACTGCCAACCAACAGGCCGGCCCCCATCGAGGGCAAGGGCAAAACCAATGAAAATCGCCCAAGGTACAGGAAAGGGCAGGGGACAACTTAACGCATGATCAGATAGAATCCCCAGAGCGCAAAGCCGGCCACCGGGAGCAGTCCGCCGACAATTCCGCCGAGAATGCCAGCCTTTTGGACCCCCAGTCGCTTGGCCAGCGCATGGCTGATATACCCGCCGGCGAACCAGCCGATGGGGGTGCAAACGAGGAAACTGATGAGCCCGAACGTGCGCGCCGCCGAAAGGGCTTGCAGGTTCCGCGTCATGATCGCCAGCGGAATCGCGACCGCAAAAAGCCCACCCAATGCGCCGGTCACCGCGCCGATGACGGCGCCTAGGTTTTCTTTGCCAAAACTCGGTTCTCTCATGAAATCGGGTTGGGAGGCGCCCGGGTTTTCCCAAGTCGACCCGCGGTAAGAAACTGCACCACGGAAAGTGCCTTGGGCAAGGGGAATACGCGGTGGAGCTTGGGAAGCAATTGGCGCGTGCCAAGCGGATCCAGGAATTAAAGGGCTTTACAGTGCGCTGCAGGACAAATACTCTGGCATGACATTTTTTGAAAACGCACGATAAGTATGGAAGCTAAAGCCAAGACGATTGATTCATTCAAACTGCATGATAAGGACACCGGATCGGCCGATGTTCAAATCGCATTGCTGACCGACCGCATCAACCATCTCACTGACCATCTGCAGGACAACAAGAAGGATCATCATTCGCGGCGCGGTTTGCTGATGATGGTTGGCCAGCGCCGTCGGCTGCTGGACTACCTGCACGACACGGATCTCGCCCGTTACCAGTTGGTGACGAAGAAACTCAAGTTGCGTCGTTGATTATCAAGGCGCGTGGCGAGGGCTGCGCGTTTTTTCATTTTAACCAGCCGGACCGGAGGCGCGACCGGTTCCTCGCTCAACCAAACCAATAAACTCGCGCAGAAAAGTCCGTTATCTCCGGGTGATTTCACTCAGCTCCGAATGACTCGGAGTTCATTGAAGTTTCTCGGTGATAACGGCAGACAACATTATGCCAGAAAAAGTTATCGCCCCGTTGGGCGGCAAACAGATCACCATTGAAACCGGCAAACTCGCAAAGCAAGCCGACGGCGCCGTAACCGTTCAACTCGGCGAAACCATTATCATCGTCGCCGCGGTGGCGGCCACCAAGGCCAAGGAAGGCCAGGATTTTTTCCCGCTCACGGTCGATTACCGCGAGAAAGCCGCTGCGGCCGGAAAGTTTCCGGGCGGTTATTTCAAGCGGGAAGGCCGGCCAACGGAGAAGGAAATCCTGACCTGCCGCCTCACCGATCGGCCCATTCGGCCGCTCTTCCCGAAAGGCTGGTACAACGAAGTCCAGGTGCAAACCGTCGTCCTCAGTGCCGACGGTGAAAACGATCCCGATATTCTCAGCATCATTGGAGCGAGCGCCGCTTTGATGGTCAGCGACATCCCCTGGGACGGCCCGCTTGGCGCGGTGCGGGTCGGCCGCATCAACGGCAAGTTCATTGCGAACCCGACGCACGCGGAACAGCTGGAGAGTGATCTGGACCTCGTATATGTGGGGAACGCGAACGATATCGTGATGTATGAGGGCGCGGCAAAAGAAATCACCGAGGCCGACTTCAATGCCGCACTGAAATTCGGCCACGATTGCTGCCAGCCGATTATTGCCGCCCAGAAGGAATTGGTGGCGCGCGCCGGCAAGCAGAAACGCGAAATCACCCTCAACATTGTTCCCGATGAAATCCTCGAGGAAGCCAAGCGACTGGCGGGCGACCGTTTTGTGCCGGCCTTGCTCACGCCCGGCAAACTCGCCCGGGAAGCTGCCTGCAAGGCGATCCAGGACGAAGTGGGCGTGAAGCTTGTGGAAAAGTTCGGCGCGGAACGCGTCACAAGTTTCGTCATCAAGGATGCCTTTTATTACATCCAGAAGGAAGCCGTTCGCGGCTTGATCTTGAACAGCGGCAAACGGCTTGATGGCCGGGGCTTTGATGCGATCCGACCGATTTCCAGTGAGGTTGGCGTCCTCCCGCGGGCCCATGGTTCAGCCATTTTCGCGCGCGGCGAGACCCAGGCGGTTACCTTGGTGACGCTTGGAACCGGGGATGACACGCAGGAGTTTGATTCCTACACCGGCGGTCGCAATGAGAAAAAGTTCATCTTGCACTACAATTTCCCGAACTTCTCCGTCGGCGAAACCGGCCGCATCACCGGCCCGGGCCGGCGCGAAATCGGGCACGGCGCCCTCGCCGAGCGCAGCATCGAATCAATGATTCCTTCCGCCACTTACCCGTACGCGGTACGCGTAACCAGCGAAATCATGGAATCCAATGGCTCGACTTCGATGGCTTCGGTTTGTGGCGGGACGCTGGCGCTCATGGATGCGGGGGTCCCGATGACCCGGCCGGTGGCCGGTATCAGCATCGGTATTTGCGCGGACCACGATGCCGCCAAGAAAATCTCCCGCTACCAGTTGCTCACCGACATCATTGGGTGGGAAGACGCCTATTGCGACATGGACTGCAAGATTGCGGGAACGTCCAAAGGTATCACGGGCTTTCAATTGGATCTCAAGTTGCGCGGCATTCCGCATGCCGTCATGGCGGAGGCCGTGGAAAAGGCGCGCGTTGCCCGCCAGGCCATCCTGGCCGAAATGGCGAAAACCATCGCGGAGCCGCGTAAGGAGCTAAGCAAATACGCGCCGCGGATCCAGGTCGTGAAAATCAATCCCGAGAAGATTGGCGCGCTCATTGGCCCGGGCGGCAAAAACATCAAACGGCTGGTCGAAGAATCCGGCTGCGAAATCGACATCGAAGATGATGGTACGGTGAATATCTTCTCCGTGTCCGCCGAAGGCATGAAGATGGCCGTGGAAGCCATCACCGGCATGACCGCGGAAGCCGAGATCGGCAAAATCTATCGCGGCCGTGTGGTCACGGTTAAGGAGTTCGGCGCTTTCGTTGAATTCCTGCCTGGCAAGGACGGATTGGTTCACATCAGTGAACTCGCCAATTTCCGCGTAAAGAACACTGAAGACATCGTCAAGGTCGGCGATGAGATTCAGGTCAAATGCCTTGGGGTGGATGAAAAAGGCCGCGTCCGGCTTTCCCGCAAAGCCGCGATGGAAGATCGCGACAAGGAAATGGCCAGCAAGACCGAGCCGGCTGCGGCACAGTAATTCGCCAACTAACCGGAGAATTCAGGCGCGCCCGAAAGAGCGCGCCTTTCTCCGGAGCATATTATATCTGCACAATGTTAGAATCAAGCTAAATCGTTGAAGAATGATATGTTATGACTCATATACGATTTTTTTCCGTGAAGGTGGCAGTTTGAACAAAGTTTCGCAGGATAATTATCGCTTATGGGATTGCACACCCATTCAGGTGGCGGAACGGCACTGTTACTGCTTTCAAAGTGCCATGAATTCAGAAACGAAATCCTTTTCACATCAAGCGGCGACTGCCAGTGCGCTCGCCCCCTTGGTGGCCATAATGGTAGGCGCTATGACGAATGGAGCGAAGCAGGGATTGGGGCCTCAACTGGCACAGAAGGTCAGCATGATCGTGGGGTTAGCCAACTCGACGCTCATTGTGCTGGGACTGGGATTGGGTGTTGTGGCTCTCTTTGGGATCTCCAAGCACGGCGCGAAAGGGATACTTGGAAAAGCACTACTCGGAATTGGGATCAATGCGATACTGGTTGCGGCGGGAATTACAGTTCTTATTCGAGCCAAGGAACTCGCCGGGCATTAACACTACCCAAGCGAAACCGCTTGTGGAAATCATACGCGTTGCGCCGGCGGAGGCTTAGGAGAGTGGTGCGTGTCGCGGCCATCTAAGGGCGCAGGTGGCCTGAACCCGGGCCATAGTCCGGCCGTAACCGTGACGCCACGCTTCTGCCCTAAGCCCGGGCGGGGCATAACGCTGCGCGTGTTGCTATGTGGCAACAAGGCGTGCAGCGAACGGCGACAGGCCGTCGCTAAGCTCTTGGGTTGTCATTATTGAGCAACTGGAACGCGACGATAGTAGGACAGTCGCGTTCCATCGGTCAGGCCGGGGAATTTTTTCCAGTAGTCCGAACCGATTTCAACTACTTCTTCCTTCGTCGCAGCAGGCTTCTCCACGCCGCCGCAACTAGCCACCGGGGGACTATCCTTGCGTATCCACTTCGCCCTGTCCTCGGCCTGAGTTTTCCACTTACGCGCGATTAGTTCTTTCGACTTGCACTTAGCTGGCGGCAGCATCAGGTCTGAGAAGATCTTCTCGGCCTTTTTTCCGTGATACTTTATCCGTCCGATCGGCCAGTTTTCAACTGCACCATACAAGGTGCTGTTTATGTAAATGGTATGGATTAGGTCAGGCGTCATTCTGCTGCAACGCAGCTTCCGTTGCCACGTGGTAACATTTTTTGTGAACTGCGACTCGATCTTAACATCACGGACGCGAGTGAGCATTTTGCATCCTCGTGGGAATCCGATTGTGCCAAACGCCCTCATTCCTTTTGGCAGGGGTCTGTCCGCCTTTTTGGTTAAGTATTTTGCCAGGTAATACGCTCCGTTGCGGTCGCATTTCTTAACATTAATTCGCCCAAATCCGCATTTGTCTGAAAGTTTCTTGAGTTGGCGAATGTCCACCCACTCATTAAATAATGCATGAACATGCAACCCATGGCTCTCGCCAAATAATCGCCAACTGCCGGGGTGCATTTCAAAGACACGAAGTCCGCAAAGCAGTGGGAAATTGTAATGCAGGTAATGCCGGAATTTGTCCCAGCTTTCTCTGTAGTAATCGTCGCTGTGTGGCACTTTCCATGTGAAAGTCCAAAGGTAAATGCTTTCGTTTCGTTCAAATAATGAATCAACGGTCCAACGAAACGCCATTGCGCGCTTGGATAATGGATAAGGGAGTTTCATTAATTTGGCGGATGTTTAATATAAACAAGGTAATGCGCTCCGGGGTCGGCTCGTGGGGGGGCCGGCGCGCCCCAAACAGCCGCAAACCCACCCCCCCAACGTTAAACACCCCCCCCCCCCTCACAATGACCCCCGGCGGGCCCCCGGTT
>CAZIJO010000053.1:0-21615 GCA_964539515.1 uncultured Bifidobacterium sp. | reverse complement strand
ACCCTACGCGCCTACGTTAAACCACGCCCCCGGCGATCACTTGCAGCGCAGGCTGGCCCGCGTTTGCCGTGTCGCTGTTCGGAGGCGAAAGCTTGGCGAGCTGAACAGTCAGATGCGCAAGCTGCGCGTTGATTCGTTCTAGCTCAGTTTTCGGAATCTGCGCGTGCGGCTTGTCGCGAGCGCGTTCGTGATGCACGAACCAATGCCCGCACTCTGCGATCAGGTCCTCCACGGCGATGCTAAGGGCCGCGCCGTGACATTCCAACGGCATCGGGTTTTCTGGCAGCATCTGCAAGACGCCCGAGAATCTGAGCCAACGTGCGAATCTGGACGCCGCTTTCACGTCAACGCCTTCGCGGACATGGGCGCGGTATTCTTCCACAAGGTTGTGGGTTTCGCGCCACAAGATGTGTGAGGTTAGCTTATCTAGTTTCACATTTGTCCTGTCTGGTTGGCACGTGTCTGACGGGACATTTATGAAACGCGGAGAGTTGTTATGAGGATTCCCAGACCCCGGACGGCTGGCGTTAGCAGCCTGAGCACATGCTGACATATTGTCGCATGTAACACGTTGTTTGTCAAGTAGTTCTAGTGCGGCTTTGGGCAGATGCGTTTTTGGCATCCCCGAGAATACGTATGCACAATGTTAGTTATAGTTCATTACGGCTAAGCTGGTTTGACTCATTTGCCAGATTATCAGTTTAGCCTGACGTCATTTGCTTTGAGAAAATCCACGGTGTCGGTCGTGTAACGCACCGTGTGAAGCAAGCGCAGTTGGAAGCCAGCTCGGTTGAAATGACTTGTTTCCCAGTTCGCTTCCTCGCCACACTCCCGCGCCAGGGGCCCATAGCTCAGCGGTTAGAGCAGGCGACTCATAATCGCTTGGTCCTCGGTTCAAATCCGAGTGGGCCCACCATCACTTCGTCAGCTCCAAGTTAATTTCGCGGGTTCACGACTCCTGCTTCCGATAGCGCTGCCTCGATGCTGGCCGCCACCGGCCGGGCCAAAGCTGCCGAACCTTCGGCCGTAAAATGCACATTCGTCGGGCGCTGAATCTTGGCGAGTCGCGGTTGGGCAAAATTGTAAAGGTCGTCGACCGCAATGCGATGCTCACCCATGATTCGACCAGCGATGGCGTTGTAAACCAATACATCGGCGTTATGGCGCACGGGGCTGAGTTTGCCGTCCGGAACCGGCGTGGTGCTCGCCCAAATCAGCTTTGCGCCCGTTGCCTGCAACCGGCGGACCAGCACCCGCAAGTTTTCTTCATACGCTTCCGGGGAAACCTGCCGTTGGCCATCGGCCATGATCTTCAAATCATGCAAGCCCCAGTTGAAATGAATGACATCCCATTTGCCAGTACCCAGCCACGACGCCAGCCTCGCCAGACCATTGGTCGTCGGCCCGCCATTTTCCGGTGGCCGGTGGACATTGGCCTTGCCGGCCAGCAATTCTCGAACAGGCAAGGTGTAGCCAATGGAGATGGAATCGCCAATCAGCAGCACGCGCGGAAGCTTCGGGTCGTCAGTTACCGGCGCAAACGCAGGTTCGTTGGCCAAGGTCGGCGGGGGATTTTTGGCCGGCGATGCTCCGGACTGCGCAAATGCGGTCATGCGGGTCGCAACCAGCAACGCGCCGAGCAACAGGATGGTTTTCATTCTCAGGGATAAATCCCCAACAGCTCGCGCGGTTCTGCTTCACGCGAAGCTGACCCGCACACCTTTGCGCATGCCCGCCCTCCCCTACCCTTTTTCGATGCAGGCATAGGCGTTGTGATTATGGATGCTTTCCTGGTTCTCGGCCTCAACCTTGTACCACGTCACGTCCGGATGCGCGTTCAATCTGAGCGCCACGTTCCGGACGAGGTCCTCCACGAAGACCGGATTGTCATACGCCCGTTCCGTGACCGATTTCTCGTCTTCCCGTTTGAGCAAAGCATAAAGCTCCGAACTCGCCGAGCTTTCCATGATGGCAATCAGGTCTTCGATCCAGATCGGCTTTTTAAAGCGCACCTGCACGGTCACCTCACCGCGTTGGTTGTGGGCGCCGCGAGCGCTGATGGCTTTGGAACAGGGGCAGAGCGTCGTCACGTTGGCCTTCACCATCAGCACGAAATCGATCTCCCGTTTGCAGGCGGCCGCCTCGAAGCGCGCGGTGTAATCCATGATACTTTCCTTGCCGGACACCGGCGCGGCTTTGGTCATGAAATACGGGAACTCCATCTCCAGGTGAGAAGTGGCGGCATTCAACTTTGCCTGCAGCTCGTACAACATGCCGGGGATGTTTTCAACATGCACCACGCCGCCATGGGCATTCAACACCTCAAGGAACCGGCTCATGTGCGTGCCCTTGAATTCTTTGGGCAAATCAACGAACAAGCCAATTACCGCCACCGTGGTTTGAATCGCATGGGCTTTGTCGCGCACCTGGATCGGGAAGCGCAGCCCGCGGACGCCCACCTTGTCGATGCGGAGCTGACGATGATCACGCTCGCTCTGTTTGTCGAGCAGCTTGGTCCGTCGCCGGGGGCTTTTCACAACACTGGTTCGGCTCATGCCAGCAGATTAGCAAAGCCCGGCGCCTTTGCAAAAAGCAAATCCGCAATTCCTGCCCCATTGCCTGGCCGGCGCCCGGCGGTGCGACGATGAATTCTCCGGGGCAATAACTTGCGCTTTGACTTGCACCCACCGCCGGTTTATCAGGCTGGCATGCATTGGAAACTTTGGAGGGCGCTGGTTGCCGGCGGCATCCTGCTTGCCTCCCCTGCCCTGGCGGAATCCTTCCGGGTGGCCGCGTATAACGTTGAGAATTATCTCGACCAAACCACGGAATCACGCCAGTCCGTGAAATCTCCGGCCGCAAAGGCAAAGATTCGCGAGAGCATTCTCGCGATGAATCCCGACGTCCTGGCTTTGGAAGAAATGGGCAGTGTCGGCGCGCTCCTTGAATTGCGCGACTCGCTCAAACAGGCGGGTCTTGATCTGCCCCATTACGAACACGTTGCCGGGTTCGATACCAACATCCACGTTGCCGTGCTCAGCAAGTTTCCGATCATCGCCCGCCGCTCGCACACCAACGAAAGCTTTCTGCTCAACGGCCGCCGCTTCCGCGTCAGCCGCGGATTTACCGATGTCGACCTCCGGGTCAACGACCGCTACGAATTCACCCTCCTCGGCGCCCATCTGAAGTCCCGCCGCCCGGTGCCTGAGGGCGATGAAGCCGAGCTGCGGTTTGAAGAAGCGAAAATCCTCCGTGCCATCGTGGACCGAAAACTGGCCAAGAATCCCAGCGCGAACATTGTCGTCCTGGGCGACTTCAACGACACCTACAACACCAAGGCGATCAAGGAAATCGTGGGGCGTGGCAGCGACAAGCTGGTGGACACCCGCCCCGCCGAGCGGAATGGCGACAATCAACCCAATCCCGCTAATCCGCGCTACTCACCCCGCAACATCACCTGGACGCATTACTATGGCGTGGAGGACACGTATAGCCGCATTGATTACCTCATGCTCAGCCCCGGCATGGCCCGCGAGTGGAACAAAGACCAAACCTACATCCCTAAGCTCGCCAATTGGGGCATTGGCTCAGACCACAGACCAGTAGTGGCAGCGTTTGAAGCCGCGGATAAGTAATCCATTTGGCGGTCAAAGAATACTCCTGGCTTCTGCACAGCCCTCCCAATGGCAAAGGGCTTTGAGAGGACTCCTGGATGTCAGCGGTCGCAAATCAGAGCACTGCCGTACCTTTCTATTCTTCTTCGATCCGGAGTTTGAAGAAGCGCTTGGGGCCAAGAATGGGTGCGAAAAGGGTGTTGGTTAAGCCAGGGGCCAGCGGAATACCGTTGTTTCCCAAGACCGCCAATGGCGACCACGGGTCGAGCAGTCCCAAATCAGTAGAAGTGTCTACTTCCACCCGGCGACCCGCGAAGTTTGGCAATTGAATCGCCACTTGATTATTACTCGCCTGGATGACTGGCGAATAGAAACTCAGCCCGTTGGTTGGATTGGTATATTTTAGGTACTCCGCTTCGTTGCTGTCCGCGTCGCCGTCCGGGTTGGCGGCAGGTTCGCCTTGGGCGGAGGTGAGGTCGCCGAAATACGCCAGCCGCCAGGCATCGTAATCCTGGCGCACGACCAAATTGGTGGAAATCCAATCGGCCAGGAGTTGAATCGCGGCGAGGTCCTTCTCCGTACTGGCAATGGGCGGCATCCGGGAGTAACTGTTCGTGGCCGCGATCCGATTCCACACAATGGACCGCCCCGGTTCACCTGGCAGAACCAGCCGATGCGAGGGATCGCTCCCTGCGGCGACCGGCAGGCCGTTGATGAGCCGCGTGTCCCAGAGATTCAGTTGCGGGCTGCCATCCCAAGAGGGCGGCCCCACCCCGGCGTGATGACAATAGGCGCAATTGACGGCCAGATAAGAGCGAACTCTGGCTTCGAGCGAAAACTGCGTCTCATCGGGTCGCACATGGCGCGGGAGAACGACCGGATCTTCATTCAGTCCCGGGAGATAGCCGGCGACGGCCAGCAAGTTCAGGAAGTTACCGGAAGCGCCGGCCAGCGCACTGTCATCGCGGTTCAACTGGCGGGTGTTGAAAGAAAGCGCGCCGCCCGCCGCCGGCGTGTGGCAATTGAGACATTCGGCGCGACTGGGAATATGATAGCGCTGGATGCGGGTCAGGCCGGCATTCGTTACGGTCAGATCGAACTCCTCCCCGGCCTCGGGCACGAGGAACGCCTCGGTACCCGCCGCATTCCATTTGTATGAGACACCATACGCACTGTTCGTCGTCTTGACTAGAAAACGGGTCTCGATCCGCTTGCGGGTGGCCGCGTTGCCGCGATCGAGTTCGAGGTCGAAATGTTTCACCCAAATCATCCCAGCCGGAAAGGTCCAGTTTCCGTCGCGCGAGTAGGCGATCTGGTCCGTGGGGTTTGCAATCAAGAACCAGCGCGACTTGTCCGCGTAATCAGACCAAAAGCGCAGGTTCGGCTCGTAGAAATAGCCGCCGGGATTCGGGGTCAGATCAGCGAGATCGGCGAAGAATCCCGTTTCCGTGAGCGTTGCCGGAAAAGTGGAATCATCCGCGCCGGACACCAGCCGCGCAATCCGCCCGTTGCTCATCCCCCATTCGATGAAAAGAATGTCGTTGTTGGCCGGATCGGGGAGGAAACACACGACCGCTCTTCCGCCGGTGATCCGTGTAAACGTCGCCGCTGGGTTGGCGGGATCGATCGACCAGACGTTGCCGGAAACGTAGTCCCCAAAAACATAGCGGCCATTGAGTCCCGGATAATTGGTGCCCAAGTAAACGAATCCACCAGTGATTGAATTGCCCTGGTTGTTGCCCGTGCCGTGCGCGTAGTCCAGGACGGGATTGACCAACGTGGCGTCCGTCTCGGCGGCGCCGTTGATGAGCTGCCCGCTCCGCGGCCCGGGCAGTTTCGCTTCGCGCCAGGACCAGCCGGCATTATCGCCCGGACCAAGCAGGTCGAGTTCCTCCCGCGCATCCCGCTGGACATCGCCCACCCACAGCTGGTTCGTCCCGGGCGCAAATCCGAACTGCCACGGATTCCGCAAGCCATGCACGTAGATCTCCGTGCGCACTTGCGCCGGGTCCACCGGTCGGTGATTGAAGCTGGTGGCGCCAATGAACGGATTGTCGGCCGGGACCGAAAAATGCGCCAATCCATTCCCATCGAGTGGAATGTCGGGGTCCGGGTTGGGCTCCAAATTGCCCGCCCGCTTATCCACATCGATGCGAATGATCGAGCAGTAGAGGTCTTTGTCGATCCGTTGAGCGTTCTGGTATTCCTCATTTTGACCGCCTTCGTCCCCGAACGAAACGTACAGGTAACCGTCCGGACCGAACCGGCAACTGTCCACGTCATGATACGGTCCATCGAGCACCTGGTTGATAAGTTCGCTGGCGGGATCGGCCACTTGCGGATTCAACGTTGAGCGGGTAAAGCGCGACACGCGGGTTCGATACACGTTGTTGGAAAACGAATTGTAGGTCACGTAGATGAATCCGTTGGTGACGAAGCCCGGGTGGCATGCGACGCCTTTCGCTCCGCGCTCGAAGGAGTCGGTGGTCACCCGATCCGTGATATTCAGAAAGAGCACCTTGGTGGGGACGGCGGCGGTAACGTCCGGAATCATCCAGACCCGCCCGCCACTCTCCACCAGGAAGAGCTTTTGGGAGTCGCCGGGGGCAGAGCACATGCCATTGGGCGAATTAAATGTGAGACCGGGAAACGCGTCGACCACGCGCCACGTGGTGGCCGGCGGGGTCGCGGGAAGCCGGACAAAGCTCGAATCGAAGCGGGTTGCATTCGTGAAATTGATTGAGACCGTGGCGTTGGCCGAGGGCGGGCCGCCGGATCCGGTCAGCCGATACGTGAAGAAATCGCCCACTGGCGAACCCGTCGTGTGGTGATACGAGATCGTGCCGTCACTGTTCGGAATCGCAAGGCCAGCGGCGGGCGGCGTGACGATTTCCACGGGGGTGCTAAAGTAGCCAAAGTCGTTGGCCGTCACCGGGATTCGCGCCTTGCCGGAGTGGTGCATGGTCACGCTGTCCGGGTTGGCCTGACGGACCACCTGAAGCCGCGAGTTGGTAATGGGCTCCTCAACGGCCAAACTCGGCAACTGCCAGCGAACGGCAAGGTTGTCGCCGCCTTCGCCTTCCTTCATCAAGGCTTCAATGTAGTAACGCTGATTGGCGACCAACGGGATCGCCGCGGATTGTTGTTGGGCGTATTTCGTCCACTCCCGCGGGTTGGTCCAACCCGGGACCTGGGCAATCGCGCGCTTGCTGGTTGCCAAATGATTCGTTCCCAGAAAAAGCAGGCAGTTGTCGTCCCCCGCGATCCAGAAAAAATAATTGCCGGTTTCGGGCGCAGTGATCCAAGCCGTGAAACGCTGGCCGTAGTTCTCCGCAACATTGGTGGGGGCTTCGAACGAGGCGCGCACCTCCCGGGAAGCTGGCCGGCTTGGAAAGCTGGAGTGATTGGTAAGATCGGCCACGGATGTCCCTCTGATCCCGGGGTAAACTTCACGCAGAATCCCATTGGTCTGAGCGCTCATGGGTCCCGCGATCCCCGCCCACAAGAAGATAGACAAAAACGCGGAGCGCAGCCCGGGTTGGGAACGATTGGCGGGCGCGCCGCCAAGCGATCTTACCGGCGTTGGCGGCTTGCTGGATTTTCGAGTCATAACGAAATGCAAGTATCCATACGCGAACCGAGCGCCATAAGCAAATGTTCGCATGACATCGGACAAGGATTTGTGATTCTTTGCCACTTGCTGGCTGCAAGCGGGGTGAGGCGACCTCATCGAGGCCCTGCCGTGGCGGCGGCGGGTTGCACCACTTTGGCAGCGTACGATAACGCCGCGATTGCGGTCCTTCAGCGGGTTGGGTTCCGGATCTTCGCTGTGGTCCGCTCCTGGATCCAAGTAATGTCGGCGTTGTTGGGGGAAGCTTCGAAGAGCATGGCCTTGGCCGTGCGCCCGTCCCGCCAGCGGTGAATCTCAGAATGCCCATCCGCAAAAGATAGGCTGCCCGCGTTGCTGTGGAACGTGGCCGGGACATCAACAAACGCCAGGGCTGTGGGCCGGTATGGATCATACGTATCCATGGGCACGGCAAAGAAGCCATCGTTGATGGTGTTCTTGCTTTCGTCGAGAATCACGAACGTCCTTGCCGGGCCGGGCCGGGTCATCGAGGACAGCTTGGTGAAGCCGATGTAATTGACATCCCACAAGTCTTTTCCGATGTAACTTTGCATGGACACACTCCGGACGACCGGACCGCGATTCAAATAGTTCCGGGTGTCGCCCGGACAGCGGTACACCGCGTAATTCCCGCCCAGGTACGAGTTCAACGGGCTGGCTTTGAGGATGTTGATGTTCGTCCAATCGGGGTTTGGGTTTGAAAAGTAAACATCCCCTCCCATCCAAACGCGGGAGTCCAGGAGTTGGTCGTTGTTGTCATGGGCGTACATGACCCAAGCGAGGGTAATCTGCTTGGTATTGTTCATACACCCGATGTTCACCGCCTTCGTCTTGGCCTTGGAGAGTGCGGGGAGCAGCATCGCGGCAAGGATTGCGATGATGGCAATGACGACGAGGAGTTCAATCAAGGTGAAAGCTCGAATGACGCGGCGGATGCTCTGGGATCTCATAGAATTAATGCACTGTTCCAATAGGGCTGGTGAAAGTCTTGCCCAACATCAGCGACATGGCAAGGGATCAAAACCAAATTCTCTCACATGGGAATCCGCGTTACTCAAGTCTGCCCATCAGCGGGCGCGGATGCGGTTGAGGATATTGGCTGTGATGCGCTGCGCCCGGGAATCCGGACCTTTGGGGCTCGTGTAAACCGAAGGCCGGACATAACCGGGCGGCTCCGCCAGACTGTCCGCCCACCAACAGGTGGAAGCATTAAACACGAAATTCCCTTTCGGCCCGGGATAAATGGTGGCGGTATAAATGCCCCCGTTGAGTTCGCCCGGTTTGGATTGGGTTGGCGCAGTCGAAACAACTTCCAGACCCGGAATCTTCGCCGGGTCACCGTGCCATTCCCAGCCGACCAGGCCCGGAATTCCCTCACCCAACTTCATGCCCGTGCCTTCGAATATCCAATGATCCGGTTGCGAACAAATCCAGTCCGCGCCGCCGGTCACCGGCCCGGTGCTGTGCGCGCCCACCAGTTCATTGGCGTATGGCCGTTCATGCGGGAGGGAATCCATCGCGACGAATTCCCGCGTCCCGCCCGGCGGCCCGTAGACTCCAACACGTGCAAAGATGCGGTTTGCCGAACCGTGGCGGTCGGGCCGCGGATTAATGCGACCACAGCATGTGTTGCCCGAGAAGAAGGCAACGCTTACCCCGGCCCCAATGGCCGCCTGGAGATGTTGGAACATCTCCATGGAATAGTATTCATCGTGGCCGACGGACAGGAATCCTTTCGCGCGCAACAACCCTTTGGCATCGGCATGCGTGTCGAGGTTGGAAATGTAGGTGACATCGTAACCCTGCGCTTCGAGCCAGTAAGCGAAAGGAAATTCCCACAGAAACCACTCCCCCGAGCCGGTGGAAAGCGGGGCATCGGATATCTGACAATATTTGCCATAGGGCCGGTTGAAGCTGACATCCACGCCGCCGCCCCAATACCACTCATTCTTGCCGTCGTCGTAGAGCGCAAATTGATTCGGCCAGCGATTGTAAGCCTGCCAGGTCGTGTCCGAGCATTGGAAAATGAAGTCGGCCGGCCGGTCGTCGCGCACGATGAAGATCACGTAACTCTGAAGCTGCTCGCGTTCGGCGGTAAGTTTGCCTACGTAAACGCCGCTGACCCAGTCGCGGGGAATCTTCAAGGTCGTGCAAGCTGACCATTGGCAGTCTCGCACCCGATTCGGTCCCACGGGCGGATCCGGTTGGGTTTCCCCGGGAAACGGCCCGAGGCTCGCCACCTGCCGCCCGCCCATGCCGCCGTAATAGCCCATGCGATAAATCTCCAGTCGAAACGCGGAAGCCGGGTTGGTGCTCACGTGAAAGCTAATCTGCTCCCCCACGCGAACGCTGGTGCGGGAACAATAACCCTCAATCCATGGACACCGATACCGGGTCACCGGGTCGATCCGGGTATTTTGCAGCAGCCAATCGCGGGTGCCGGGTCGTTCATTCTCGCGTCCGATCACCCCGCCGCGTCGGTGCGCGTCTGGCGGAAAGTGGGTGCAACCGGCAAGGGCGGCCACCGCGGAAAACCCGGCAACCCCTTTGAGCATCTCACGGCGACTCAGTCCGGGGCTGGACGCGACGTTGCGTTGGAGAGAATTCTTCTTTGACGATCGCATAAGCGAAATGGGTTAAATTCTGATTTCGAAATAAATTGGTGCCGGCACTCTGCCAGCCCCAGCGGGATTAATCCATCGGATATCTCAATCCCCACTGTGCCCGGATGGCATCGAGGGTCCGCATGATCGCCAGCGTTTCATCGAGTGGCATCACTTCACTTTCCAATTCACCTGCCCGGAGGCAACGCATCACTTCCGCCGCTTCAAACTGGTAGCCATTGGCGGCAAATGGGAATTCCATGATCTCGTCGGCCTGTCCCGGGCGGAAAATCGTCATTGCCGCCGGTCGCCACCAGGGAGGGTGAATGTGGATCCGGCCAGCGGAGCCCAAAATATTCGCCTCCTGGGCGGTTTCCAAACGTATGGCGGTGCTCAGCACCGCAAGCTGACCCTGGGCATGCGACAGGATGATTGCCGCTTCCTCGTCCACACCGGTCCGGCCTAATTGGGCCTGACTGACTATCCGCGTTGGCGGTCCGAAGAGCATGGAAGCCAGCGAGACTGGATAAACCCCCACATCAAGCAATGCGCCTCCCCCCACGGTTTGATCAAACAAGCGCGCTTCCTCCTGATACTCGGCCCGAAAACCAAAATCCGCGACGACCATCCGCACTTCTCCAATGCTCTCGCCCGCCAGCAACTTCCGGAGATTCGCCATCAACGGAAAACAACGGGTCCACATGGCTTCCATCAAGAAGCGTTTTTTCGTCCGCGCAAACGTGATCACCTGGTCGGCTTCCCGGGCATTGATGGAAAACGGCTTTTCGCACAGCACCGCTTTTCCGGCGGCTAACGCCAGCAGGGTGTTCTCCCGATGACAGGCGTGCGGAGTGGCCACGTAGATCACATCCACTTGGGGATCGCCCACGAGCGCCTCGTAGCTGGCATGCCGGTAACGGACGCCAAATTGGGCTCCGAATGCCTCGGCGGATTCAGCGGTTCGCGAACCGATCGCCATCAGCTGGGCATCCGGCAAGGCCTTCAATCCCTCAGCAAATTGCCGCGCAATTCTTCCCGTGCCCAAGATGCCCCAACGAATCACATCGTTCATGGTTGGTTATTGCCGACCGGGCATCGGGTCCGTCACCTCCGGGAAGAATAAATCATCGTCCGCAATGTCCGGGATCCCCACGACCAGGACCCGGACGCGACCGGTGGCGCCATGCACCACGCCGGGAGGAATGTGAACGATTGAGCCCTTGCGCACGGGGTGCTCCACGCCGTCAAGGCGCACCGTGCCTTCACCTTCGAGCACGTAGTACAGCTCGGTACTGCGCTTATGGAAATGGTCCCGCGCCCCGTCAATGTCCACGGAATGGGCCCAGGCGGCCACGCCGAGGTCCTGATCCTCGCGGCTGATCAACCGATGTCGCCAGCCACAGGTGCTGCGTTCCTTGGGGGCATCGCTCTCGTGTCGTACGAATGCAGACGAAGTGGGTCTCCCCGGTTCAAGGTGATTCATGTGCAGTAGATTGGACCGTGGGTTGCGCTCACAATTTGAATTGGACCGGAGCATAGGCGGGTTGGCGAACGGCTTCAACCAGTTCTTCGTCCCTCGCATGGATGCTGCCGATCTAATTCGCTTTCCTCCCCGGGCGGCTTCTGATTTCATGAAGCCGTTGGAGTACTCGCTTTCGTCCGTCCCCGAATCAGTCAAAGCGCCAAGTCCAACGAACCGGGTCGGCGAGGGCCGCTCCGGACCCGACTCAAACTGTTTACAAACTATGGAATCATTGCCCACCGTAATCCTCAAACCCGGCGAAGCAGACCGCATCGTGGCCGGTCATCCCTGGGTTTACCAAGGCTCCGTCCTGCGGATGACCGCCCAGGCTGGCGATGGCGAAATGGTGCAGGTCAAGGACCACCGGCAACGTTTGCTCGGCGTGGGCTTCTACAATTCCAAATCCCGGATCAACGTCCGCGTCCTCGCCCCCGAACGGGTGGAAGTGAATCCCGCCTTTTTCGAGGAACGCATCCGGGCCGCGCTCGCCGTGCGTCACCGCCATCTTCCTCACGCCACCTCGTTCCGCGTCGTCAACGCCGAGAGCGATTTTCTCAGCGGCCTCATCGTGGACAAATACGAGGACGTCCTCGCGCTGCAAATTTCCGCCCTCGGCATGGAGAAACGAAAGGACCAGATCGTGGCCGTGCTGAAAAAGCTCTTCACTCCGCGCGCCATCGTTGAACGCAGCGATGTGGCCTCGCGCAAGTTCGAGGGCATGGCAGAAGCCAACGGGGTTATCGCGGGCGAACTTAGCGGCCCGGTGGCAGTCAACCTCAACGGGTTGAAGTTCGAAACCGATCTCATCGGCGGTCACAAAACCGGGATGTACCTCGATCAGCAGGCGAATTATGAGGCCGTGGCGGCGTTTGCCAAGGGCGGTCAGGTATTGGATTGCTTCAGTTTCCTCGGCGGTTTCGGTTTGCACGCCGCGCGTGGCGGCGCGGCCCGGGTGCTCATGCTGGACCAAAGCGCGGAGGCGGTGGCCGCCGCCACCCGCAACGCCCAAGCCAATGACCTGGCGGGCCCATGCCTGGCCGAAGCGGTGAACGTGTTTGACTGGCTCAAGGCCCAGACGGCGGTGAAGCCGCATGAGAAAGTCATCCCGCGTTTCGATCTCGTCGTCCTGGACCCGCCTTCCTTCACCCGCACGCGCGCCACGGTGCCGGACGCTTTGCGCGGGTACAAGGAGATTCACCTCCGGGCGCTCAAGCTGCTCAAACCCGGCGGCACCCTGGCAACCTTCTGCTGCTCCCATCATGTGGACGCCGGGACTTTTCAGGACGTCGTCCTTTCGGCCGCCTACGACACGCGGCACATTCTGCGGCGGGTGGCCACCTACTCCCAATCCCTCGACCACCCCGTCGTCCCAATGATTCCCGAGACGGAGTACTTGAAGGGCTTCGCTTTTGAACTGGTGCGGTAAGGCGCACCGGCTCGGCGACTTACCAAGCCCGCCCAATCAATCAAATGCAGAACGAAAATCCCAGGCCGCAGCGGCGCAGTGCCGAACCCGACTCCGCCGGCGCCAGCGTGCCAACGTTGCCTGGTTGCTTTTGAATTGCATGCGCACTTGCGTCATTTTCAACCCGGCCGCCAAAGGTCAGAAAGCCGGGCGTTTTCGCCGGTGCCTTGCCACCATCGGCAACGAATGTGAACTCAAACGAACCGCCGCGCCCGGCGATGCGCGGCGACTCGCCGCCGCCGCCGTGGCGGAGGGTTTTGAAACGATCATCGCTGCCGGAGGGGATGGCACCCTGAACGAAGTGCTCAATGGCATGGGCGAAGCGACGGACGGCTTTGCCCGCGCCCGTTTGGGAGTGCTGCCGCTCGGAACGATCAATGTCTTCGCCCGCGAAATCGGCCTTCCCACCAATCCCGAAACAGCCTGGCGGATTCTCCAGCGGGGAAACGAACGGCGCATTGACCTGCCCAGTGTGGAAACGAGCGATGACGGCAAATCAACCCGCACTTACTTCGCCCAACTCGCGGGCGCCGGCCTCGACGCCCGGGCGATTGAACTTGTGAAATGGTCCTTGAAAAAGAAGATCGGCCCTTTTGCTTACGTCCTGGCCGGCCTCAAGGCCATGGCCGAACCCCAGGCCCGGCTCACCGTCGCCGACGGCGCGCGCACCGCCACCGGCGAGCTCGTGCTCGTCGGCAACGGCCGTCGCTACGGCGGACCCTTCCAACTTTTTCCGGAGGCCGCCGTGACCGATGGCTGGCTTCACGTTTGCGTCTTCCCGCAGGTGAACTGGCAGACGCTGATCCGCTGCGGGCTTTCCCTGCTGCTCACAAGAAAACTTCCGCCGCGTAGCGTGGTCCGCCTGCGCACCCGATCCTTCACCATCATCGGTCCCCCTGCCCAGCGCTTTGAAGTGGATGGCGAACTCGGGGGCCGGCTCTCCGCCCGTTTCCAGGTTCAGCCCGCCGGGTTGCGCGTTGTAACACCCTAACTCCCGGGAATCTTCCGGGGGAAAGGCTTGCTCCACCCCGGCCTCTTAATAATGAGTTGACTGGATTGAATCTGCCTCATCCCCAGCGTATCTATGGGCGTCGAGTATAAAGACTTTAACACCACGAGACCGATGAAAACGAACCTGCAATCCGAGCTCAGGAGCGAAACCGCGCGCTGGCTGCGAGGTTTGTTCGCGCTCCCTGAAAAGCCCAAACCCACGGCCGCACCTGAAACCGCCTCGACCCCGGTCATCAGGATGGCTCCGCCGAATGGCAAGGCGATCCTTCTGGTGGATGATGACCCTGTTTTCCTCAAGGCCACGGCCATGAAACTTGAAAGCAACGGCTATGAGGTTCTCACCGCCAAGGATGGGTCGGAGGCCATCCAGGTAGCGCGCCGGAAGAAACCAGATCTCCTGGTGCTGGATGTCAATTTGACCCCGGATGTGGCCAGCGGTGGCTCGGTGCCGTGGGATGGATTTCGCATCATGTCCTGGCTTCGCCGGTTCGATGAGTTCAAGCGCACTCCCGTCGTCATCACTTCCGTCGGCGATCCGGTTCAATCCACCCGGTTGGCGCTGGGGGCGGGGGCCGCCGCGTTCTTCCACAAGCAAATGAGTCCAAGCCAGCTGCTGGACTTGGTGAAGGGCACACTTGAACGCTCAAACGTGGCCCGCACTCCTGCCTTGGAGTTGAACTTTCAAATCTAAAACCAGTATTCCTGCGATTCATCTTCGCAACTTCCGCGGCGGTCGCCATTTTTGGGGCGAGTTTGGGTTGAGCAACCCGCCGACTTTCCTGGCGCCCGCAACCGACACGACGAGGCAAGCGTCGCCCGTAATCAATCAAGGCAGATTCCGCGGCGCTTTGCTCCGGGCCACTTGCCTGAGCAGCCGTCCCACAGTTTTTTGAATCTCGGGTTCCGCGCCGATTTCCAGGTAGCTGGAGCGAGCGCGCCACGTCGTGTAGCCCCCCAGTTCAAACTGATCCGGAGGCGGCAGGTATCCGTTGCAGCCGTTGGCCAGCTCCATGACCATCGTCAGCGTAAACGGGCTGGCCTGCTTGATGGCCAATCCGGTGCTGCCGTAGGTTTCGCACGGCGAGGTTGCGATGGCGAAGTCGCCGATGCGCAGGGCTTGGAGTTTGATTTCCTTCTTCGCCGGCCACTCGGCCATTTTCACCGTCTCGCGGGCGTAGTTTTCCTCCCAGTTGCGCGTCGGCCGGTCGCCGACGTTCCTCGCCAGGTAATCACGGGCCTCCGTCACGTCGGCCCGGGAAGGTCGGCGCACTTTGAACGTGCGCTTGGCTTCGGCCATCGCCAGTGGCACCCATTCCTGGTAGGCAGCATCCTTCAATGCCGCGAGTGCCGCGTCAGCCACGGCGCGGGCGACCATGAAGCGGTCGTTTTTCCAGTTCGGTTTGGTGAAATCAACGCAGTTGGCGTCGCCACTAGTACCGTTGCTCATAAGTGCAACAAACGGCTTGCCCTCTTCGACGCCAAGTTCCTTCGCCATGACCCGGCAAAACTCGCCAAAATAGTCGGCCGACAAACCGGCCTCGGAAACGCCGGCATAATGGGTGGAATAATTCGCGAGCACTCCCAGCGGCTGGCCGTCCGCGGTTTGGACGGAGAGCACCGTAACCGCCGTGTCCACCGGACCGGTCTGGCGAATCTTGTTCGTATTGGCATAGCCCGGATTCATCATCGCGATGTTGGTCGCCTGACCGGTGAAGGCAACCGGCGGATTGTGCGCCGTGCCCGGTTGCATGATCCAGCGCCGGCAATGGACGAATTGGGCACAATCACTTTTCCCCCAACCGATCCGGGCCGGGACGCGATTCTGCCAGGCCTCGATCATGGCCCGGGCGATCCGGGGAATCAGAAACTCCACGTAACCCGGTTCCACGTCGTTCCCATGGCAGCTATAAGCCGCCGGCGCGGTGTGGGTATGCGTGGAAGCGATTAGCATGCGCGCAATTGGAATCCCGGTGACGCGTTGCGCCAACGCCTTGGCCGCGTCCATCGTCTCGCGATCCACCATGCAACTATCCACAACCGCAATCGCCACTTGCGTCCGCCCGTCGTCCAGCACCAGCGCGCGGACATTGAGCGGATCGAGAACCTTGTCTGCAATCGTGAGCGTGAGATTGCCGGCGGTGCGGATGGGAAAGTTCGTGGGCGTGATATCCACCATCGCCGTGCCGGCGCGAAAGACGGCCGGGGCCGCGTGGCCAAACGGTGAAATGACTAGCATCGACGCGAGCATAACAACGCCGGCTGCGAAATCCAGACGCCGCGCGCAGGCCCTCCGCCGCGTTATCGGACTCGCCCGCGAGGTTGACAGTAAAACGGACAACGCGTCTTCGGGCCTTTGAACTATTCTTAACATTTGTCCAGTGAATCTCATGATCATTCTCCCTTTAAACACGACATCAAATCGGCCAAGTCCTGCGGACTCATCGCCGCCTCCAAGCCTTCCGGCATCAACGACCGTTCCCCCACGGTCAACCGGGTTATGGCGGAGCGCGGGAGGGTTTCCTCGATACCCTGCGCCTGGCGCAGCGTAACGCTGGCGGACGATTCGCCAATGATCAGGCCGGTGAGCTCGCGGCCATCTTTGCACTCGACGGTGCAAGCGTTGAACCCGGCGACCACCTCGTAGTTGGGATGCACGATGTGAAGGAGAATGCTCTCTTTCGGCTGATTGCGAATGCCGAACAGGTCCGGTCCAACGTTGTGTCCTTCGCGGTCGAGCCGATGGCACGACGCACAGTGGACGACAAACAGCTTGTGCCCATTGACCGTGTTACCCGTGAGCGCCAGGGCCGGCCGCGCCTGCTCGTAGGCCTTCTGGCGGTCCCCCGTTTCGGCAGCGGCGAAAAGTTGCCGGGCGTGATCGCGAATCCCGGAATCGCTGTGTTGCCGCAAAGTCTCCCGTTGCACCCGGCTCAGGACATTCTCCGGTATTTGTTTCGCAGCGACGGCCGCCAGCAGCACCCGTATATGCCGCGGTTGAGTCAGCATCGACGCCAGCACCGCGCCGCGCGTGTTGGGTGGAAGCGCATTCCAGCCAGTGGGATTGAGGAGTTCGGTCACCGCCGCCTCCCCTGGCAGACTGAGGAGGGTCCGGACCGCCGCCTGGCGCAATTCCACCGGTTCGGTGGCGACCAGCAACGGCAGCAACGCTAGACTGGCTTGGGCGCTTTCCGCGTTCACCAGGAAGCCTATGGCGGCTTTGCGGACGGCGATGGGCTCGGTTGTTGTCACCGCCAATCGCGCCGCCTCGGGTGTGAAGCGAGCCAGCAAATCGCCCGGCAAATCGCCCGGCCTCCCGCGCGCGCGCAGAGCTTCGGTCACGCCGTCCAGCGCGGCAATCAGCCACGGCGAAGGCCGTGCATCCGGCGGAACGAACGACGGCAAGGTGCCCGTTTCTGCGCCCAGCACCCGGCCGAGGTCCGACCAAAACTCCACCGGCGCCGGGGCGGTCGTCCGTTGTGCAAGATAGCGGGCGAGTTGGAGTGCCTGCTGTTCACCCGGCCGGAGTCCTGAGAGGATGGCGGCGCGCATCCAGCGGTTCGTGCCGTCGTTGACCGCGAGCCGGGCGAGAACTTCAGGCCAATTGTTGATCCGCGATTCCGGCGGCCCCTGGTTGAAGCCGAGGGCGAACCAGAATCGGGCGCGCGGATTCGGATCCGCCGCGAACACTGGGAATAATTGCCCGGGTAAGCCACGCAGGTCCCACTGCTGTTCCGCCAAAATACGCCACGCGTTCTCACGCAGAACTGGATCGGTGGCGAGCAACGACGCGCGGAGGGTTCGATCAAGGAGCGGCGGGGCGAATCCTCTCTCCCCTGCCCTCTCCCCCTCGGCGGGGGCCAGGGAGTTATTCTCGGTGCATTCCTGCGCCGTGAGGATCGCCAGCGTGCGCAGCGCGTACAGGCGCTGGAGTTCATCGCCGGGTTTGGCATCCTCGGGCAAGCCGCTCCATCCTTTTGTCAGCAGTTCATCGCTGCGGCGTTTGAAGGTCCCTTCGGAAGACTTGAACTGTTTCGCGAGCAACGGCAGCGCCTTCGGGTCCTGCCGCTCCATCAGCAATCGTTGTGCAGTCTCGCGTTGCCACGCGTTGGGATGGCCGAGTGCTCGGATTAGTTCCTTCGTCGAAGCGCGGGCGACGGATTCGGAGCTTGGCGCTTGGCGTTTGGTGTTTTTCCCCGTCACCCGCCAGATACGCCCCATATCCCGACCGCTGGTAAAGTCCGTCCGCTTTCGTACTTCGACCGGAAGATAGTCCGGATGCTCGATGGTCTTGCGGTACATGTCGCAAACATAAAGTGCCCCTTCCGGGCCGGTCGCGAGAAACACGGGCCGGAACCAGTTGTCCGGCGAGGCGAGGAATTCGCGCCCTTCATTCGCCATGCGCGAAGCGAACGTTGGCCCGATCGGCGTGAGCTTGTCGCGATGAACCAGGTTCGCCGTCGGATCGCACGCCAGGACATCTCCGCGATACTCCGCCGGCAAGGCGTCGCCCCGGTAAACATTGACCGCGCAGGCAGCCGTGAACGTCCCGCCATGGGAATCGGCGGTGGTAAGGTTGTCGCTGATCGGATAAAGGCGCGCCGCGAAGTTTTGGTTCGCGCCGCCGATCAAATCGGTCACCATCGCTTCCGGCACATTCTGCACGGTCTCCGTCATCGGGAAGTTGGGATTGCGGGCGCCGTATCGGGGCAACATCACGGCGTGCTGGATATGCACGCGATTCATGCAGTGAAACCGGTTCCCCGCCTCGTCGAACGTCTGTCCAAATTGCCCCCGCCCGCCGACTGATTCGATTGCGAGCGTGAACGGATGGAATCGCGCGTCCGTGCCGATCTCGACGGCAGCCCGCTCGGGATGAGCCGGCGACGTGATCCGGCCCGCCCGCGTCAAACCGCTGGTGAGGTAAACCCAACCGTCCGGTCCGAAGGTCGGATGGCTGACACGCAATTGTGTCGTCGCGTTGGTGTCGAACCCGGTTAGCAACACACGTCGCTCGTCCGCGCGACCGTCGCCATCGGTGTCCCTCAAAAAGAGCACGTCTGGCGCGCAAGTCACGATCAGGCCATCGTTCCAGGGCGCTAGGCCGTTTGGAAACGTCAAACCATAGGCGAACACGGTTCGCCGATCCAGTTGCCCGTCGCCATCCGTGTCGTCCAGGCGGGCGATGACGCCGGCGGGCGGTTTCCCCGGCCCGGGACCCGTGGGATACCCGCGGTTCTCGGCCACGAACAAATGGCCTCCCGCATCCCAAGCGACCGCACATGGCTGAACGACGAGCGGTTCGGCCGCGACCAGTTCGACGCGCAGCCCAGGATCACATTGAAATGCCGCGAGCGCATGGGCGGGCGACGCCGGGCTTTCAAAGGCGTGACCGGAACGGACAATTGCCAGGAGTGTGGCCACCAGGCAGAGCGACGCCCGGAACTGAAATCCAGCAAGCGATTCCTTTTGGCAGGTGCTTCCTGATGGTCGGGCGCGGGTAATCGGTGTTTGCATGCGGATCCGGATCGTGCGGAAACTAAACTGGTGTCAGCGAGGCAGCCAGAGAAATTTCAACGACCGGCCGGGCTGGAGGCAGCGAAGGGCAACGCGCACAACCCGCGAGCCGAAAATGGTGCATCGTCCATGCCCGAAACCTCAGCGTCAAAATCCAAGGCGACCGAACTCAATGCTGGCGCAGGCGACTGATGGTGCGGTGGAGATAAGAGAGCCAAAGCAGGCTCAGCATGGCGATGACGAGGATCTGACTCAGCACCGGAATACTGTAAACAAAATAGGCGATGCCGCCACAGAGCACTGTGGCTTTGGCGAAATCGTAAGCCGTCATGAGCAAAATATCCACTGGCCGGACGAATGTGCAAGTGGCGGGAGCAAAGTGACGATTGCCCTTGCTTCCACGGCGTTCGTTCCTTGCCACGCAGAGTGAACTTCGCCAAAATCCCTGCCGGTCAAGACGCTTGATAACAACCAAACCCCGAACCTCGTCCATCGGCGACCGATGATGAAATCTGCCCTTTGCCTTTCGTTGCTGTCGCTGGCTCTTGCCGCCCCAGCCGACGAGCCCAAACCGCTCCGCGCTGGCATGATTGGGCTCGATACCTCCCATGTCCTCGAGTTCGTCCGGACGTTGAACAAAGGGCCGCAGAACCCGGAAGACAAACCGAAGGTCGCCGGCGTGCGGGTGGTTGCCGCCTACCCCCCGGGCAGCAAGGACATCGAAAGCAGCACCCGGCGCGTGCCGGAATACACTGCCAAAGTGAAGGCAATGGGAGTGGAGATCGTGGATTCCCTGGAAGAACTCCTGAAGCGGGTGGATGTCGTCTTTCTGGAATCCAACGACGGCCGGGTGCATTGGGAGCAACTCCAGCCCGTGCTCGCAGCGCGCAAGCCGGTGTTCATCGACAAACCTATTGCCGGCACTCTCGCGGATACCGTGCGTATTCTCGAAGGAGCAAAGAAGGCGAACGTGCCGCTCTTCTGCTCATCTTCGTTGCGCTATGGCAAAACCACGCAGGCCGTGCGGAACGGGGCCATCGGGAAAGTGAAGCACGCCGAGACGTTCAGCCCGGCGGAGTTGGAGCCGCACCACGTGGACCTTTATTGGTATGGCGTGCATGGCTGTGAATCGTTGTTCACCGTTATGGGCCCGGGCTGCCAATCGGTGCGCCGTGGCACCACCTCCGATGGCAAAATTGAAGTGACGGGCACATGGGAGGATGGTCGCACCGGAATCTTTCGCGAGGCCAACGGCACGGACCGCAAGGGTTATGGTGGGAAGGCCACGGGGGAAAAGGGCGAGTCGGCTGTCGGCAGTTACGACGGTTACGATCCGTTGCTGTTCGTTATCGTCCAGATGTTCCGGGACGGCATCGTGCCCGTGAGCCCGGACGAAACCCTTGAGCTTTACACCTTCATGGCGGCGGCCGATGAAAGCAAACGGCGCGGCGGAGCGGAGGTAACCCTCCGCGAAGTGCTCGCCCGCGCCCGCGCCGAAGTGGCGGCCAACCCTTGATTGACCACCACCCGGCTGAAGCGTCCGCGCCGAACAGTCCCTGCATTGAAAACCTCCAATCCCCATACCATCAAGATCGCCCTGGTCGGCGCCGGCATGTTCGGCGGTGACGTCCACCTGCGAGCGTACGCCGATCTCCAGCGCTTCGGCATCGCCGGCCAACTCGCCCGACTCGGTCTCGACCAGCACGCGCGTGACTTCGCATCCGTAAATTTCGAATTGGTCGCCCTCGCCACGCGCACGGAAGCGTCCGCCAGGCGCACGGTCGATGCGTTTTCACGAATCACGAATCACGCGCCACGGGCGTATTCCGGTGAAGCACCTTGGGCCGACATTCTCCGGGATTTTCCCGACCTCGACGTCCTGGCCGTCGCCACGCCGGACCACCTGCACACCCCGGTGATCCTGGCCGCGCTCGAGGCCGGCGTCCATGTCATCACGGAAAAACCCATGTGCCTCGACATCGCTGAAGCCGATCAAATCCTCGAACGGGCCCGGGCGAAGCATCGGGTTGTCGCCGTGGACATGCACAAGCGGTATGACCCGGACCACCTGCGCGTGCGTAGCGACATCGCCCGCCGCATCGGCGAGCCGCTCTACGGCACGGCTTATCTGGAGGAACCGTTGGAAGTTTCGACCAGCACGTTCAAATGGGTCGAGCAGAGCGATCCGTTCAGCTATGTCGGACCGCATTGGGTGGATCTGATTTATCATTATTACCGGAGCAAACCCGTGTCGCTCA
>CAZIJO010000052.1:0-29080 GCA_964539515.1 uncultured Bifidobacterium sp. | reverse complement strand
TCCGGAGTCGAAATAGCCGGGTGCACTTTACCAGGCTTGGTCCTGGACCCCCAGTCGCCGGCGTGATGCCAGTACCATGCGAAAAGCTGATACGAGTCGAGTTTTTGGAAGCAGCCTACCCATTCACCCTCGCCAAACCATCTTTGTTCGTCTCGGGCTTGTAACCGGGTGAAGTGCCACCCATGCTTCCGGCGCTTGAGGAATAAACGCGTCGTCATTTTGGCACCCCTTTGCATTGTTGCCGGCACCATTGCAGCCTTGAGCCTCTGGTGGTCGCCGCAGACGAGCGGGCCCTTGCGCCAAGAGGTTTATGTCTGGCAGCGGGCGTGGACGGAACCGGTACGCGATGCGGTTGAACAACACGGCACCAATTTTTCGGCGCTGGCGGTCTTGAAGGCCGAGGTAGCTTGGAAAGACCGGAAGCCGCAGGTCACGCGAGCGGCCGTGGATTATGCCACGCTAGCCAAGACTGGACGTCCCATTGGTATCGCCTTGCGGATCGGGCCTTACTCCGGGCCATTTGCCGGAGCGCCCGTCTTCAACCCGGCGCCGCCTCCCAAACCCAGGAACCAGGGCAGCACGGCAGTTGATGCTGCTTCCGCCCCTAGCGAGGCGATCACTCAGTTTCTCAGCGACCTCGCTGCCTCTCTGGTGGCCCAAGCCCGAACGAACCGGGTCAACCTGAGCGAGCTGCAGATTGACTTCGATTGTGCGGAGTCGAAGCTCGATGGCTACCGCCTTTGGGTGGAGGCCATCCAACGACGGGTGGCCCCGCTGCCGGTGACGATCACGGCATTGCCAAGCTGGCTGGATTCGCGCGCCTTCAAGCGCCTCGCGATCCTGGCGACAAACTACGTGCTCCAGGTTCACTCGGTTGAACGCCCCCGGAGTTACGACGCGCCGTTCACATTGTGCGATCCGCGGGCGGCAAGGCGGGCCGTGGAGCGGGCGGGGCGAATCGGGGTTCCATTTCGCGTCGCGCTGCCGACGTACGGTTACACGCTCGCATTCACTGCCGACGGCAAATTCCTTGGCCTTTCCGCCGAAGGACCGAGGCCGAACTGGCCGACGAATGCACAGATTCGGGAGGTTGCTTCCGACCCGGTTGAACTTGCCGCGCTGTTGCAGAATTGGACCGCCCGTCGCCCGGCCGCCTTGCGCGGAGTGATCTGGTATCGGTTGCCCACGATTGTGGATAACTTCAACTGGCGCTGGCCGACGCTCGGTGCCATTATCGCATCGCGTGTTCCCCGTGAAGCTTTGCGGGTGAGCGCGCGCCGGGTCGAGTCGGGGTTGGTGGAAATCAGCCTCGCAAATGAAGGCGAACTCGACATTTCCTCACGGCTCGCTGTGGAAGTCCGTTGGCGCAACGCCCGTCTCGTGGCGGGTGATGCTTTGCGGAACTTTGAACTGGTGGACAACAGTGGGTCCGCCGCGAGACTCCAAACCAGATCGCAACCCGGTCGCATCCGCGTGGGTGAAACGGTCCCGCTCGGCTGGCTGCGGTTCGATCGCGACTGTGAGGTGCAGTGTGAACTTAGAAGATTGTGAAACGACAGGGACAAAGAATAAATCGACGAACGGAAGCAAACTCCACACGCCGTTTCTCGATTACCCGCCGTCGGATCCGGGGAATCGCCACTCTGCCATCGCTGCCGATGTGATGCCCCGGCGGCAAGGCATGGCAAATTGTGGTCGTACCGCAGGACACCAGCGTCCCTGGACTTTTTCTGAATGCCTACGCCGCTGGAGGGGCCTCGCGCTGTTTCCGTTCGCTCTCGCGGTTGCCAGCACCCGTGCTTGCGGCCCGTTCTTTCCAAACAATCTTCTCAGTAGCGGCGACCAGGCGGTGCTCGCCGCGCCGATCGCCGATTTCGCGATGGAATTGTCCCGGCTGAATCTTCCGACGAGTCGTTTTCCATTTGTGGCGGCCACGAACGGTTACGCCGCGCAGAGCTTCGACGCGGAGTTAACGGATCTGGCCGCCGCTTTGAAGGAGGCGAAAACCTCTCCGGAGCAATCCGCGCTGATAGTTGAAGCGCATCGGGTCAATCGCAAGAAACTGGCTGATTACGTCGCCGCGTACGAGCTTTGGGAATCCCAGTCGATGCCGGAGGCGCAAGCCGCTCCGCCGGTCAATACGGCCCCCTCGCCCCTGTTCCCGGACTTTGCTCCCACCCGCGGATTGCCGGATGAATTCGCTGATTACTTCGCAGGCGTCGCCGCATGGCACCAGCCAGGGCCCAGCAATTCACTTCACGAGGCATGGGAGCGTTTACTCGCGCGGCCGGCAGCGAAACGCAAATACAAATCCACCTGGGCGGCCTTCATGCTGGGACGAGCCTTGGCGAAATCGAATGCCGACAAGGCGGTCGAGTATTTCAAGCAGACTCGTGACCTCGCACAGCACGGCTTCTCGGATTCCCTCGGGCTCGCTGTGGCTGCGCTCGGGTTGGAGGCACAGATTGAATTGGGCCGGAAACATTTCAAGCGTGCCCTCGAGCTCTATCTCGAACAGTACGCAGCCGGCGATAGATCAGCCTTGGAATCACTGCGGTGGACGGCGGAACAAGCCTTGAGCGAAGGTGGGGAGCAACTCGCGGCGCTGGCGGCGGTTCCAATTACGCGGGCGGTCATCACCGCCTGGTTGACTTGTGACCAGACCCCAGAGAGCACATCCAGTCGGAAGTCGATCCCGAATGATGTCACCCTTGCCTGGCTGCAGGCGGTTGAAGCCACGGGTGTGAAGGATGTCGATGCCGCCGAGCACCTCGCGTTGGCTGCGTATCAAGCGGGCGAGTTTGAAATTGCCCAACGCTGGGTTAACCGCGCCCGTAGCAACCCGGTGGCGCAATGGATTCAAGCAAAGTTGTTTTTGCGGGCGGGCAAAGTCTCGCAAGCCGCCGCGCTGCTCGCGAAAGTGACCGACCGGTTGCCCATACTCCCAAAAAATGAACTCACCAACTCGACCGAGTATGCCGAGAGCCTGCACATGGGGGCCAATCGTTTCATAATGGCGGAGGACACCGCCCGCCGGCAGGTGCTCGGTGAACTGGGCGTCCTGCGCCTGAGCCGCCGGGAATTTAAGCAAGCGCTGGATGCCCTGCTGCGCGGGGGCTTTTGGCCGGATGCAGCCTACGTGGCGGAGCGCGTGCTGACGACGGACGAATTGAAGGAGTATGTGGATCGCGACTGGCGGGCGGACGCAGCCGCTCCCGAAGCGCCGGCGGTGAAGGTGGTCGACTCGGAAGCAGCAACCCCAGGTACTTGGCACGAAGACATCCGTTATTTGCTGGGACGGCGGCTCTTGCGGGAGCTGCGAGCGAAGGAAGCGCGTGGATATTTCCCCGCCCAATGGCAGCCGGACTTCGACGAACTGGTCCGCGCGTTGGATGCGGGTTGGGATGAAAAGTTGCCGGCAGCGCAACGGGCGCAGGCGCTCTTTGCGGCCGCCGTGATTGCGCGCAAAAACGGCATGGAGTTGCTGGGTACGGAATTGGCCCCAGACTGGCACCTTCACCGCGGTGACTTTGAGCAAGGGGTGACATGGGAAGCCCGGGCGACCAACAACCTGGCGGCCACGGTGAGTCTTGCCAGTGCGGAGGAGCTCCACCGCGCAGCACAGCACGGAACGGACCCGAACGAGCGGTTCCATTATCGCTACCAAGCTGCGTTTCTTGGCTGGGAAGCGGCGAAGCTGATGCCGGACAATTCCGATGAAACCGCGCGGGTGCTTTGCCGGTCGGGAGCGTGGTTGAAGAACATTGATCCCAAAACAGCGGACATGTTTTACAAGGCGCTCGTGCGGCGTTGTCGCCAGACAAACATAGGCGTCCAAGCGGATCGGATGCGCTGGTTTCCGGTGCTGGATGCGGCCGGAAATCCGAAACCCTATCGGCCACGTCTGGAGAATTTGACGCCGCCGGAGTCGAGGGAAGGATCAAGCGAATTCCCTCCGGGCCCTTTTCCCGAAGCGGTTGGTGGTGAAACGGCACCGACCGAGTATCCGTGGCCTGGAAAAACCTACCGCATCCACCGAGGTGACTCGATATCGGCCATTGCCACCGCGGTCGGCCGGCTTGGGCAGCCGATAACGTCGAAGGAGATCTTGGAAGCCAACCCGGGATTGGATCCAGCACGGCTGAAAGTGGGACAGGAGATTCTCATCCCGGTCACCGAGTCTGGATGGCACTCGGAGGGGGAAAAAGCCGCACCAGAGCAAGGCTACTGAATCCCGGCCGACGGGAAATCCCTGCGGCAACCATCCTTATCAAGCGGTCGCAAGTTCCAGGATCGGCAGGGGCGGATTGTCAAGGCACTTGCGGATGCGTTGCGCGAGTTGCGGCGGCCGGTACGGTTTGGCCAGGAACATAGGATCGCTCTCGCTCAGGCTTTTGCCGCCCACCTCGGTACTGTAGCCGCTGCTATAGATGACCCGAAGGTCAGCCTTGCGCTTGCGAAGTTGCTGGGCCAGCTCGGCGCCGCCCATGCCGCCGGGCATGACCATGTCGGTCAGGAGCAAATCCACTTTGCCCTGGCTGGCCTCCCAAACCTTCAGGGCTTCCACGCCGGATTCCGCCTCCAAGACACGATAATCATATCCCTTCAACACCTTGGCCACGAGCTCGCGAAGCATGGGTTCATCCTCTACCAGGAGGATGGTTTCGCGCCCGCCGCGCGCGATCATCAGCGAATCATTCTGGTCGTCCGTCTCGACGGCAACGGCATTGAGCGCAGGAAGGAAAACACGGAAGGTGGTGCCGCGGCCAACTTCGCTAGTTACCTCCACCCAGCCCTGGTGTTGCTTCGCAATGCCGTAAACGGTGGCCAGTCCCAAGCCCGTGCCGCGGCCAACTTCCTTCGTGGAAAAGAAGGGCTCAAAGACGCGGGCCAGCGTTTTGGCATCCATGCCGCAACCGGTGTCCTGGACGATGAGGGTAACAAACTGGCCAACGCGGGCCTCGGGCCGGTGGGCGACATAATCCGCGCGGATCTCCGTCACCGTGGTGGTGATGGTCAAGCAACCACCCTTGGGCATGGCATCGCGGGCGTTAACGGCCAGGTTCATGACCACCTGCTCTATCATCCCGTCATCGGCCTTGATGGCAGGGAGCTTATCGGCATAGTTGGTCTTGAGCACGATGTCCTCGCCGAGCAAACGCGGAAGCATCTTGCCGAAATCGACGAGGACGGCGTTGAGATTCAGCGGGCGCGCCTGAATTACCTGCTTGCGGCTGAAGGTCAGCAGTTTTCGGGTGAGGACGGTCGCGCGCCGGGCGGCTCCGGAGATTTGCTTCAACGGATTGGCCATGGACTCGTCTCCGTTTACTTTGACGAGCAGACAGTCGGCGTAGCCCTGTATGATGGTCAAAACGTTGTTGTAGTCGTGGGCGATGCCGGCCGCCATCTGGCCCACCGACTCAAGCTTTTGGGCATGGCGATATTGCGTCTCCAAACTTAGCAGCTCAGTGATTTCGTTGCCGTAGCAATGGACCACCTGGTTGTCGGCCACCGGAAAAAATGACCAACTAATGGTTCGGTCATTGATCACAACCAGTTCCCGCAAGCGCTTGGCCCCCCGGGCCAGACAATCGCTAACGATGCCCGCCACGCCCGCCGGCAAAATCTCCAGAATCCGTGCCTTGCCCAAGGAGCGGGCCAGTTCCACAGCGGCATCGTTGCTGTAACTGAGCGCGGCCGCGGCGGTGAATTCCAGAACGGGATTGGGATTCACGCGCGGAAACGCCGCTAGTTTCTGCACTTGCGCTTCCGCCTGCTTGCGATCGGTGATGTCGCTCAAGCTGCCGGACGCACCGAGTACTAGGCCGGATTCATTTCGCGTCAGGCGAAGGTAGAGCTCTGCCCAGCGCGGCTCACCCTGCCGGGTCAGCAACCGCGCTTCAAAGCTGCAATGCTCGGTTTCACCGTTCACCAGTTTGACAAAAAGCGCGCGCGCAGGCCCCCGATCGTCGGGATGGAAGTAATCCAGGAAGAATTTTTCGAGGGTGTCCGCGATGGCAAAGCCGGTGATCTCGGTCCAAGCCGGATTCAGGAAAGTCCAATACCCGAACTCGCTAATCTGAAAAACGACCTCCTTGATGCTGGCGACCACGGAACGATAGCGGTTTTCACTGGCATCGAGCGCGTCCTCAGCCTGCTTGCGCTGGATGCAAAGGGCAATGCCGTTGGCCACCGAGCCCAGTTCCTGCAGGACCGTTTCGGGCAAAGGGTCGCTGCCATACAAGGACAGGCATCCCACCAGCCTGCCTTCAAGCATTAGCGGGTAGGCGGCGAAGGAAACCAATCCCTCGGCTTGCGCCCAGGCGGACGACTTGAAGCGGCGATCCTCCGCCAGGTTCGGGATGAAAACCGTCTGGCCGTTTATTAGCGCATCCAGGGTCAAGTTCCCCGCAGCCGAAAGCGCAGCGGTGGCTTTCGGCCCGGCGCTCGCGCTTAGTTGCAGCGCCTTCTCACCGGCGTCATAGATCCAAACCTGGGCCAGCACGCCGTTGAGGTACTGCGCCATCGCCCCGGCGCAGTTCTCCAAAATCACTGGCAAAGTCGCGCGGCACGTCAGGATCAAACCCACCTGCGCACCAAACGCAGCGAGCCGCGCCTGTTCAAATGCGGCGAGCGAGGCGGCGCGTTTGCGTTCAATGGCATATCGGATCGTGCGTTCCAACGATTGCGCCTCAATCTGCCCTTTCACGAGATAATCCGCCGCCCCGGCTTTCATTGCGGCATGGTCAGCATCCTCGTGGCCCGCGCCCGTGACCAGAATCACCGGCGCCTCGGCCCCGGCCGCCCGGGCGGCCTGCAACAATTCCACCCCGTCATGCGCGCCCAGTCGGAAATCCACCAGGCAAATGTCGTGGTGATTCCGCTTCATAGCGGAAAGACCCGCATCGAATGTCTGGGCCCACTCGATCGTATAGGCACTCCCCTCGATGTCATTGAGGAGGTCGCGGGTGAGCATGAAATCTTCCTCGTCGTCCTCGACGATTAACACCCGAAATTTTCGCGTCTCGTTCATGGGGCAGCGATCTTGACGGATGGCAGTTCCACGAGGCCAAACCAATAACCCACCATTTTCGCTATGGTCGCCACAAGGGCATCGAACGCCGCTGGTTTGGTGATAAATGAATTGGCCCCCAGCTCATAAACCCGACGGACGTCGGTGTCGGCGCGCGAAGTTGTGAACACCACGATGGGAACTCGTCGCAATTCGGGGTGCTCGCGGATCTCTTTGAGCGCCTCCCTGCCGTCTTTGCGTGGCATGTTCAAGTCCAGCAGGATCAGGCCCGGGCGCGGCGCGCTCTCGGCACTGGCGTATTGGCCGCGCCGCATGAGATAATCCAATAGCTCCTCACCATCCGCCACAAAACGCAGCTGCTCCCTCAGTCCGCACTCGGCAAAAGCCTCCTGCACGAGCAGCTGGTCGTCCGCATCATCCTCCGCCATCAGTATGAGGTGGTGGTTCGGATCGATCATGACGAAGCTTTGGCTTTCGCGGCATGGCGCATGGGGAGCGTTACGATAAACGTCGCCCCCTCCCCCGGCCGGCTCTTCGCACTGATAACACCCTTGTGTCGGTCCACGATCCGGCGACATACCGCCAGGCCAATGCCCGTTCCCTCGTATTCCTGGCGCCCATGCAAGCGCTGAAACACGGCAAAAATGCGATCCAAGTATTTTTCATCAAAGCCGATGCCATTGTCCTTGATGACGAGTTGAAAGAACGACTGTTCGTCGGCTGCCATGCCCGACACGCGCGGATCCGTTTCGGGAAACCCGGTGACGTTGCCTTCCCGCCCCGTTATCATTCGCCCGCCAATTTCCACCTTCGGTTTGGCATTGGGCGGCTGGAATTTCAGGGCATTGCCAATCAGATTCTGCAGTAGCTGGCGCAATTGCAACGCGTCCGCTTCGAGTTTCGGCAGTTCGCCAACGACCACTTCGGCGCCGGTCTTCTCAATTCGCACTTCCAGGTCACTCAACACCTCCTGGGTAATCTGAGCCAGATCCACGAGCGCGAAAGGTTCGGTGCGGCTGATGACGCGCGAAAACGTCAGCAGGTCATTGATCAACGTTTGCATTCGCGCCGCGGCGTTCTGCATCCGTCCGAGATAATCGGCCCCCTCCTCTGGCAAGGCGGCTTCGCATTTGGTTTTCAAGCGGTCACCAAATGCGCGGATCTTGCGCAAGGGTTCCTGTAAATCATGCGAGGCCACAAATGCAAACTGCTCCAACTCCGCGTTGGAACGACTCAGTTCCGCGGCCTTGATTTCCAACGCTTCTGCCGATCGCTTGCGTTCGGTAATGTCCTTGAACAATACGACGCGGCCGACGAGTTCCCCGTTCTCATGGATGGGCGATCGGACGAATTCCGCATTGAAGCTTGCGCCATCGGCTCGTTTGAGGACCACATCCATGGGGGTGCCAACGGCAAGGTTCAGCGCTGTGGCCACGTCGTCCCGCGCCAGATCGCCAAACACCTCTACCTCCTTGTGACCGAGCATGGCCTTGGTCTCCAGCCCCATGAGCCGCGCGGCGGTCGGGTTGACGTAGATGATGATGCCACCGGGATTAATGCCGCAAATGCCCTCGCCTGCCGAGTTCAGGATTAACTCGTATTGCCGCTGGCGCTTTTGCATTTCCTCGATGCGCGCCTGGACATGCACTTCCAAGACATCCTTGCTCCGGGTGAGCTCCGGGCGGGTGGATCGTGAAAGATTCCGCTCCTGCTGCTCCGCCCGTTTTTGACGGGTCAATTCCTCGTGTAGCTCTGCGTTTACCCGCTTCAGGCCCGCCAGTTCGGATTCCAAGCCCTTGCGTTCGCGCAGCAAAAGATTCTCAAACGCGGTTTTTTCGGCAATCTGCAACTGCAGCCGACCGGTCAACGACTCCCAATCCGCAAAACCTGTCTTCATCCGGCGATGCCAGGCACGTTCGCTCAGTTTAAAACCGCCGTAGGCCACCAGGGTCAACATGGCACCACTTCCTAAAACCATCATGACCGCCAACAACCGCCATTCCATCATCTGATTCAGCTGGCCGGCGCCCGAGGTGGTCAACACCGGCAACAATTCATCCGCCACGGTCGTCGTTTCGGAATACAACCAACTCCCCAGGCTCACCGTCACCACCAGAATCACCGCCACCACGACGGTCTGCCAATGTTGGGAAACGTCTCGGGTCCACGCGGTAGAGGGCGTGGCAGCCACCGCCTCTGGCGTTGCGGCGGCGTCGGCAAGTGTCAGTGGTTGTGCTTCGACCATAAGCGACTCCCCTTGCGTCCGCCGGCGTAAAACCCTCGAACGGCAGGAGAAAGACGCCTTCAGGAAAGCACCTTGAAGACCATTTTCCTTGAAATGCCCTTTCGCGCACGGCGATAGCAGAATCAAGACGCGGTGGCCGCCGGCAGCAAAAGGCGATTGTCCCGGCGGTTGTCAGCTAATGGGACTCGCATGGTGGCAAACGGGACTCACCCCGGTAAGCTGGATAAGCGCGCGTCTACTCCCCAGCGTTTCTCGTTTCTCGGCCAGGGATGATGCCGCCTTGGACCGCCGGGCTGCGACCGCGAGCACACCGCGGATTCTTGCTTCATCCCGCCAACTCGAATAGCGTTGGCTCTCTGAAGTTATGGCATTACTCAACGACCACTACCTGAAGCTGAAGGCCGGCTACCTGTTTCCCGAAATCGGCCGGCGCGTAAGAGCATTTTGTGAGGCAAACCCCGAAGCCGCCCGGCGACTGATCCGGTGTGGCATCGGCGACGTGACGGAACCTTTGCCGGCGGCCGTCATCGCCGCATTGCACAAAGCCGTCGAGGAAATGGCCACGCGCGAGACGTTCAAGGGTTACGGCCCGGAGCAAGGCTACGAATGGCTGCGTTTTGCCATCGCCAAGAATGATTTCCGCGACCGCGGTCTGGAGGTGGCCGATGACGAAATCTTCGTCAGCGACGGTTCGAAGTGCGATTGCGGCAGCATCCTCGATATTCTGGGCAGCAAAAACAAATTCGCCATCAGCGATCCCGTTTATCCTGTCTACGTGGACACCAACGTGATGGCCGGCCACACCGGCGCCGCCAACGCGGCCGGGGCTTATAGTGGAATCGTCTATCTGCCTTGCCGTCCGGGCAATGACTTTATTCCCGAACCTCCAAAACGCCACGTGGACGTGATTTACCTCTGCTCGCCAAACAATCCTACGGGTGCCGCGGCCAGCCGTGATCAACTTGCGGCTTGGGTTAAGTATGCGCTCGAACACAAGGCCATCATTCTGTTCGACGCGGCTTACGAAGCTTACATCACGGATCCGGCCATTCCTCATTCGATTTATGAAATACCCGGGGCGCGCGAGTGCGCCATCGAGTTCCGCAGCTTCTCCAAGAACGGCGGATTCACTGGCACGCGCTGCGCGTTTACCGTCGTGCCCAAATCACTCAACGCGCAGACCAAGGAAGGCGGTTTTGCCCCATTACATCCACTCTGGCTGCGCCGCATGACCACGAAATTCAATGGGGTGAGTTACATTATACAGCGGGCCGCCGAAGCGCTGTACTCGCCCGAAGGCAAAACCCAGGTGAACGCGCTTATCGCGCATTATCTTGGCAATGCGAAAATCCTTCGTGAAGGAGCGAAGCTGGCCGGCCTGAAAGTATTCGGTGGAGTGAATGCCCCGTATATCTGGGTGCGCACCCCGAGGAACTTCACAAGCTGGCAGGCGTTCGACAAGATACTCGGGGAAGCAAATGTCGTGATCACGCCGGGCGCCGGCTTTGGCTCGAAGGGCGAGGGCTATTTCCGGATCAGCGCCTTCAACAGCCGCGCCAACGCCGAGGAGGTCGCGCGGCGGCTTCCGGAATTGAAGTGGTAAGTCGCCATTGATCCGCCGAATCCTCGACGGGTCACACAAGTCTGATTTGGTTCGGGAGACAAGCCACGGTTGTCCGACGGTCCACCAATGGACCGGAACCGGCGCTTGCGCGATTTTTCAAGCGCCGGTAACGTCCGGTTGGCGGCGCCTGTAGCTCAGCTGGATAGAGCATCTGCCTTCTAAGCAGAGGGTCGTGGGTTCGACTCCCGCCAGGCGCACCATGCCGCACGACTCGGCGACCGCAAGGTTGCTGGCAATCCTCCCAATCGACTCGACCCGAAGCCTCGCTTCCAAAAGCGCGTAGACTGGCGGCTGGGAATTATTCTCAATCCAACGGGGACCTCGACCACCAGCGGTGCAGATTTGCTTGACCACTGCGTCCGGTAGGGTTGAGATAAGTAAACGAATGTCGTCGGCTTTTTGGGGTGATCCCGGTGCGCGGTTGGCGCCCACCCCATCCGTCGGCAGACAAGCCAGTATTTTTATGAGCGAATTCACATTTCCCTGCCCGCTTTGCCAGCAAGAGATTGCCTGTGACACCCAGTATCGTGGCCAACAATTGCAATGCCCCATCTGCCAGGGTGAAATCACGGCACCCGCGGCCGAAGAGAAGAAGCCGGCTGGATCGCTGGCGATCAAATCGTCCACCGGCCCTAAACACGCTCCTACCGTCCCGATGCTCCAGAAGCGGGTTGTCGTGGAAAAGAAATCGGGCGCGGCCAAAACCGCCGGGGTCGCGGCCGGGGTCCTGGTGGTGCTGGCGGCACTGGTTTTTGGGGCCCGCTATACGCCGCTGAAAAGTCACCTGCCGGCATTTCTTGGCGGGGAGACCGCTCCCGCCGTGGCCGCCTCCGGGCAGGCCGCTCCGACCCCCGAGCCCGCCGCCGTGCCGCCGCCGCCCCCGCCGCCGCCGGTCCTCGTCTGGATGACCAATCTGACGGAGGCAGTGATTCCCACGAATGCCGCGTATGGCACAATCACCACGAACGAGTTCAAGCATGAGATCGCCCGGGTGGACAATGGCATCCTGGCCCTGCGCATGGGGACGAATGTGATGCCGGACATGGAACTGGGGGTATTCTTTGGAATGAAACCCGGGGAAACCCTTACCGGCAAGACAATCGACGTGACTCCGCAGTCGCGCGTGGCCCCGCGCGTTTGGAAGAAATGGAAAGTCGAAGGGAAAACGGCCCTGCAACAGAAAGTATATTCAAAAGGCTACGCCATGAAGCTGCAGTTCGGTGAGGTGAGCGAGGACAAAGTTCCCGGGAAGCTCTATCTCTGCCTCCCGGATGAAGAGCAAAGCGTCGTGGCGGGAAGTTTCATTGCGAGTGTGGGCGCCGCAACGGCGGTCCAACCCGCCGTCCAAACCACCGCCCCCACGTCACCACAGATGAGTGAAGAAATGCGCAAGCGGTACGGCACGGCCCGCCCGGCTCGTCCGTAGCGCCCCCGCGTCGTCAGCCCTGCGTCCCCCCCCTGCCGCAAGATCTGCAGCTGGCGGAAAGGGTTTCCGTTCGTTGTCCCTGCCGGGTTACGGAGAAAGGGCAGCCGATGGCGCACCGTGGTCCAGCCATAAACGCCGGACAGCCATGGCGACCCCTTACTCGTAGCGCAGAGCCTGGATTGGATCCAGTTTGGCGGCCTTGAGCGCGGGGAAAAGACCCGCCACGACGCCGACCGCGGCACTGAAGGCCACCGCCAAGGCCATCGCCGCCGGCGTGATGACAGGGGTATTCGCATTGGGCGAGAGTTTGGACAGCACCTCCACAAACCCATACGAGGCCACCACCCCCATGCCCGCCCCGAGCAACGCAATGACGACACTCTCAATCAGCACCTGGGTAAAGATGGCCAGGCCGGTGGCCCCGACGGCCTTGCAGATGCCAATCTCCCGAATGCGCTCGTTGATGCTGGCCAGCATGATGTTCATGATGCCAATCCCGCCGACCAGCAAACTGATGGCCGCAATGATGCCGCCGCTCATGCGTGCATTGCGAATCTGCTGATCAATGCTCTCCACCTGATTCTCCTGGGTCCGGAAGTTGAAATCCTCGATGCCCCGGTGCGTCATCATCAGGACGTTGCGCGCCTGTTGCAGGGCCGGCTCCAGGGCGGCAAGGTCGGTCACTTTGAGATCAATATCCGACAGGCGCGGGTCGGGCACCCCGTCCTTGTCCGCCGCGGTCCGAAAGCGGAGCCAGGCGGTGTTGAGCGGCATATAGATCGTTTGGTTCTTGCGAGTAAAAGCCCAGTTGCCGCGACCCCAGCCGCGCGTCCGATTGGGGCCGACCTGGGGCTCCGCAGCGCGCTTGCGGGTCTGTTCACGCTGCTTCTTTTCCTGCTCGCTCTCGTAGCGTTGGAACATGCCCACAATCGTGAAGGGCTGGCTGTTGATGTAGATGATCTCTCCCAGCGGAATGATCTCGCGTCCCACGCGCTCCGGCGATCCAAACAGCTCGTCGCGAATCCCTGTTCCAATGACGCAAACCGCGTTGGCATTCTCCTCGTCCAGATCGGTGAAGAAACGTCCGTGCTCCAACGTGTGCAGATTCATTTCCAGCACGGCGGGAAAGACGCCCACACATTCGGACGGTGAACTCATTTTATCGCCCCGGGTCAGCGTCACGCCGTTCACCGCCATTTCCGGCGAGATCACCCGCAGCAACGGGGCGCTTTGCTGCAACGACTGCACATCGAGCATCGTGCGGCCGGGCGCCTGATCGGCCAGATGTTCCTGGTCGGACGGCACCTGCTGTTGTTCGAGCAACACCTTGTCGGCCCCGCCCATGGCAACCATGGTCTCGCGCATTCCATTTTCCATCCCCTTGATGATCGCGGCCATGCCGACCAGGCTGGCGACGCCGAGGATGATGCCGAGCATCGTCAGGAGCGAACGGAACTTGTGCGCCCAGACTTCCTTCAAGCCGACGGCGATGGTGGTGAAAAGGTTCATGGCCGGGTTACTCGTAACGCAGCGCCTGAATGGGATTCAGCCGCGCCGCTTTGATGGCCGGGAACAGGCCGGCCAGAATGCCCACTAGCACGCTGAAGCCAAAGGCCACCAGCATCGAGGTGGCCGTCACGATCGGCGCATTTTCGGTGGGGGAAACCGAACTCAGCAGTTGCACCAAGGCAAACGAGGTAACCAGGCCCGCCAGGCCGCCGAGGACGGCGATGACCAATGATTCGACCAGGATCTGAATGAAAATATCGAGGGTGGCGGCACCGACGGATTTGCGGATGCCGATTTCGCGGACGCGCTCGGAAATGCTGGCGAGCATGATATTCATGATCCCGATCCCGCCGACGAGCAGGCTGATGCCGGCAATGAGCCCGCCGCTCAGGCGCGCGTCCCGGATGAAATTGTTGATATTTTCCGCCCACTCTTCCTGCGTGCGAAATGTAAAATCCTCGATGCCCCGATGCGTTGACATCAGCACGTTGCGGATTTGTTGCAGCGCCTCGGGCAGGTTGTCCACGCTCGCGATCCGCAATTCGAGATTGGACAAGCGCGGATCCCCGGTGGCCCCGCCGGCCCCGCCGACCGATTGAAAGCCGCCGCCGAAGCCCGTCAAAGTGATTCCCGTGCGAAATTTCATCCACATGGTGTTCAGCGGCATGTAAATCGTGGCGTTCTTGAGGTAGAAGACAAAATTGCCGCGCCGCCGCCCGCCGCCGCGCCCCCGGTCACGAGCGACGGTATCCTTCGGTTGGGCCGGCTTGGGCTCGAGTTTCGCCAGTTCACGCGCCTTGCGCTCCTGTTCACTCTCATAATGCTTGAACATGCCGATGATGGTGAACGGGACGCCATTGATGTAGATCGTTTCCCCGATGGGGATGAAGTCGCGCCCGGTCTGCTCGGGGGTGCCCCATAACTCGTTGCGCGTTTCCGTGCCGATCACGCAAACATTGCGGGCCATTTCGTCGTCAATCTCATTGAACATCCGGCCATGCTCAATGACGTGTTCGCTCATTTCCAGCGCCACCGGCCAGACACCCATCAACATCCAGGGCCGGAAGCTCTTGCCGTGGGCGGAAACCGTGGCCGACAACCGCATCTCCGGGGAAAGCCGCGTGACCAAAGGGGCGTTGCCTTCGAGGGCCAGCACGTCGTTGATGGTGATCCCCACTGCCTGATCCGTCAGATGGCGTTGGTCGATCGGGATGTCCTGCGGCTCGATGCGCACCTTCTCCAATCCGCCGATGGCCACGAGCGCCTCCTTGGCGCCCTTCTCCATGCCGGACACCAGCGCCGACATCGCGACCAAACTCGACACCCCGAGGATGATGCCGAGCATGGTGAGCAGCGAACGGAATTTGTGGGCCCAAACCTCCCGCAAACCCGCGAGCACCGTGGTGCCAAACTGCGCGGAAGCAAGCCGAAGGCTCGCAGCGGATGCTTTCATGCCGCGCCTCCGGCGGGCGAGCCACCGACCGGCGTCGTCCGGTCCAGACCTGCCAGGGTCAGATCAATTTTCTCCGCGATCTTGCCGTCGCGAATTTCAATGCGTCGCGGAGTGACGGCGGCGATTTCAGGATCGTGTGTCACCAGCACAATGGTGCGGCCCTCGGTGCTGAGCTTGCGGAACAGGCTCAGGATGGCCTCGCCGGTGTGCGAATCGAGGTTGCCCGTGGGTTCATCGGCAAAGACTATTTTGGGGTTGTTGACCAGGGCGCGTGCGATGGCGGCTCGCTGCTGCTGGCCGCCGGAAAGCTGGCTGGGCCGGTGGCGGGCGCGGTTCGCCATGCCCACGGATTCCAGTGCGGCCATGGACCGATCGCGGCGTTCCCGGCCCGACACACCGCTGTAGATCATGGGCAGTTCGACGTTCTGCATCACAGTGAGTTTCGGCAACAGGTTGAAGAACTGGAAGACGAACCCGATTTTATGATTCCGGATGGCGGCGAGCTGGCGCGAGGTGGCGCCATGGATCATCACCCCATCCAACCGGATCGTACCATGGGTGGGGGAGTCGAGGCAGCCCAGGATGTGCATGAGGGTGGACTTGCCGCTGCCCGAGGGACCGATGATCGAAATAAATTCACCCTCGGCGATATCGGTGGTCACGTCATCGAGCGCGCGGATTTCCTCGTCACCGAGGCGGTAGATCTTGCTGACGTTGCGGAGTTCGACCAAGGCCATGAAATGCTTGGGTTCGAGCGTTCAACTCATTGGGCGCTGCGGGAGCGGCCCGTTTCCGCCCGCGGCGACGTCGGGCGCGTATTGCCGGGGGTATTCGAAGTGGATCCGCTGGTGGCCGCCCCCCCCGGCCGCCGGGCGCCGGGGCCGGCGATGTCGCCGCCGCCCGGCCGCTGTCCGGCAGTTTGCCGGGCCTTCTTTTCGCGTTCTTCCTTCGGCAGTTCGAGGGAGACAATCTCGCCGGCGGCAAGGCCTTCCGGGATTTCGGCGAAGAAGAAGTCGGAGACCCCAACCTTCACGGTTCGTTTCTCAAACGACTCGCCTTGGCGCACATAAACAAAGCGCTCGTACTGGCCGGTGTCCGGATTCTTTTCGGTGAACACCGCCGCCAGGGGGACGGCTGTGACGTTGTCGGCCGAAGCAACGGGAATCTTGATGTTGGCCGTCATTCCGGGCCGCACCCGTGGATCGACGTTTTTGAGGGCGATGCGGGCGGCAAACCCTTTGATGTTGTTTTTGATCGTCGCCTGCGGCGCGATGCGCTCCACGATGCCTGTCACCTTGAGGCCTGCGACCGCCTCGACCGCGACTTCCACGGTCTGATCCGGTTTGAGCCGCGGAACATCGGCCTGGTTCACGTGGGCGTTGATGACCATCGAATTCAGGTCGGCAATGGTCAGCACTTCCGTGCCGCTGTTGAACCCGCCCGACCCGGAAACTGCCTGCCCGGTCGAAACCGGGCGGGTCAGGATGGTGCAATCAAACGGGGCGCGGACTTCGGTTTTGGTCAGCCGCTCGTCAATGATTGCCAGATCTTTCTGCGCCCGCTCGAGCGAATTCTTGGCCAGTTCAAAAATCGTCTTGGTATCATCGTGCAGCTCTTGCGAGATGAGCTTTTCCGCCAGCAGCTCCTGCGCGCGTTTGAAATCCCGCTCGGCTTTTTCCAGCGAGAGCCGGGCGCGCTCGATGTCGGTGAGGTTGGAGGCGCGTTGCTGCTGGAGTTCCTTGTCGTCGAGCTTGAACAAGAGGTCGCCCTTCTTGACGGCGTCGCCGATGTCCACCGGGAGCTGTTCAATCTTGCCGTTGATTTCGGGGCGCACCGATACTTGTTCGGCCGGCCCGATTTCGCCGGCGGCATTCACGGCGAAGCTGATGTTGGTTTGGATGACTTCGGCGGTCGTCGGACGGGCCGATGGACCGGTTGCCACCCCGGGTTTCGGCAGCTCGTTCCGCAGAAAGTAGGCCGCGCCTCCCAAACCCAGAATTAACAGCACCGCGATGGTTTTTTTCATTGTATTCCAGACTCCGACCCCAAGAAGACTATTCACCCGGCCACGAGGGTGCAAACGCTATTCGCCCCCCGCCCAGCCAGACTCCGCCAAGGCTGCGCCCGTGGCTCGGCCTCTTTTGGCCAACCATGCGTTTGAATTGCTCCCGAATACCAGCCCACATGAACGCCCCACGCCGCGCTTGCACGTCGCCTGGGCCGGCCGGGCTGGTCGGCGGGTACGGGGTGAGCGGCAACTTGGAATTTGCTTAACGGCGGTGCCGCCCGGGAGTAGGGTTCGGCCGAATGAAAAAGTGCTTCCCGCTCGCCGTCAGCTTGTTCTTGTCGCTCCCCGCTCTGGCAGCGATCCCGCCCAACATCGTTTTTATCCTTGCGGACGATCTCGGTTATACCGACGTGGGCTGTTACGGCAGCCAGTTTTACGAAACACCGAACATTGACCGGCTGGCGAAGCAGGGGATGCGCTTTACGGATGGCTATTCGTGCGGGCCAAATTGTCAACCCACGCGCGCCGCGCTGCTGAGCGGGCAGTACATGCCGCGCACTGGAGTTTACACGGTGGGTGGGATTGATCGGTTCAACTGGCAGAGCCGTCCGTTGCGGCCCGTGGACAATGTCACCCGGCTACCGCTCGAGAAAGTCACGCTGGCGCAGTCCCTCAAAATTGCGGGCTACGCCACCGGCATGTATGGCAAGTGGCATCTGGGCAACGACGGGGCGTATCATCCCGGCAAACGGGGCTTTGATGAAGCGATCGAAAGTTCGGGCGTCCATTTCGATTTCAAGACCGAGCCGGCCGTGGTTTATCCGAAAGGCCAATACCTGGCGGATTTTCTCACGGACATGGCGGCTGATTTCATTAAGCGGCATCAGGGGAAACCGTTCTTTCTCTACTTGCCCCACTTTGGGGTGCACTCGCCCCACCAAGCAAAGCCAGAGCTGATCGCGCGGTTTAAGACCAAAGCGCCGGCCGGCGGGCATCACGATCCCGCTTATGCCGCGATGATTTTCAGCGTGGACGAAAGCGTGGGTCGCCTCCTGGCCTTGCTGGACGAATTTAAACTCGCCGCCAATACCCTGGTGATTTTCAGCAGTGACAACGGTGGCGTGGGTGGTTACGAGCGCGAGGGCATCCGACAGGCGAATGGCATTACGGATAATGCGCCGTTGCGCGGCGGCAAGGGCATGCTCTACGAAGGCGGCGTTCGGGTGCCGTATATTTTCCGCTGGCCTGGCAAAATCCCAACGGACTCGGTTTGCGATCAACCGATCAACAGCGTGGACCTTTACCCGACCTTGCTTGAAATCGCCGGGGCGATGCGGCCCGCCAACCACCCGTTGGACGGGGCGAGTTATGCACAACTTTTGACGGGCGGTAGTCGAGCCAGGCTGCCACGGGCCCCGATTTACTGGCATTTCCCCGGCTATCTGGGCGCGGGCGCCAATACCTGGCGCACAACACCGGCCGGCGCGATTCGTCAGGGCGACTGGAAATTGCTGGAGTTCTTCGAGGACCAACGCGTCGAGCTTTACAATCTGCGCCAGGATTTGGGTGAGAAGAACAACCTTGCCACCGCCAACCCGGCCAAAGCGAAGGAACTCCACGAGCGGCTCGTTGCCTGGCGCGCGGAACTTCACGCCCCGATGCCGACGAAAAACAAGGAGGTTCGCTAGCCGGCTTCCGGCGGAAAACAACAACCGCCAACGAACGCGGGAGAATAAGCCCGTTTGCCTCTGGCGCCAGCGTGGTTGCCCGGCGAGGCAGGCGGATTCATCGGGTGTCCGCACCTGGCGGCTTCATGGTGATCGCCAGACCGCGGCGGGTTTCCTCGCGATTGGCCGCGTCGTAGAATTCGACCGGGTTAAAGTCGTCAGTCAACACGCGGCCCTGTTGGGGATCAACCGAGCGTAGCGTTTCGAAGGCGGCTTTCACCTGTCCGCGCGCGGCGGGATGAACCCGGTCCAGCTCGGGCGCGCGCCGCAGCTTCAGCTCCGGACCGTTGCCAGCCACGAAAAAGGTGTTCCCGTTGGGCGCCGCGTGAATGAGCACGTTGGGGAAAGCCGCTCTCAAGGTTTTGTCCAGCGACGCCGTGAAATAATCCTGGCCGGCCTGAAAGCGGCCGAAGCAGTTAATCACGAGCACCCCGTCGGGCCGTAACACCCGCCGCATCCCCGCAAATGCCTCGCGGGTCATCAAGTGCGAGGGATTCGAGTCGCCGAGGAAAGCATCGAGCACCACCGCGTCGTAGGTTTTGCGGCAGCGGTTCACGAAGTAACGGCCGTCGCCGATCACAATGTTCAATTGCTCCGGTTTCAGATCAAAGAATTTTTGGGCGACCGGCACCACCGCCGGGTTGATTTCGACCACGTCCACCCGCACGCCTTCGCGCGCGAACTCCATCGGCACGACCCCCACGCCCATGCCGATGCAGAGGACGTCCGCCAGGTTGGTGGTGTAGGCGCGGGCGAAATCGTGCAGGGCGTAGGTGAACATCGAGAGGCTTTTGCCCGACGACGCATCGTACGTGTTCTGCCAGAGGTAATCGTTGAGATAAAACCGTTGCGAGCTGTTCGGATAGGTGAGCACCTGGAGCCGTCCGAAATTTGAGTTGCCGTGAAACAGCTCGACAAAGGTGCCATGCTGAAAGCGGTCACCCGTCACCCCAAAGAGGCCGGCCCCTGCTCCCGCCACCATGGCCAATGCGACGGGGACCGGGTTGGAAGATTTGCGGCCCCAACCGAACAAATACCCACCACAGACCACCATCAACAGCAGGGAAGTGAGGAACATCGTCTGCGAATTTGGCAGGAACGGAATGATCACGTAGCCGATCAGGATTGTGCCCACAAAACTGCCGAGCGTGCTCAAGGCCGTGAGCCGGCCCACGTTGCCGCCTACGCCCGCAACCGTCGAAGTCAGGACATGAACGAAGAAGGGCCCGACCATGGCCAGCAGCGAAAGGGGCACGAAAAACAGCAGGGCGGACGCGAGCAAGGAGCCGACCGCCAGACTGCCGTCCCGGCTGAAGTCCAGGCACCAATAGGCGACCGGCTCGCAGAGCCGTACCGTGGCGGCGAGATAAACTGCGGCGATCAAGACCGCCCAGTAGAGCCGGGCCGGGCGGGGGGAGCGGCTCACCAGCCAGCCGCCGGCGTAGTAACCGCAGGCCAGCGCCACCAGCGTTACGGCAATCTGGGCGGTCCAGACGAAGTGCGACGTGCCCACGTACGGCGAGAGCATTTTCGCGCCAAGAATCTCCACAATCATCACGACGGCGCCGGTCACGGCCGCGGTGAAATAGAGATAACGGCGCAGACCCATTGGCAGATCAGCTGGGGCGACGCGGGCGGCAGAATTTTTCACCCGCATGTTCTACGGCGGGCAAGGCCCGGCCGCAAGCCGGAGAATTGGAGATCGGCCTAGTGGCGCAACGTCGCCCAACCCGATCTCCGGGGTTTCGGCCATCGTTGGTGGTGGTTGGGTACGGCGCCCCTGGGCGGATTGGCGGGCTGCGGATTTGTCAAAGCTGGAAGCCAAACCAACTGCCGATTATCCGCCAGGAAGTGTCCGTCACGTACCGCAGCGGGCCTGTGACGAAAGGCAGTTGGATCGCAATGATCACCGCGATAAAGCCGAAGCGCGCGAACTGATAATAGGCTTCGTAGCTCATCCCAATCAAACTGCGCAAAACCTGGGAACCATCCAAAGGCGGAATGGGGATGAGGTTAAAAAAGCACAACATGAGGCTGACGCGGGCGGTTTGGGCGAACAACACAGCCAGGCTTTCGGATCCTGCCAGCAGCCCCACCCGCGCCAGGCCCATTAAGGCCACCGCGAGCAACAGATTCATCCACGGCCCGGCCAGCGAGATCAGAATGTCGTCCACGCGGGGGTTGCGCAGATTGTTGGGATTGACCGGCACCGGCTTGGCCCAGCCAACCAGGAACCGCCCAATGCCCGGTGAAAGAAAAATCATCAGCAACGGCATCACCACCGTTCCAATGGGGTCAATGTGAACCAGAGGGTTCAAGGAAGATCGTCCTTGGTCCTTGGCCGTGTCGTCGCCGCATTTCGATGCCATCCACGCGTGCCCGAACTCATGGAAAGTCAGCAGCACAACCAGCCCGATGTAATAAATCAGTCCGTCAATCAACACACTTGCATCCATTGGCGCCGAAGTTACTGGCCAGCGTCAGCGGAGTCGAGGGTGGAACTGGCAGCCGGGGAAAATGAGACCACGGACAACCTGGCTGGTTGGGGCGAATTCGTCCGTCCGGGCAGCATTCTCAGCGAGCCACCGGGGAGCGGTTGAAATAATGTTCCGTTGATCAGGTCCTTGCTTCCACCGGATCAAAGAGATCACTTTTGCCGCAGCCGATAGAATTGCGCATCGCCTACCGACGTCGTGCTCACCCGGAAAACGCCAGACGGCAGCTGCGAGACCACTGCCCCCGGCACATCGCTGAAAGTGCCGTCCACGGTCGCCGCCCCCTGCAGCCGGAAAGAATCCGTGGTCACGGTGCCGTCAACCGTAACGAAATCCATCGTCACGGTAGTGCCACTGCGCGTCAGGTTCGTAATCACCGGCCCGGTCAAACGCACAACGCTCAGGTTGGCAAAGTACGCCGCCCCGGCCGCCTGCCCGGCAGAGGGGAACGGGTCCAAGTAACCCAACATGGGGTAGCCGTTGGTAAAGGCCGTGGTGTTGGTATGGGTAAAGATGGGAATCTTGTTGATCGAGAGCGTCACAACATTCGCGAGCTGTTTGATCTCCACATCGGACCACGTTTGCGCATCGCCGCCGAGGGCTGGGGGAGCATTGGCCGCCAGACCGGCGCCTCCGGGAGCACTGTATGGCACTGGATTTTTGAAGACCGACTCAAATTCGTTTCGTCGCCGCCCTGGCGCGACCTCCTCCCAGCCGGTGTTGGGCAGCGCTCCACCGAATCCAGTGAATCCACGGTAATCACCGGCGAGCGCCCCACCGTCGGCGCTAACCCAGTACCAGATTCCATCACTGGCCCACGGCCCTCCGCTCACAACCGGACCCGACCACCAGTTGGTTTGCCCTCCGTCGTGATTCACGCCAAACAATGGGCCTTGGGTTGTGCCCGCCGCGGTGTCCACGATGAGGTTGAGGTTAAACCGCAGGGCAAAATTGCCGCTCAGATTGACGTTGGTCGGATACAGGTTCAGGCCGGTCGCGGCGGTCGTGAGTTTGTTGACCGTGAGACGGAGGGCGTTGGTGGCGCCTCCTGGCGGGGGCGGAATCACCCCGCCGCCCGACAGGTCGCTCGTCAGGTCATAACCGAACGCCACCGCAAAATCCACCGGCACGCCAACATCATCGTTGGCAGCCGTCAGACCCCAATTGACAACGTCCTCCGGGCTGGCAAGGGCGTTCGTGTAGAGCACTTCGGCTGGTGGGTTTGCGCTGTCGATGATGGTGAGGGTTGGGTTGGTGCCAGCCGTAAGATAACCCCCGCTCGCGACCAACCCAATCTGGATGGTCTTATTGCCCGTATAGACGCCCGGATTGGAATCAAGCGGGTGGAGGCGCGACGTCGTGGTGATATCCCCGGGGTTTATCGTCACCGGGGATGCCGCCGTAAACTCCGTTCCCAGCACCGCGCTGCCGTTGTAGGTAAAACCCGCGACCGCGTAGGCCGGCTCATTGGTGTTGCCCCAGCGCGTGATCGTCAGCAGGCCGAAATCATTAGTGTGCCGTTTGTACATGCTGGGCATCGGCGCCGCCACGAATAGCAGTTGCGGTCCGGTGTTCTGGATGGCGACGACTGCCGAAATGGGGGCGGCGGGCGCATAATTATGCCCGCCCAAGATCGACAAACCAACGGTGGTCGTCGGTCGTGGCAGGCCATCCGCCACCGGGGTGATGGTGACATTGGTCGTTGTCTGGCCCGCCGCGAGTACGATGGTGTTGGTGGTCGCGCTGGTGATGCTAACCGGGAGGCACGTGTAAACCCGGTTCGTCGCCGTGCCACCGAGCACAAAAGTGATCGGCAGCGGTTCATCATACTGCAAGTTCACATTCGTCCGTGCGATCGTGAAGACGCCGGGGGTCGGTCCGTCCTGCGATGCCTCGGGCAGTGTAGCCACCACGCTGACGGTGGTTGCCGGCAAGGATTGGGTTGCGGACACGTATAAACTTCCCACATTGATGTATCCACCCCCGGGGTCGGGTGCGACGGTTAGCGAGGCGATGGGTGTGTCCGATGAAATGCCGAAAAAGCCGTACGCGCCGCTGGCATAGCTGGGCACAGTCGCAATGGTGCCGTTGCTGAACGTGACCTTTATCGTGCCGGGGGACCGGTTGCCCGGAAAATCCAGCAGGAAGAAATCCGCGCCGATCGTGCGAACATTGCCGGTGGTGAAGGTGACGGTCACGGCGTCCGCCGAGGCCCAATTGCCGATGGCTGCGTCCGGGGCCGGGGCCCGGTACAAACCCGAGGGCGGGGCGGACACCACGTAGCCTACCGCTGGTGTTCCGTTGGTGAAACCCACGTTGAAGTAGGGCGTGTCGAAGTTCACTGGCAGGCTTGTGAAATCTTCAAGATAGTGACCGGGTAACAGGTCCCCAACGAATGCATTTTTCGAAGTGTACGTCAGCAGGCCCGCCGGGAGGGAAGCCAGGCTGGCGGCCATGGTGAGGGCAATTAACATCGCGGTCTTCTTGATCATGGCGGCCACTTCGGTTGCTGCAGCAATAACGAGCCGAATACTGCACCGAAGTGCCGGTTAACGCAAAATAAAGCCGCTGGTGCTGTTGAAAATGAACCCTTCCGGACCGCGGCCCCGGCTGCGGCGACAATCATGCCAGCGGCTTCCACCAACCCACTGGGCGAAATCGCGTTTTTGCGTGACGTTCCGGTCCGGCGGGTGTCGAATTGGGTCTGATCGGGTTCAATGGCCAACCGCGCAACCGATGGCCGGCGGTGGGGTTTAATCCAGGACCCGGTGGAGCGCGGTGGAATGAACAACCGGCCAGCCGTAACAGTCCATTATTGGAATGTTCCCAGTGGCAACAATGTCGGCCGGTCGCGGACGGTGGGTGGGGCTATGGTTGCTGCTCGCGCTGACCGGCTGCTCGGCGAACTATTATCGCAAATCCGCCGACACGGCCGCGTACGGCGCCATCAAAGGCAAGACCCCATTGGTGCCGGACATGGATCCCCGGTTCACCATCGAGCAGACCAACACGTTGTCCCTCGCCGGTCTCACGGTTGCCACGGAAGCGCCCCAGTTTCTCGGGGCTGATGGCGAACAGGAGGTGGGCGCGCAGATCCTGAACCTGGAAGCGGCATTGGACCTGGCCGTCAAATACAACCGCAGTTATCAGTCGCGCAAGGAACAGCTCTATCTTTCCGGTTTGGCACTCACGCTGGTCCGGCATCAGTTTGAGCCCATTTTTTCGGCGTCGGCCGAGGGGAATTATGCACTTCAAAAGGTTCAAGAGACCACCATTGATCAAATCACGGGTTTGCCCGTGGTGAGCGACAATCTGGTCGAAGAAGCCAGCGTCAACGGGGCCGGCAGGATCAGCGCCAGCTGGCTTATCCGGGACGTGGGCCGGATTACGACCGCCTTCACGGCGGATGCCATCCGCTTTGTGACCGGCGATCCGCGCCTGACCACCTCCTCCCAGCTCGGCGCCACTTTTTTTCGGCCCCTGCTCCGGGATGCCGGTTTCAAGGCCCAGACCGAAGTCCTGATCCAGGCCGAGCGCACGTTGCTTTATGACCTGCGGGATTTCACCCTTTACCGGAAGGAATTCAGCGTCCAGATCGCCACCGCCTATTACGGGGTGCTGGGTCTGCGGGACGTGGCCCGCAATAACTACCTGACTTTGCAAAGTTCCCGCAAAAATGCCGAGCGTACCCGTGCCCTGGCCCAGGAGGGCCGGGTCACGTCAGCGGATTTGGGCCGGCTCGAACAACAGGAACTTTCGAGCGAGAGCACCTGGATCAATGCCGTGCGCGGCTACAAACAGGCCCTCGACACATTCAAGATTCAGCTGGGCTTGTCCGTGGACGCGCAGATCATCCTCAGCGAGGTCGATCTGAAAGCGTTGCGGATTCAGCATCCGGAAATCAGCGTGGAGGATTCCATCCAGGTGGCGCTGGCCGCCCGGCTGGATTATCTGAATACCAAGGATCAGTTTGAGGACACCGTGCGCAAGGTGGCTGTGGCGGCCAATTTCCTGAAACCATCCGTGGACTTTTCCGCGAGCGTCGAAACTATCAGCAACCCGGACGACAACTTCAACTTGCCGGATCTCGAGCATTACCGCTGGGGTGCCGGGTTGAGTATTGACCCCGGCCTCGAGCGCCAGGCCGAGCGCCTGGCTTATCGCACGGCACTGATCAACCGCGACCGCGCCGCGCGGGCGATCATCCAGCAGACGGACGAGATCAAGCTCGAGGTGCGGAACAGCTGGCGCACCCTGGACCAGGCCAAGCGCAATTACGAGATCAGCGAGATCGGCGTGAAAATCGCCGAACGGCGGGTCGAGGAACAGAATCTCCTGGCCGACGTCGGCCGCGCGAAAGCCCAGGACCAGGTGGATGCCCAAAACGCCCTCAATGACTCGCAGAACCAGCGCACCCAGGCCTTGGTGACCCATACGATCGCCCGGCTCCAGTTCTGGAACAACATGGGTATTCTCTACATCAAGGAAAACGGCCAGTGGGAGGATCCGAAACATGCCCAAGCTCAATAACGTGATGAATCTTGTCCGCAGCCAGCCACGCTGGCGATGGGTGGTGGCGGTCCTGGTGCTGGCCGTTCTCGGCGGGTGGTGGTGGCTAGGCAGGGGACGTTCCGCCGGCAAAACCCTGACGTTCGCCGCCCGCCGCGGGCCGCTCGAGATCACCGTACTCGAAGGTGGCAGTCTGCAGGCGCTCGAATCGCAGGAGATCAAATGCGAAGTCCGCGTCGGTTACACCGGAACCAAAATCCTCCGGATCGTGGAGGAGGGTTATCTGGTCACCGAGGAGGACGTGCGCACCAACAAGGTGCTTTGCGAATTGGATTCTTCCGAGTTGCAGAAGCAGATCGTCCAGCAGGAAATCCAGTACCAATCCGCCCTGGCGAGTCTGACCGACGCCGAGCAGAACTACGAAATCCAGATTGGCCAAAATGAAAGCGACCTAAATGCCGCCGAACAAAAGACGCGGTTTGCCCGCATGGATTTCGACAAGTTTCTCGGCGATACCGTCACGCCGGAAATCATTGCGCAGATCGGCCTGGACCAGCTCATCGCCGCCGCCAGCACCAACAATATGGAGGCCACGACTCACGCCGAGGAAGTATCCGCCGAAAAGACCCGCCCGCCCTCCGCCCCGCCGGGCCGTGTTGGCCCGCCGCCCGGCGCCGCTTTGATGCCGGCTGGCGCGGCGGTCCAGGGAGGCAAGGTTGCTGTTGCCCCCACGTTCCCAATGCCGGCGCCCGCTGCCGTCCCGCCGCCTGCGCCGGAGACCCCGGTCAGAGCGGCCGAGGTCCCGCCGGCTGCGCCACCGCCCCGGTTGATGGTCGATTTCTCAAAGTATGCCAGCATCGACGTCCTGGGGGATGGCGAAGCCAAACAGAAGTTGCGGAAGTTTGAGGATGATTTGCAGGTGGCAAAAAAGGAACTGGAACAGGCCAAGACGGCCCAGGAGGGGACCCGCCGGCTGTTCGAGAAGGGATTCGTCCCGCGCACGGAGTTGGTGCGCGATGAGATTGCGCATGAAAGCAGCCGGCTCAAGGTGCAAACGGCCGAAACCGCCTGGGAGTTGTATCTGAAATATGAGTTTCCCAAATCCGCCGAAGAGTGGCTTTCCAAATTTGCCGACGCGGCCCGCGAACAGGACAAGGCGCGGCGCGTCGCGATCTCCAAGCTGGCGCAAGCCCGGGCCCGGCTGAACTCGGCCAAAGGCCAGTACGATGTGCAGCTCCGTCAGCGCAATGACCTCAATGAGCAACTCGCCAAATGCACCCTTCTGGCGAAGAAAACCGGCCTGGTCGTCTATGGCAGCGGCCGCGGGGACCAGATGTATTACGGCAACGAAGAGCAAGTCCGCGAGGGCGCCTCCGTCCGTGAACGCCAGGCGATCATCACCATCCCGGACATGACCCGCATGGCGGTGAATGTGAAGGTCCCCGAGAGCTACATCAAAAAGGTGAAGAAGGGATTGAAGGCGCGCATCACCGTCGACGCCTTTCCGGAGGAGACGCTCACGGGGGAAATCACCAAGGTGGGCGTGCTGCCGGATTCGGCGAATCGCTGGATGAGTCCGGATATCAAGGTCTATCTCACAACGGTCACCATTGATGGCACCCACGACTGGGTCAAACCGGGCATGACGGCCAAGGTGGAAATCATGGTCAACCGGCTGGAGGACGTCGTTTATATCCCGCTTCAGGCCGTAACGCCGGATAATGGCAAACAGATTTGTTACGTCGCCGGCGGCTTCAAACCGGAGCGGCGGGAACTGGAGGTTGGCGAGTTCACCGACGAATTCATCCATGTGAAGAGTGGTGTGAAGGAAGGGGAGCGGGTGCTCCTGCAGTTACCAGAGGGGGTTCAAGCCAATCGGAATGGCAAGGAATCCAAACCGGCGGACAACGCCAACGAGAAGCCCGCCTCCCCCAGCGCCCCGGCCGCCGCCCCGTCGGGGGCCGCCAAAACCTGATCGGACCGCCGTTTCCCGCCCATGCCCACACCGATCGTGCATTTCGAAAATGTCCGCAAGACCTACCAGATGGGAGCGGTCACCGTCGAAGCGTTGCGGGGCGTCACTTTTGAGATTCAAGCCGGGGAATACATCAGCATCATGGGGCCGTCGGGGTGCGGCAAATCCACCCTGCTCAACTTGCTCGGCTGTCTCGATCGCCCGACTTCGGGTCATTACCGGCTCGGCGGCGAAGACGTTTCGCAAATGAACGACGACGCCCTCTCGGCGGTGCGCGGCGCGCGGCTGGGTTTTGTGTTCCAATCCTACAATCTCATCCAACAACTCACGGTCGTGGAGAACATCGAAATCCCGCTTTACTACCAGGACCGTCCCGAAGCCCAGAGCCGCGCGCTGGCCCACCGGATGGCGGCGCGGGTGGGGTTGGAAGCACGGCTCGAACACAAGCCCTACGAACTTTCCGGCGGGCAGCAGCAGCGTGTCGCCATTGCCCGCGCGCTGGTCAATGAACCGCTCGTGATCCTGGCCGATGAACCAACCGGCAATCTCGATTCCACCTCCGGCACGGAAGTCATGAAGCTGTTCGACGAGCTTCATAGCCAGGGCAAGACGCTCATCCTCGTCACCCACGATCCGGGCGTGGGCCAGCGGGCCCGCCGCACCATCCGGCTCCGGGACGGCGAAATTGAAAGCGATGTCCGGCGATAATTCCATCGCGTCGCTGGGCCACGCCTTTCGCGGGCTTTCGTTCGTGCGCCTCAAGCGCGCCGTGCGGCTCGGAATCCGCAGCCTCTGGCTGCATCGGCTGCGATCCCTGCTGACCATGTTGGGCATTGTATTCGGCGTTTGCTCGGTGATCGCCATGCTCGCGATTGGAGAAGGCGCCAGTTTCGAGGCGCAGGAGCAAATCAAAAATCTCGGCAGCCAGAACATCATCCTCCGCAGCGTCAAACCGCCCGAGGACCAGAAGGTGTCCGACCGGGGCAGCCAGAGCTATGTGCTGCAGTACGGCATCACCTACACAGACGACAAACGCAACCGCGCCACCATTCCGGGCGACACCATCGAGAAGCCCA
>CAZIJO010000051.1:0-29184 GCA_964539515.1 uncultured Bifidobacterium sp. | reverse complement strand
AGTTGCAAACGTCAATGTTGTGAACATGCTGCTCCACGTGATGGTCCGCGCTCAACCAGATGTAGTGATACCAATTGCGAATCTGCCGTTCCAAATCGGTGTTGCCGACCAAACCGCGGTGCCAGATGGGACCGCCGTTGACCCAATAGGCTCGGAGCGCCGTCACATCGCCAATCGCACCGTCATGAATGCGCTTGATGGTCTCGATGTAGCCGGCGTGATGCCGGCGTTGCGTGCCAGCGACGACCTTCAGGCCTTTCTTCTTGGCCACTTCGCCGGCGGCATACATGATCCGACATCCGGGACCGTCCACCGCCACGGGTTTCTCGCAAAAGACGTGCTTGCCCGCGGCGATCGCGGCCGTAAAGTGCGCCGGACGGAAGCCCGGCGGGGTGGCGAGGATCGCGTAGTTTACTCCGGGCACCTCGAGCGCCTTCAAGTAGGAGTCGAACCCACTGAAACATTTGTCGCTCGCCACGCCGAAATTTTCCTTGGCCTTGTTGGTTGGTTCGGGGAAGATATCGGCGACGGCGACAATCTTGGCGTCCACACCCGCGATCTTAGCCGCTTCCCGGAAATCACCGCCCGCGCCTGTCCCGCGACCACCCATGCCGATGATGACGGCGTTGATGGCCGGTTTGGTCTGGGCACTCAAAACGGCCGGGAAACTGACAACCGTGGCGGCGGAAGCCGCCGCGAGGGATGAGTTTTTCAAAAATTGCCGGCGGGAAACCGGCGACGCAACTTTCGATTCGTGGTTAATCATATTTTCTTTTGTTGTTTGTTCGGCTGACCGGAAGCTTCGACAGACGCCGGCTGTAATTCAATCTAATTCATTCTTTTTCCACGCCGCTGATCCAATATTTCTCCATTTCCTGCGGCGAGGGGACCGCGAGCGGGCGCACGATCCGGAAACCAATGAACTGCGCGTCCGTGAAATACCATTTGCCTTTGGGCAGTTGCGGGTCGGTGCGCTTCCAGGCTCGCTCCGAGCCGAGCCGATGGGCGCTGCGCAAGGCGGGCGGGTCATCGTCCCACGAACCACCGCGCGCCGAGTGCGGATAAGGTTGGGTGGCTTTGTTCCACGGGTCGGCCACCACGCCCTTATCAGCGCAGGCCTTGTAGTACTCCGGGTCATACTGATCGAGCACCCACTCGGTCACGTTGCCGTGCATATCGTAGAGCCCCCAAGGATTGGGCTTCTTTTTCCCAACCTTTTGGTACTTCGAATTGCTGTTGTCGAAAAACCAGCCGTATTCCGGGAGCTTGGCGGCGTCATCCCCGAAAGAATAGGCCGTGGTCGTGCCGGCCCGGCAGGCGTATTCCCACTCCGCTTCCGTCGGCAGGCGATAGAAGTGACCGGTCTTTGCGCTCAACCAATGACAGAACTTGTTGGCCGCATGTTGCGTCATCGCAATGGCGGGGAAACCGCCTTTTCCCATGCCAAAGCTCATGTCAACGTAAGGCTTGGATGGGCGCGTGACGACGTCGGAAATAGCATCCACCGCCGCGTCGTGCTCGAATTTTTCGCGCAGGGCCTTCTCGTCATCCGGATACATGAAGAGGAGATATTGGTCCCAAGTAACCTCGTAACGACCGATCCAGAACGGCGAAATTTTCACGCGATGGGCCGGCCCTTCATCCGGCTTGCGGTCTTTTTCGCTGTTCGGACTGCCCATCACATATTCGCCGGCCGGGATCGGCACCATCTCGTAGGGCACGGCCGTGCCAGGAATGGCGTTGGTGTACGGCTTCATGTCGGCGGCCGATTTTTCCTTGGAGGTGGCGACGATGCGTTCGGCGATCAGTGGCACCGTCGATTCATCCCGATCGTCCAGCGAGGCGAGGGAGCCGAAAGCCCCGGGGACAAAACTTCCGTCCTTAAGCGAATAAATTTGATAGTGGCTCACCGGCCGGTTTCCCACGGCATTGGTATTGGGATTGAAGATATAGGACAGCAACAGCAGCGTTTCCGGGAACGCCACCGCGGCGCTCAAGCACCGATTGGTTACCCCCCAGAGTTGTTGAACCAGCACCGGGGCGTTGACCGCATCAAAATCCAGCAACTCGGCCGGTTCGTTCGTGCCAAAAACCGCCAGCAGCCGGCTCTTCTTTTCACCGTCCACGGTCACGAGCTGCTTGATCGGACGGGACAAATTCAGCGTTTTGAGGGCGGTGGCCTTGAACTTGCCCGCGCCCGCTTCCTCGACCGAACTCACCCGCAACTCGGTTTCCCCACTGGTATAGAAGACAAAGTCCTTCAGCGGCGTGCCGCGAAAATTGCCCGCCACGTAATCCACTCCCGCCGGCAAATCGCCGATGCTCAAAACTTCCTCGGGCTTACCCGTATCAAGCTTCTCCGCCCGAAGAATGTTGCCGGTGTCCCCGCTGGAAACCGCCACCACGAACTCCGGCCCGCCCGACTTGAGCGCCAGCCGATTCGCGTGGGTCAGAGCCCCTGCCACCGGCAGTTCCGACATCTGGGTGAAAGCCTTGCCATCATTGCGAAAAAACGTCGCCCGATTGGCCGGATCATTGTTGGAATCGCTGCCAACATAAAGATCCGCCAACGGCGTGTTTCCGTCCCCCCCAATATCCAAGGCGACCACCGAGTTAAGCCCAATGGCCGTGCAGGGAATTGTTACCGGATCGTTCGGAATGGTTGGGTTCGGCGCATCGAAAAGCGAAAGCTGACTCGGATCACAAACCAGGACCAGGGAATCGCGTTTCGCATCCACCAACCGCCCGATGCCGACACCTCGCGCCACGTCCTTTAATCCCCCCGCGCGCCAGTCGGGCATGCTGAAGTAATCCTCCGTAATCCGATAGCCGATCCGCACCCGGCCGGTGGCTTTATCCACAATGGCGCTGTCCAGCTTGCCGTCGCCGTTAAAGTCGCCGGTGGTCAGGAACTCTTTGTCGGTTTCGTACACAAACCCGGCCTGGACCAAAGCCGCGCCACCAAGGAGGAGGACGCCGATGAGCGCCGTGCCGTTATAAGGAGAAATCAGTTTCATCAGGTTAGTTCGTTGTCTGCGCTAATTTAGCGCCGTGCTTAAAATGCCCGCGTTCCGCCCGCCAAGTCCAGTCAAAATGCATGACGATCAACTGACGTTCCGGGGCGCGGGAAAATTCGAACCCGGGAGCATCATCTTCGGCAGGCTGCGCCCGTACGGCGGAGATTGGCGGTCCCCCGGGCCCGGTTTCGCTTGAGAATCCCAATCGCGCCTCGTATCTCGTTCGTGCATGAAAAACTACGATGCCCGGTTCGGGGGAATCCAGCGGCTGTTCGGGACCGACGCCCAGGCGCGATTGCGCCAGGCCCATGTGTGCGTGGTGGGGATTGGCGGCGTCGGTTCCTGGGCCGTCGAGGCGCTGGCCCGCACCGGCCTCGGCACCCTAACGCTCGTGGACCTGGACGACGTTTGCATCAGCAACGTCAACCGGCAGGCCCACGCCGTCACCGGCGAATTCGGCAAGCCCAAGGTCGAGGCCATGGCCGCGCGCGTCCACCTCATCCACCCCGACGGCATCGTTCACGCCCGGCAAGAATTGTTCACCGCCACCACCGCGGAGCGGCTCCTCACGCCGAAATACGACTGCGTGCTCGATGCCATCGATTCCAAGGCCATGAAAGCGCTGCTCATCGCCCGCTGCTGCGAACGGAGGCTGCCGGTGGTGACCGTCGGCGGCGCCGGCGGACGCCGGGATCCCACGGCCATCCGCGTGGCCGATCTGGCCCGCGCGTCGCACGACGGCCTGTTGTCCAATGTGCGGAGCATCTTGCGGACACAACATGGCTTCCCGCGCGACCTCAAACAGGAATTTGGCGTCACTTGTGTGTATTCCCCGGAAGCACAGGTGTTCCCCACACGCGACGGCGGCATTTGTGCTCAACGTGAACCCGATACCCGTTTGCGCCTTGATTGTCGGACGGGCTACGGCACGGCAACCTTTGTGACCGGAGCGTTCGGGTTTGCCGCCGCGGCCCAGGTGGTGAAGCAAATTGTAACGGCCAAGGTTTAGTATTTGCGTCCGGACAACGCAACAAACTTGCTTCCCGCCGCCCGCATCCCGTATCAAATGACTTTCGCCTGCGGGCGGAATTCACGAACCCATGATTGAACAAATCGTCATCCTTGATTTTGGCTCGCAGTACACGCAAGTCATCGCCCGGCGGATCCGCGAGTGCAACGTGTATTCCACGATCCTGCACTTCAACACACCCGCCGCGGAAATCGCCGCCCGCCAACCCAGCGGCATCATCCTGTCCGGCGGACCGTCCAGCGTTTACGCTGCGGACGCGCCGTTGCCCGACAAGGACATCTTTACCCTCGGCGTGCCCGTGCTGGGGATCTGTTACGGGGTGCAGTTGCTCGCGCATTTCCTCGGCGGAAAAGTTGAGAAAGGACAGAAGCGCGAATACGGCAAAGGGACGCTCACGGTAAAGGATGGTTCGTGCGACTTGTTCGCCAAGCTCCCGAAGGCGCTCCAGGTCTGGAATTCCCACGGCGACAAACTGACCCGGCTGCCGCGCGGCTTCAAGCCCGTGGCCGTGACCGAGAACTCCGAATTCGCCGCCATCGAAAATCGCGGGCAGAAAGCCTTCGGGTTGCAATTCCATCCCGAGGTAGTCCACACCCCGCGCGGCAAGGAAATCATTGCCAACTTTGTCCACGGAGTTTGCGGCTGCGGAAGAGACTGGACGATGCGCAATTATGCCGAGCAGGCCGTGGAGGAAATCCGGCAACAGGTGGGCACGGAACGCGTGATTCTTGGCCTGAGCGGCGGCGTGGATTCCAGCGTGGCGGCGGCGCTCCTGCACAAGGCCATCGGCGACCAACTCACCTGCATCTTCGTCAACAACGGCCTGCTCCGCGCGCGCGAAGCGGAGGTGGTGCAGGAAGTCTTTGGCCGGAACTTCAAGGTGAAGTTGCAATATGAAAACGTCGCCTCACTGTTTCTAAATAAGCTTAAAGGCGTCACCGACCCGGAGCGGAAACGAAAGATCATCGGCAAGACGTTCATCGACGTTTTCCAGGCGGCGACCAAACGAGCGGGCAAGGCCAAGTTCCTCGCCCAAGGCACGCTCTACCCGGATGTGATTGAATCCGTACCGATTGCAGGCAATCCAGCTGCGCTCATCAAAAGCCACCACAACGTCGGCGGGTTGCCCAAGAACATGAAGTTCGCCCTCGTCGAACCGCTGAAATGTTTGTTCAAGGACGAAGTGCGCCAGCTGGGTCTCGAACTGGGTCTGCCCAAGGAAATCGTCTGGCGGCAGCCCTTCCCCGGCCCCGGCCTTGCCGTGCGCATCCTGGGTGAAGTCACACCGGCCCGGTGCGCAATTCTGCGTAACGCCGACGCCATCGTCGTCGAGGAGATGAAATTGTCCGGCCTCTACTATAAGATCTGGCAGAGCTTCGCGGTGCTGCTGCCGGTGCGCAGCGTGGGCGTGATGGGCGACGAGCGCACCTACGATTACACGATCGCCATCCGCGCGGTGGAATCGCAGGACGGCATGACCGCCGATTGGGTGAAATTACCCTATGACCTGCTCGAAAAACTCGCGAGCCGCATCATCAACGAAGTCAAGGGCGTGAACCGCTGCGTCTTCGACATCACGAGCAAGCCGCCCGGGACAATCGAATGGGAGTAAGTCCGGGCAGCAACCGGTAATGGCCGGCAGCCGTTGGTTCTTAATCGTACTCTTAATCGTAATCTGGAAATGGTTTGTAGCTCCCATCGGAAAACGCCTTCTTGCGCCAGGAATTCAACCGCTTGGTTGCGACGGGGTGGGATCGTCATCGTCCTTGTGCTGCTGGTTTGTTCCGTGGCTTTTGGTCAAGCGAATCGGGCACCCGAGACCAACGCCTGCATTATCCCCCTACCCCGCACCGACGCGCGCGGCACCAATCGCTATGTCCAACTCTGCCAACGGGTCAAAGACTGTCAGGGCCAGGCGGAGGTGATTTTTCTCGGCGACTCCATCACGCAAGCCTGGGAAGTGGAGGGCAAAGACGTTTGGGCAAAATACTACACGCCGCGCCATGCGCTCAATCTTGGGATCGGCAGTGACCGCACCCAACATGTCCTCTGGCGTTTGGACCACGGGCATTTGGCGGGGCTGAAACCCAAAGTCGTGGTGGTCTTGATCGGGGTGAACAACATTCCGGACGACACCTACTCGCCAGGAATGGTGTTGGAGGGCGTGACCGCCGTGGTACAAAAGCTCCGGACCAGACTGCCGGATACTAGAATCATTCTGTTGGGCATCTTCCCTTTCCACGAAGATTTTCATCCACAGCGCGCCAAGGCCCTGCAAGTCAACCAGGCACTCCGCAAACTCGATGACGGCCAATGGGTTCACTTCCTCGACTTCGGGCACTTGTTCATCCAACCCGACGGAAAAATCTCCAAGGACATGATGCCCGATTTCGTGCATTTGACGCCGACCGGCTATCGACTATGGGCGGAGGCGATGGAGCCAAAACTGGCCGAGTTGCTGGGTGACCCGCCGGTAAAGCCGTAAAAGGCGGTTGGTGATGGTTCCCCGGACACCCAGTTGCGGCATCACTTTGCCTGGAGTTCAGCCAATTACCTCAGGGAGAATAGGCACGATAGAATCTCCGGGGAAAATTGCCCGCATTGGTGTCAGCAAAAAGAAACGGCGAGGCGTTGGTAAAAAGAGATACCCACTGAGTGTTGGCTGAGAGATTGGTTGCGACTTGCACAACGTAATTCGAACCCACCGTGCCCGTCACCGTGAATTGAAACTGGTTGTTCGTGGTGAAAGTCGGCGACCCCAGTGTGGCGGCGATGGCTGGGATAAATACCGTCAGGGTGGCCGGGTCACTAGCACCCGAGTTAACATCGTCTTGTGCCCTCAAGACGTAGCTTCCCGAATCGCTCAAAGTGACATTTTTGAAGGTCAGATCCTTATTGGTGGCCCCAACCATGGGCGACCCGTACTTGAACCATTGGTAGCGAAGAATCCCACGTGGCTGATATGGGTTGGCCGAGCCCCAAAACGTCACATCGCTCCCAAGAGGAGCTGTGGCGCTGAGTGGGTACGCGCTGACATACATCCAATAAGGAGGACAACTCAAGCATCCAAGCGAGACTGGGCCATCTGCCCATGTGGAGTTGCTCGGCGGGCTGTGATTCACAATGGAATTGAATGCGAAGCTCCCCGTGGTGACCGTGAAGATAGGCGTGCTTCCTTCGGTAATTTGCGAATCCGTGCGCAAAAACCGAAGCTGCAAGTAAGCCGTTGTGCTCGTGCCGACACCGGACAAAGTGATGGGTCTATTGGCGATGCGCCCGTCGGGAAACGCAGCATTGCCGATCGCATCACCCACGATTGTGGTCTGCAAAATCATGCTGGCTTCACTTGTCCCAGCCCAGAGCTGCATAGTAAGAGCCGTCCAGCCACCGGCTTGGGGAACCGGGGTCGATCCGTCGGTGAGAATCAAGTGCAGCGAATCATTGCCGAGCATTATTTTCCCCTGGGCGATCGCGCCAAGGCACGTGGAAATGATTGCCAATGTAGTAATCAATTGACGCATAATTCGTTCCCTCGTTCCGAGTGAGTTATTAACCGGGCCATGCGGCTCTGACAACAGCTCACCATCTTCCCGCCAGGCGGCGTCGTCAACGAATAACCGGAGGTGTCCGGGGGAATTAATCGGAAGCCGTGACCAGCTTTCTGTCGCTTAATGCGTCTAACCCAAACCGGAGATTGGCTGCCGTGAGGCAGGACGGTGAGCAAATCCTGGATCGCGGTCTGGGAATCCGCCACAGCGACTATGCCTGCCCGGTAGCGGAGGAATTCGTGCGCTTCGACCCATCGCCGACACCGCCGCACTGCTATCGTTTCGCTCTTAGCACCGCCGTTATCAAACCCTCCATCGTATGCTGTTTCGCTTCGACGGCCGGATTGAGTCCCAGCGTCGCGATGGCTTTCGAAGTTTCCGGACCGATGGAAGCCAGCCGGGTCGCCGGAAATTTATTCAGCAGCGCGGGCAAATCGAAGCGCGCGTGGAAATGCTCCACCGTTGAGCCGCTCGTAAAGGTGATCCAATCCGCGCCCTCCGCCAGTAGCCGAACGCCCACTTCGGTGAGCTCATCCGTCTCGGCCATGGTGCGATAGACGGGAATGTCGTCCACAATCGCCCCGAGTTCCTCCAGCGCCTGGGGCAAATCCGGATTCGCGACCTCGGCGCGGAGCAGACAGATCTTCAAATTCTCGATGGTCTCGAACTTTTCAAACTCCCTCGCGATCTTCTCACCGATCGCTTCCTCCGGCATCAAGTCCACCTGCAAATGCAGCTCGCGCAACTTCGCCGCGGTTCCCGGGCCGACGGCGGCAATCCGCACCCCACCGATATCCCGCAGGTCCTTGAACGCCCGGAAAAAGTATTCAAAGAACGCGGTCACGCCGTTGGCACTGGTGAATACGAGCCAGTCGTATGCATTCAATTCCAACATCGCATCCAGGAGATGCTGGGGCTGGCTCGGCCCCCCGCGTTTAATGCACGGAATCTCGACCACCTCGGCCCCCAGTTCCGCCAGACGAGCCGTCAACTCGACGGCTTGCGTCCGGGACCGGGTGACGACCACGCGCTGCCCAAAGAGCGGTCGCTGCTCAAACCAGTTAAGTTTCGGGCGCAACTTCACCACGTCGCCAATGACGGTGAGCGCCGGCGGGGTGATGTGTTCGTGGGCGGCGAGTTGCTCAATTGTGCCCAGCGTGCCGACGATCGATTTTTGCCGGCCCATCGTGCCCCATTGCACAATGGCCACCGGCGTTTCGGCCGCCAGGCCGCGTTTGAGCAACGCTTGGGTCAGCTCCGGCAAATGCGTCACCCCCATCATGATCACCTTCGTGCCGGAGATCCGCGCAATCTGGTCGAAGTCGAGAGCGCTCTCGTCCTTGCCGTCCCCTTCGTGGCCGGTGAAGACGGTGAAATTGGAGGTGTGATCGCGGTGCGTGAGCGGAATGCCGGCGTAATTCGGCACCGCAGTGATCGAAGACACCCCCGGCACGACCTCAAACGAAATCTTCGCCGCCGCCAAAGCTTCCGCCTCCTCCCCGCCCCGACCGAAGATGTAAGGATCGCCGCCCTTGAGCCGCACGACACATTTTCCTTCGCGCGCTTTGGCAATCATCGACGCGTTGAGCTGGTCCTGCGAGACGTCCTGGCGTTTGCCACGGGCGATGAGTTCACAGTCCGGGCGCGTCAGCCGGAGCAATTCCGGGTTCACGAGCTGATCATAAATCACCACATCGGCGCGGCGAAGCAACTCCGCCCCGCGCAACGTCAACAAACCCGCGTCGCCCGGTCCGGCGCCCACGAGATAAACTGTGCCTGTTTTCGACATCTGCTCCGGATGGTAGCTCGAAGCGCGGAGCAGGGCAAAACAAACGCGCCGGATTCAAAATTGCAACGCCAACGCGAGGAATCTCCCAAGCAGAGATTTCAGGCCCCGCGTTCAACCTCTACGGGCGGCAGCCGCCGACATAAGGAGGCGGATGGGACCGCGGCACAGGGAGTCCGCCTCCTCATGTCGGCGGCTACGAAACGAGCCTACGGAAACTTGAAGGAGATTCCGCGCTTCGCCGTCGGTGATTCCCAGTGGCCAAAGCGATCCTTCGGTAACGGCGTGTTCACCGGGTAAACCAGATAGACCGTGTTCCGCGAGTAATTCCAGGCATCGATGAGATTCGCGCGCGGGAAAACTTTTCGGAGGTCCTGGCTGGTGCCAGGGTCATTGACGATGACATTGCCGTTCTTCGCGAAGCCGACGCAAACGACGAGATGGCCACTGGGCTCCCGGCTTTTGCCCCGCAGCCGGTTGTAGCACAAGGACAGGCCCACGGGGATGCCGCACGCCACAAAATCTTCCAACTCGGAAACGTCACTCAGCCGTGTGGTGTAGGCGCGCATCCCCCGGAACGAACCCGCGTAGGCAGTGTTGAAAACCCAGTTGCCCGTGCCGCCCCATTGCGGATCGTAAACCCCTTCCGCGACTTTGGGCACATCCTCGTCCAGCGCCGGGCGATCCAGGCGTTGACTCCAATACGCCAGCAGCATGGAAACAGTCGTGGGGCTGCAAAGTACGCTGCCATTCTCATACGTCATCTGGGAACGCTCCGGGACATTGATGATCCGGCCCCAAGCGGCGGGATTGGGCGGCAACCCTCCCGGAGCGGACTTGCTATCGAGCAGCGAAAGGCCCAGAAACTTCAGCCTTGGTTTCCGGGTACCGCTAGTGAAAGTCGTGACCCGCAATTGGATGCCCTCCGCCGGTTGTTTTAGTGTGAGGATGTCGGTGTCCACCCGGCCCTCTTCGGTCTGTTGACCGCGTATGCTGGTGCGCGGGTGCGGGGTCGAATTAGCCGACCACAGCCCCATGGTAAACCACTTCGTCGGATGGTCGGAATAAAGCGCCCGGGCTTCAATTTTCAACCCCGCGCCGGCGGGGACTTCCGCATTCCAGGACACAATCAGTTCATCCCAGGCGGTGTGTGCGCGCATTTCGGGTGAGGTTAGGACGATGTCCCCAGTGACCGCATCAAATGATCTGGCGAAAGCGGAAAATGATTTGAGCGGGATGAATTGAACCCCGCGCGGGTCGACCGTGGCGCTGGACAATTTCGTGGCGGCGAGGAAGACAAAGGTCAGCGTGAAAGCGGTGGTCAAACGCAAGTTGGTCATCGCGGAATGGACGATGCGAGTTTTCAGGACCTGCGACCAGCGGAAATTGTCCCGCTTCAGCGAATACGTCCCAGCGCCAAAGCCCAAGTCCAAATCACCAAGGCCATGAACCCGAAGCCGGCGGCGAAATTGAGGCGGGGCGCGGGCGGCGCAGGGGCCAATAACACCAGGCAAGCGCCGATCACAATTCCCGCCAGGAATCCGCCGAGATGGGCAACGAAGTCCGTGCCAGGCGACAAGCCCAGCATGGTAAACAGCATCACGCCCCCGGCCAGCCCGCCGATAAAAAGCCTGATTGCGCCCGGAGGTTTTCGCAGGTGCGCGAGGGAATGAACCGCCAGCAATCCCAGGGCGCCCATTACTACGCCCGATGCCCCCAGGCCGTGCATGGTCTTTCCGTGCAATACCCACGTCGCCAGGTTGCCACCGACACCAGCCAAAAAGGCCGCCAGCAATCCCAGTCCCGTGCCGTAACAACCCGCCGCAAAGCCAAGCAGAATGAAACCAAACAGCGCGTTGGTTGCGAGATGCAGGACATCGGCATGCAACAGGGTGGCTGTGAACAGCCGCCACCACTCACCGGCAGCGACGGCTGATCCGTCCAGCATGCCGGCGGCGCGAAATCCGGGGCGGGCGGCACTCAGCCAGTAGCAGGCCACGGTCAGAACCACCCAGGCGAGACTGACCGCATCGAAGATCGCGCCGTCGGTGGAGATTGTTTTGCGCCACGACCAGCGCCGGTTGTCCCGACGGTAAAGCCGGATGGCGGTCAGCGCCGCCTCATGGTCGGTCGTGGCTACGACCAACCCCCAACCGGTTTCTTCCGGGCCCGCAATGGCATGTTCAATTCCCTGGCTCGCCAGCACGAGGCTCCAATCCATGGCCTGCGTGCGTGACCGGGCGGGAATGCGCGTGCTCAGCGGCGGCAAGGGTGGTTGCGGGTCAAGGGGTGTTGGCACGGCGGCGTGAATTTCCCACACGGGGCAAAACTGTCCAGCAATTCATCGGCGAGGCGCGGATTTTGGGCGGGAATAGGTGGAACTACTTTTGCTTATTTGTGATTCAGATGCAGAGTGGTGTAGGACAGCAAAGGCCATGAAGATGATTCAAGCCAACTGCCGGCTGCAGTTCGCCGCCGAGGACATTGACTTCATCCTCTCCGTGCTGGGCACGAAGCTCGGGCACTCGGAAGGTCTCATCCGGCTGCTCACCGACGAGGAGTCGCGCGATCAGATCCTGGATGATCCCGCCCTGCTACACGCCGTGCTCGAACGCGGCGGTTGTCTGCGCGTCTCGACTCACTTCTATTTCTACATCCTCGTCCGGCAGGTCTTTCTCCGCTCTGACATAAAGGACCGCGCGGTGGCCGATTACGTGGCCGAGTTGCTGGCGGAATTCGCCCGCACGGAACGGACCCGCTGTGTCGTCGCCGGCCAGGTAAACCCACTGGATTATTTCTTCGAGATGCTCGCGGCGCTCCAGACGGCAGATGATCGGACGAGTTTCCAAATTCGGGTCCACATCGGAAATCATTCCCTGTTCCTGTCCGGCGTCTTTCCGGAACGCATTCGCGCGCGGGCGGAGCGGAAGGGGTTTCCCGATTTGAAATATTACGAGGCGCTGGGCCGCACGCAGTACCGGGCGGCCAGCGATCATCGCCTGGCGCAACGCTACGAGCTGTCCCTCATTTTCCAAACGCTATCTGAGCGGTTTGAAACCACCCGTCGGGCGCTGAACGACATCTCGGAGCGGCTATTCTCCTTGGGGGATCACCCCCAGACTTTTGAAGGGCTGCTTAACGCGAAGGTGAATTAGTCCGGGACGATTTCCGATTCGACCCTTTAGGGATCGGCATTTCGCCGGAGTCGGCGCGCCGAACTCTGGATCTTGGGATCAGTCACCGGCTGCCACACATCATTGGTAACGAAGTAAGACACGCTTCGATTCCTGGGAAGATTTGGCGGACGATAGTCATCAGCGATGACGACTGAAGGCGCTGGTTTTCGATTGGCCAGATCACTCGCAGCGAAACTGACCCGCTTCACAACCAATTCCGAGATCCCCGTACTGTGAACGTCGCCCGCAATTTTCGAACGCCGATTGGGATTGAAACGCTCAAGCACTGTCCGGAGCGGGAAGGCAATCCGGTTGCAGTTCGTGGTCTCCAGCACGGCAAACCGAAATTCCAAATAACCGTCTGCCCACAGGGTATGGCTTGGCTTTACTTCGACCTCAAGATCACCCTGTTTGCCAAAGGTCATATCGACGTTCACGCCATTATTCGTAACGTTTAACTCGGACAGAAACACTCCGCCGGGTTGGAGATAATTGACGGAGTAATCGCCCACGTTCTGGGGATGGTTGAGTATTTCGTGGGCGATACTGCTACGCGGAACAAGAGGGAAGCGGTGCATTTTGTTGCCTTCAATCATCGGCAAAGGCGGATGCGGGCAGAAACTCAGCCAGGCGAGAATCTGCTTCGCATCCCCGGAGGTTGGAAAAGCAATCGGATAGACACTGGCCACCGTCGTGACGCCGTCGGGAGTGCCCTCGAACAGGAAGAATTCCCGCACCCCATCCGGAACCTTCATCGAGTTTTGGGTGCTTCTGTAAGAAGGCCGTGGATCCAGGTTTTTGACCTCGACTTGCCACCAACCATTGCTGGAATAGAAAGTAACCTCCGCCGGCGTCGGTTGAACTGGAGCTAAGCGGGCTGTATTTGTCGAGTCGCGCCAAAACCATTTTGACGTGATGCTGGCCTCCACCATGAAGGGCGGGAAGTCATCCGCCGCCCAACTGATAAGGGGAGACGTCGCCGGGCCGAAAAGGACGAGGAACAGGCTTAGTTGGAAACGGGCAATCCACCTTGCCTTCGCTGCCAGGGGAGTAGTTACCGGAAGAGGCCGAACGCCTCCGGCGCGGGAATCCATCCCTTCCCTCACGGGTGCAGCATTGAAGACTTCATATTTGCGGTGGCAATCTCGCATAAAAACCCGGGGCTGTTGTTAAACTGGCCCCGCCACCCGCAAAGTCAATGACCTTCTCGCCCCGGACCTTCGCTCACACCGTCATGAGTTCTTTTTCCTTGTGGACCAAATGGGCGTCAATCTTGGCGATGTAGGTATCGGTCAATTTCTGCAAATCTTTCTCGGCCTGTTTTTCCTCATCCTCGGTCACGCCGCTGTCGTGCGCGTGCTTCTTCAGCAGCTCCATCGCATCCCGGCGCACGTGCCGGATCGCCACCCGCCCGTCTTCCGTCATCTTCTTGATGATTTTGACGAACTCCAGCCGGCGCTCCTGGCTGAGTTCCGGGAAGAAAATGCGAATGACCTTGCCCTGGATGGCCGGGTTGAAGCCGAGGTTCGCTTTTTGAATCGCCTTCTCAATCGCGGTGATCGTGCTGGCATCCCACGGCTGAATGGCCAGAGTGCGGGGTTCAGGCGCGGTGATGCCGGCCAGCTCGCGAATGCGCATTTGCGAGCCGTAGGTTTCCACGAGAATATTTTCCACCAGCGAGGCGGAGGCTTTGCCCGTGCGCACCCCGGCGAATTCATTCACCACGACCTGCTCGGTCTTTTCCATCTTTTCTTCCGCTTCCAATAAAATGTCTTCGAGTGCCATAATAATTACACGTTAGCAAACCGACCCCGGATGTATAGCGGCAAAACTCCCGCCGCTCAAAAGGCATACTTCAATCCCAGCGAAACCAGATTGCGGGTAAACGCGCGGCCGGCGGTGTCCGCCACCCGGGTGGTCGCGTGATCGTAGGCATAGCTGATTTCACCGCTGAGATGCTTTGTTGGGGCGTAGCGCAGGAGGATGCTGGGGGTATAGATCCAGTCATCGCGCGTCACCGGCGGCAACCATTCGCCGCCATAAGCCCGGAAACCGGTGGTGACGGCGAACTTCGCCCCGAACTGGTGTCGCCAAAGAACGTCCCAGGTGATGTCCTGGTAAACCGACGGATTGCCGAAGGCCGGCTGCTCGAACCGCCGCAGCAGGATGGTAATGGTATCCTGCTTCGTCGGGGTCACGGCGAGGGTGGCATCGTAGTAAAGCGTGGTTTCGTGGTCGGTGAAGCCGGGCGCGGTCGTGCCGGTAAAATCCCGCCGGTCCGGGCCGAGGACGCCGGTGATCTTCAACCAATCGGTGACTTTGCCCTCGAATCCGAGGACGAACCGGTTGTAGTTGTTGGAATAATCAAAGGGCGACCAAGGCAGCGGCGGTTCATCCTGGAAACCGTAGCGGTAACCCGCCACGAGGTAGGCATCCTTGAAGGCCTTGTAGCCAATTTCCAGCCCCACCGTGAAGTCGTTGCGATCCACATAATTCTGGTAGCCGGGCAGATTGCGTTGCTCGGTGTGAAAATCGTGGATGTAAGACCAGGCGACGGGGCGGAAGAAAAAATCACCGTGGGAATGAAACGCGCGAAAACCATTGCGATAAATCAAAGCCGCCCGCCGGTCGCGAATCGGGATGCCGCCAATCGCCGGCGCGTTGCCGCCGCTGATGCCGGCGCCGGGCAACGGCGGTCCGCCAAAGGTCAACCCCTCGCGGCTGCCATCGATGTACGTCACCGTATTGAATTGTTCCCATTGCACGATGCCGACCTGACCCGAAAGCGTCAGCGCCCCGCGATGACTGATGTGGTTCTCCCCTGAATCGGCATGGTACGTCACAAACTCCGGCGCGTAGAAGGTCGCGAGGTTGAAGGCCTTTACCGGCTTCCAGTCCAAGGCTGCCCGGGGCGTGACCGAGGTGACCATGGATTCCTGGAACGGCTTCACCGCATTGGGAATGGTTGGTGAAGGTTCAACATCTTGAAGATAAATGTTGCTGTCGTAGGTTTCACGCACCGTCAGATCGGCATTGAGCGTGAGGTTGGTGGTGACTGGCCAGCCTTGAGCCTCCGCCCGAACGCTCCAGCCGACGATGCCAGAAAGGAGAAGGCCGCGAGCGATTTGCCGGGCCAGCTTCGCCAAGCCATGGTCAGTGCCCATATCCCCTTTCTTGCAACGACGCTTTGCCACTCCGGCGAGACCTTTCCCTGGGTCGGCGGTTCACGTTGGCGTCACAGTTTTTGGCCGGGGCGTTTTGATGGCAAGGGTCAATAACGCACCCAGGACGAGCAACGCCCCGGCCGTGATGAACGAGGATTGGTAGCTCCCGCCGCTACGGGCGGTGAGCGTTTGTTGCAGACGGGGCAGGACCAGTCCGCCCACACCCCACGCCGTGAACAGCACGCCATAGTTCATGCCGAAACTCTTCAGGCCCCAGAGGTCCTTGGTGAACGAAGGGAACAACGAAAGGTTGGCGCCGTAATTGAAGCCAATCAAGGATGCCACCAACACGATAATAACCGGCGCCAGCCCTTTCGTGCCGGTTACCGGAATGGCCACGAACATCAACGCCGCCTGCAACAACAACACGAGCATCAGCGTCCCGCGCCGGCCAATTTTGTCCGACAGCATGCCGGCCACGATGCGGCCGCCCGCGTTGCCGATGGCCATCACGGCCACGGCGATGAACGCCGCCTCGCCCATGCTCTTTTTCGCCATGCCGCTCACGCTGCCAATGACCATCAAACCCGCGCCCGCGCCAATGAAGTAGATCACCCAAAGCAGGTAGAAACCGGGCGTGCGCAGGATTTCGCCCGGTGTGCTGCAAGCGACCACGGGTTTCGGAGCGGCGCCCGGAGCGGCTGACTTCGGGCCCGCGATGAAGCCGGCCGGAGGGTTGTGCAGCAGTTGCGCCAGGCCACAAACAATGACCGTGAACGCAACCCCGAGCACGAGCATGGTTTTCTGCACGCCAAAATGGCCCAGCAAATACTGCGACGTTGGCGCGAGATAGACCGGCGCCAGGCCGAAGCCAGCCACCACGAGCCCGGCGATAAGGCCGGTCCGGGCGGGCGGAAACCATTTCAAGGCCGGCGGAGTGGCGGACGAATAACCGAAGCCGATGCCGATGCCGGCCAACACGCCAAAGCCCAGCAGCCAGACGCCGTAACTGGTCGTCAGCGAGGCCAGCAAGAATCCCGCGCCGACGAGCAGGCCGCCAATCGACGCCGTGAGGCGCGGACCGAATTTGTCCTGGCAACGCCCGGCCAGGATCATGGCGAAGGCAAAGATGAGACAGCAGAGCGCGTACGGATCGTTCAGCTGTGACCCTTGCCAGCCGAACTCTTTCTCGATGGCCCCCTTGATGAGGCTCCAAGCGTAGAGAATGCCCAGAGCCAAGTTGATGCCGGTACCGGCGAAGGTGACGGTCCAACCGTGATTACTCGCGGGCTGCTCGCTGACGTCGTGGTGAACACCCGTTCCCGTGCCCGCAATTGTCCGCACGCTCATAAGTGTCTTCCTTTTTTGTTTGTCGGGTTGACTTCTGTTTGCTGCTTTCGGCCCGTACCAACCGCCCTTGTATTCGATGGCTTCGGCACGCGCTCGATGGACGCGTCGGAAGCACCGCGCGCTCCCGGAGCGCGCCATGCATCCGTCTCCGCCGTCCCCTGGCGCCACCCGCGCCCCGCTCCAGCGATTACTGTTTGCCTTGCACCAACGCTTCCACCACGTGCGGATCCGCCAGGGTGGTGGTGTCACCAATCTGGTCCACGGCGTTCTCCGCGATCTTGCGCAGAATGCGCCGCATGATCTTGCCGGACCGGGTCTTCGGCAGGCCCGGCGCAAACTGGATCTTGTCCGGCACGGCGATGGGCCCGATTTCCTTGCGAACATGGTTGGCGAGTTCCTTGCGCAGGTCATCGCTCTCATGCACGCCGTCCTTGAGGGTGACAAAGGCGTAAAGGCCCTGCCCTTTGATGTCGTGGGGCATGGGGGCGACGGCGGCTTCGGCGACCTTGGGATGGCTGACGAGCGCACTTTCGACTTCGGCCGTGCCGATGCGGTGACCGGAAACATTCACCACGTCGTCAATGCGCCCCATCAGCCAGTAGTCGCCGTCCTCGTCCAGGCGGCAGCCATCACCGGTGAAATAGATGTTCGGATACATCGTGAAATAAGTGTCGATGAAACGGTCGTGATCGCCCCACGTCGTGCGCATCATGCCCGGCCAGGGTTTTTTGATGCACAGTTTGCCGCCCTCGTTTGGACCAACCTCCTTGCCATCGTCGCGCAGAACCACCGGTTCCACCCCGAAGAACGGCCGGCTCGCGCTGCCGGGCTTGAGGGTGTGGGCGCCCGGCAACGGCGTGATCAGGATGCCACCAGTTTCCGTCTGCCACCAAGTATCCACGATCGGGCATTTTTCCTTGCCGATGACGCGGTGATACCAAAGCCACGCTTCCGGATTGATGGGTTCACCCACCGAACCCAGGATCCGCAACGAACTCATGTCATATTTATTTGGCCATTCTTCGCCGAGCCGGATGAGCGAGCGGATCGCGGTCGGCGCAGTGTAGAAGACCGTGGCTTTGAACTTGTTGACGACCTGCCAGAAACGGCCGGCATCCGGGAACGTCGGCACGCCTTCAAACATTATGCTCGTGGCCCCGTTGCACAACGGCCCGTAAACGATGTAGCTGTGACCCGTAACCCAGCCGATGTCCGCGGTACACCAGTAGATGTCATCCTCATGCACATCGAAGATATATTTGTGCGTCAGACTGGCGTGCAGCAGGTAACCGGCGGTCGTGTGCACCACCCCCTTGGGCTTGCCGGTTGAACCGGAGGTGTAGAGCATGAACAACACATCCTCGGCGTTCATGACCGCCGGCGGGCAATCCGCAGAGGCTTGTGCCATCAAGTCTTGATACCAAAGATCGCGGCCGGCCACGAAGTTGCAGGCCGTATCGTTGCGTTTGACGACGACGACCTGCTCGATGCTGGGACAATGCTTGAGGGCCTCGTCGGCGATCGCTTTGAGCGGAATGCTCTTGCCCGCACGCAACGAGGTGTTGGACGTAATCAGGAGCTTGCAGGTGGAATCGTTGATGCGACCCGACAGGGCTTCCGCGCTGAATCCACCGAACACGATGGAATGAATCGCTCCGATGCGGGTGCAAGCGAGCATGACGATGGCGAGCTCGGGAATCATCGGGAGGTAGATGGCGACGCGGTCGCCCTTCTTGATCCCGAGGGATTTCAGCACATTGGCAAACTTGCACACTGCCTGATGCAGCTGGGCATAGGTCAGCGTGACGACGTCGTTTTCGGGTTCGCCCTGCCAGATGAGGGCGGGTTTGTTGGGCCGGGTCTTGAGATGACGATCGAGACAATTGGCGCTCACGTTGAGCTGACCATCCTCGAACCAGGTGTGCTGAATCTTGCGCGCCGCGGTGTCCCAGACATATTTGCGGGCAACTGTGGGGCGCTTGAACCAGTCCAGCGTGCCCGCCTGTTCGAGCCAGAAACCATCCGGTTCATTGATCGAACGATCGTACATGGCCTGGTATTTCCCGGCGTCGATGTGGGCGCGCTTCACGACCGTGGCGGACGGCGGAAACGTCCGGCCCTCCTGCATCAGCGAACTGGTGGATACGGTTTGGATTGGTTCTGGCATAGTACTTTTGGGGTTGGAGTTTGATTCGCTCAAATTACCGGGGTTCGACCTTCACCTTCCGCTGCCCCGCCCACGGCGACGAGGGGCGAAGGTATCTGGTGATGAGGAAAAACATTCGCGGCCACAGCCGCGATCGCCTTCTCCAGTTCGGAGTCAACGGTTGCCCGGTCGGCGGCTGGAATGGGCAGCTGCCGGTCGCGCAAGCCACCGGCCCATTCGGAGCTGCCCAGCATCACGCCGCCCAAGCCCATGCTGAGCGCGTCCTCCTCGTCGCCGCCGGCACAGGTCCGCCAGGCCAGCGCCCAGGCGCGCACGGTATTCTCGACGTGATAGCCGCCACCACCCGCCACGAGCAACGGGCGGCGGAAGCTCATCAGCCGGCTCAGCACTTCCACCACGATGTTGTTCGTCAGCTGCAGATGCGTCAACGGATCGCCTGCCAGCGTATCCATGCCGAGTTCCAGGACGATGGCGTCCGGCTGATACGCACCGAGGAGCGGCATGGCCACGCGATCAAAGGCCCGCAGAAAGGCGTCGTCATACGTACCCGCCGGCAAGGAGAGGTTTGCGTTGAATCCCCGACCGGGCCCGCGGCCGATCTCGTTCTCGAATCCACCCCACGGGTACAGGGTCTTGCCGCTCTCATGCATCGAGATGGTGAACACATCGCTGCGCTCGTAAAAAATCTCCTGCACGCCGTCGCCGTGATGCGCATCCACATCCAGATAGACCACGCGTTTGCCTGCGCGGGTCAGGGCGTGACAGGCCAGGGCGACGTCGTTGAGATAGCAAAAGCCGCCGGCGTGTGCCGGTCCGGCGTGATGGAACCCGCCCAGCAAGTTGAACGCGATTTCGGCCTGCCCCCCGACGAGCTGCTCCACGGCGACCAGGCCCGCGCCGCAGGCCCAGGTGCCATACTCGAACATGTCCGCAAACACCGGCGTGTCTGGTCCGCCCAGGCCCATGCGGAAACCGTTCGCCGTCAGGTCCCCAGCCGCGGCGCGCTGGAGTTCGGCGAGGTACTGCGGAGAGTGGATCGCCTGCAATTCGGCGAGCGTCGCGCGGCGGGCGGCAACCTCCGGACAATTTGGCCCTCCCAGGAGGCCAAACGAAGCGAGCTTGGAACGAGTCAGCGCCGAGCGCTGGGTCTTGAACGGACAATCCGGCGGATAACACAAGCCTTCGATCGCAGTGGCATAAACAAAGGCGAGTTGACGATCACCGGGACCAGCCGGGGAAGGAGCGGCTTGCGGGGCCACCTGCGAATCTGACCTCGGCGTCGGGTTGGGCGGCACATCTCCGACGATCGCGGATTGACAATGATAGGCCATCTCATCTCGGCGGGCACGTTGCGCCTTCGCGAATGCGGTTCCCCCCGCTGTAAATTCAATGACTGTGACGGCTCTTGCCCTTGCGCCGCAGCCAGTGAACGAAGCCAAGGCACCATTCTCGAAAGCGACTCCGCACCGTCCGTGAGTGCACAGTAGTCAGTCAATGTGGGCGCGGCTTACTATTTTTTGTCTAATGATGGCTCTTTATTGAATTAGACAAAGTGGACAACGATGGGAGATGGAAAACGATTATCACCGCTTACCGTCAGGCTTCGGCGTGAGCTCAACCGGTCGGCTCGGCCCAGCCCGTGTCATCAGCCGGAGCGGCTACTCGAAAATCATCTCGAAGCTGACCACCCCCGTGCCCACCTTGCTGCTGACCTTGGTGTTGGATTTGTTGATGACCGCCTGCATGGGGCGGTTCTCGACGAGCACCTCGGCGGTGAAGCCGCGGATGCCGTTGCGCCGCGCGATGCGCATGAGGTGTTTGAGCAGGAAGGTGCCGATTCCGTGGTTTTGCCAGTGATCGGACACCACAAAGGCGACTTCGGCCAGATTCGTTTTCGTGTCGAGGTAATAACTGCCCATCGCGATGATTTCTTCGCCGTAGGATTCGGGCAGGGTGCCGACGATGGTCACGTCGTTGCGATGATCGATATAAACGAAATCCTGGATCTGATGCCGCGAGACCCGCTTCTGATGGCTCATGAACCGGTAATAGATCGTCGCCGCGGACAATTTGTAGAAAAGGTCACGCATGCGCGGCTCGTCGGTCGGATGAATCGGGCGGAAGTTGAGCTGCGTCCCGTCGTTGAGCAGGTAGGTGGTCCGCAATTCCTTCGGGCCGACCAGAATCTTGCCCTCCTTGTCCGCCATTTCCGCGGAAAGGTATTTGGCCTCGATGGCTTCCTTGAGCAGTTCGGCGCGGAACTTCGGGTGCGCGATGCTGATCAACGCCAGCGCCCGTTCCTGCACGCTCTTGCCGTGCAGATAAGCCACCCCGTATTCCGTCACCACATAATGCACGCCCGCCCGTGTCGTCACCACCCCCGCACCGGGACTGAGGTGCGTCATGATGCGCGATACGGTCCCGGCCTTCGCGGTCGACGGAAGCGCGATGATGGCCTTGCCACCGCGCGACTTGGCCGCCCCCCGGTTAAAATCCACCTGGCCGCCAACGCCGGAGAAAAATTTCGCGCCAATCGAATCCGCACACACCTGGCCCGTGAGGTCCACCTCCAGCGCCGTGTTCACGGCTACCATCTTGTGCTGCTGCCGGATCACGTTGGGATCGTTGACATAGTCGGTCGGGTGGAAGGCGAATTGGGGATTGTTGTCCAGGTAGTCGTACAACCGTTTCGTCCCGAGTGCAAAACTCGCCACCACCTTGCCGCGGTCCAGCGTCTTGCGGGCGCCCGTCACCGCCCCGGATTCAATGAGATCGATGATGCCGTCGGTGACCATTTCGGTGTGGACGCCGAGGTCTTTCTTGTGGGTCAGGAAACCGAGCAACGCCTGCGGGATGCGGCCAATCCCAAACTCAATGGTCGAACCGTCGTCCACCAGCGCCGCAATATACTCCGCGATCTGCCGGGTCACCTCCGTGACATCCGGCGGCGGTACTTCAAGGATCTTTGCTTTCGATGGCACCAACACATCAATGTCGTGGACATGAATAAAACAATCGCCCAGCGTGCGCGGCATGTTGGGATTGACCTGGGCGATGACCAGCGAGGCATTTTCGGCCGCGCTGGGGATGACGTCCACCGCCACCCCAAAACTGCACATCCCGTATTCGTCCGGCGGCGTCACCTGGATCAAGGCCACGTCCAGCGGCATCTGCCCGCTGTTGAACAGCAGCGGAATGTCGGAAAGAAAGATCGGGGTGTAGTCGCCCAAGCCCTCCTGGATGATGTCGCGCACATTCTCGGCGATGAAAAAGCTGTTGACCCGGAAGTAATGCGCCAGCTCGCGGTGCGCATACGGCGCGTCGCCGAAGGTGAGCAGGTGGACAATCTCTGTGTCCGGCAATTCCGTGGCGCGGCCGCTCAGGGCGGTGACGAGTTCGAGCGGCTCACCGCAGCCGGTGCCGATGAAGATCCGTTGCCCGGGCCGGATGCGTTTGACTGCTTCCTCCGCTGTCAGGATTTGCGATTGGTATTTGTCCCGCCAGCCGGGATCGAAACTGGGTTTGGCTTTACTCATGGCTGTGGTTCCCGCTGCCAGCGTCCGCCAGCGTCATGCGCGCGTCGGCCACGTAGGCTTCCGTGCCGACCGGACCAACGATGAACGGGTTGATGTCGAGTTCGGTGATTTCGGGATAATCGGTCGCGAGCTGGCTGATGCGTTGGAGCGCCCCGGCGATGGCATCGAGATCCACCGGCGACTGGCCGCGCGCGCCTTTGAGCAACGCGTAGGAGCGCGTGCCCCGGAGCATCTGCATGGCTTCGTCGGCCGTGATCGGCGCCAGGTGAAAGGTCACGTCCTTCATCACCTCCACGAAAATGCCCCCCAGACCGAACATCAGCATTGGACCGAACTGCGGATCGCGCGTCATGCCCAGGATCACTTCCCGGCCGCGCGTGCCCATCTTCTCCACAAAGCCGCCGCGGATGACCGCATTGGGGGCGCGCCGCTGGATGCGGAGCATCATCAGGTCAAAGGCGTCGCGCACCTGCTCGGCATTGGCGAGGTTGATGCGCACGCCACCAAAGTCGGATTTGTGAATGATGTCCGGGGAGGAAATCTTCAACACCACCGGGTAACCAATGCGTTCCGAAATCTCCACCGCTTCGTCCGCCGTCCGGGCCAGGTGGCCGCTGAGGATGTTGAACTCGTAGGCCCGCAGAATTTCCTTCGCCTCGACTTCGGCGATCTGCGTCTGCCCGCCGCGGGTATGCACCTGCAACACCCGCTCCACACGCCGGCGGTTGACGGGAAAGCGCGTGACAATGCGGGCGGGCCGGCGGCGCCAGGCGGCGTAATCACACATGGCCCGCAGCGCATGCATCGCCCGGTCGGGGGACGGATAGTTGGGAATCCCGGCCGCCATCAACTTTGCCTTGGCGCCGGCCACCGCCTCGCCGCCCATGAACGCCGTCAACAGCGGTTTCTTGCCGTTATGCGTCGCGGCGAGCATCTCCGCCAGCGCCTGCGGTTGCGTCATGTTCTGGGGCGTCACCACCACGACAACGGCGTCAATGTCGTCCTCCTCCTGCAACACTTTCAGCGATTCAATGTAGAGCTGGGGCGGGGCGTCGCCGATGACATCCACTGGATTTCCCACCGCGGCGGCCGCGGGCAGGAACTTTCGCATCCTTGCCTGTGCCTCCGCACTGGGGGTGACCATTTTCAAGCCGAGCGATTCCGCGGCGTCGGCGGCCATGATGCCGGGGCCGCCGGCATTGGTAATCACCGCCACGCGATTGCCTTTGGGCACCGGCTGCGAGGCGAACGCCAGCGCGTAATCGAACAGCGCTTCGACGTTCTCGGCGCGAATCACGCCGGAACGCCGGAACGCAGCGCCGTAGGCGATGTCCGCCCCGGCCAGGCTGCCGGTATGCGACGAGGCCGCCTTCGCCCCGGCTTGCGTGGTCCCCACCTTGAGGATCAGCACCGGCTTGATCGCCGCCGCCTCCTCGGCAATGCGCAGAAACTTGTTGCCGTCTTTGATGCTCTCCAGATAACTGGCGATGACGGTCGTCTCCTTGTCCTCGGCGAGGGCCTGGAGGAAATCCGCCTCGTTCAAATCCGCCTTGTTGCCGATGCTGATGACCTTGCCCATGCCGAGCTTTTCCTGCGCGGCCCAGTCCAGGATGGCGACGCACAACGCGCCGGATTGCGAGATGACGGAGATTTTTCCCGGGGGGGGCACGGACGGCGCAAACGTGGCATTCATCCGGTGGTGCATGTTCAGGATGCCAAGGCAATTGGGGCCTTGCAGCCGCACGCCGTTGCGCTGACAAAGTTTGACCAGCTCCTGTTCCGCCATCGCGCCGTCGGTGCTCACTTCCTTGAAACCGGCCGTGATGACGGTGACCACTTTAGCCCCCGCATCAATTGCATCCTGCACCGCCGACTTCACGAGCTTGGGCGGAACCACCACAATGCCGAGATCAATCTTGCCGCCGTATTCGCGCAGGTCGCGGTAGCACGGCACGCCCAAGACCTCCTTGGCCTCCGGGTTGACGGGAATGATTTTGCCCGCATAGCCACTGGCGAGGAGATTGGCGATGAATGCGTGGCCGACCTTCCCGGGATTACGCGACGCGCCGAAAATGGCGATGGCCTGCGGATGGATCAATTGCTCAAGCATCATAACAGCGGTTTAAAGTTGGGCCTTTTTCTGCCTTGCGACTCATCAACCATTGGCAGGAGGTTGACGATTCTTGTCATTCCCAGCCTCGAACTTCGTCCGGCCAGCCTCGAGTTCCCAGCGTCGGAGCAAGGCCACCCTCTCATAGCGGCGTCCGGGCAAGCGCGCCGCCTTCTGAAAAGCATGTTTGCGGCGCTCTGCCGGGTCGCCGTTCCGCCGGCAGCCTTACTTTATTGGCGAATAATCCGTGGCGGACAGAAAGACGACCTCGACTTTTTCCACGAGTTTCCCGTTCACTTCCGACGCGTCGCGGGCCTTTTTCCAGTCGGGATCGTTCACGAACGCGGCCCAGGATTTCTTCGCTTCCTCGCGGCTCTTGTGGGCGAGGATGTAAACGAGCGTGTTGTCCGCGCCTTTTTCCTTTTCGGTGGGAATCCAGAAGCCAACAAGTTCCATCCCGTGTTTTTTGAACAAGGCGCAAGTGTGATCGCGGAAGCGCGCGTTCATTGCTTCCATTTTACCGGGCGCCGCATAATAGGTGCGCATCTCGAAACAGCGGGAATCCTTGGCGACGGACGGACTGACGGGGGTGGCCCCGGGTTCCGCAGCGATGCTCGGGAGGAGGGCGGCGGCCAGGGCGAGGGTGATGAGTTGGATTTTCATGGTTGGTGATGGTTGTGAGTTTTGGTTACTTGGAATTCGACTGCGGGTTTTGATTTTTAATTGGAAAACTTCTCCCAACGACCGTTGCGCCAGACAATCAACGTCCGGGAGACAACATGCGAACCTTTCGTGAGGATCTCTTCTGCGGACGACCTCATTTCAGCCAGACCTACGGCGGAGGAGGAGCCGGTGAACAGCACGACTTCGCGTGCCGGCACGACGGCTACAATGTCACTTCCAACCATGTTCGCCTGATCCTCCCAGAGCTTTTCCGCGAGCAACAGGCTCGCTTCGTAATTCCCATCCGCAATCAGCTTGAAGACCGGCCCCTCGCCCTGGCGGCTCACTTTCGGCACCAGGCGTTTGAGATTCGTCAGCGCCAGCGTGCGTAGCGCGGCCAGGTCGAGCTTCAACGCCACCCGGTTGGTTTCGGTGAGATAAGCAATCGAATCCTGGCTGTCGATCGCGTAAAGGACGTTGAGGTCGGCGACGAGCTTTTCTGAAACAACCTGGTTCATCTTATCCGATCCGAGCTTCGCGAATTGTTGGAGAAACAAGTCATCCCGAATCACGGCCACGATCCGATTGGTGTCGGGCTGCCCGGCCAGCGCGCTGTTGTACGGTGCGGAGGCCACCAGCGCCTTGAGATAACGGCGGACAATCTCCGGACGGCTGGCCGGGTTGATTCTGGCCTCGCTCCAGGCATTATCCAGGAAGGCTTTCAATTCGGTGCCATCGGCGAGTTTGATCGACAGCTCGCGGCCGCCGGTGATTTTCACCTCGGGGCTCTTTAATTCAGCGGCGGCAGCCTGCCCATACAAGCGCGTGAATTCAGCTTCCGTCAGGGACGGACTCTTGATCTGTTCCTCCCACTGCGACGGGTTGAATTGGGAGGTGTCAACGACCTCCGCGCGCTGGCAGCCGCTCACGGCCAGGAGCGTCACCGCGGTGATGATTGAAAGCACCAAACGCATGGGGAGATTTCAATTTGGTTTGAGCTGAGGAAACAGAATCGTATCGCGGATGCTTTCCTGTCCGAGAAGCATCATGGCTTCGTCCAATCCTCCACGCGCAATCCGGTTACACGATCAAACTCAGATGTGTTGCTGCTGACCAATGTCAACCCATGCGCCAGACAGATCGCCGCAATTTTCAGATCGTTCGGGCCAATGATCAGCGAGCGAGTTTCCAACTCATGCCGGATGGTGGCGTAGTGTTGGGCGGCGGAGTCATCAAACGGCAGAGAGACGAAATATTGGAATACATTGGACAATGCCGCGAGTCTGCGTTCACGCCGCTCATACTTGTTTGCACCGTGCCAGAGTTCGGCTTTGACGATGGAACAAAGAAGGATTTCGGAGGGAGAAACGCGATTCAGTCGCTGTTCAATCGGGCTGCCGGGACTTTTCAGATGATGAATCCAGGCATTGGTATCCAGAAGCCACGCCATCACCATTCCTCGCGTTTTTCAAACTCGCCTTGCGGTGGTCGCTCAAATGGTTCATGGCCCCAGTCGACCCGGATGCGTTCCCAGAAACCTGGTGGCAAAGCCGCAGTCCCATCCTTCTTCTTCTCAGCCACCTGCAAAACGTTGCGGACAATCTGTTCCACGGAAGCGGCGGTTTCGGGGTCGAGCGTTTGAAGTTTTCGATCCAGTTCGGCGGCGATCGCAGTCATGGGAACAGTTTATTCGCATAACAGGATTTTGCAACGCCGCTATTCAGGCTATTTCGGTTTCAACTGCGGGAACAGGATGACATCGCGAATACTCTCCTGCCCCAGCAGCATCATGCACAGGCGGTCAATCCCGATGCCAATGCCGCCAGCCGGGGGCATGCCGTTCTCGAGGGCGACGAGGAAATCCTCATCCAGCTTTTGCTGCTCGCCGCCGGCCTGGTGCTCCAGGGTGGCGCGTTGGGCGATCGGATCGTTCTGTTCGGTGTAGCCGGGGGAGATTTCCTGGCCGTTGATGCAGCACTCGAAGACTTCGACGGTCGTCGGGTCGTCGGGCGAAAGCTTGGCCAACGGCACGAGTTCCTTGGGCAGACGGGTGACGAACGTGGGCTGGATAAACGCAGGCGTGATCCGTTTTTCAAACGCTTTGCTTTGCTGACACATTGTTGAATTCATTATTTGCCCTCTCCAAAAGAAAACAATCCGGCATCAATTTTTTTGCTTCGTCCAAATACTTCCGGCTCTGTGCCAAGTTCCCGCGCCGCGCCTCACCAATTGAGATAAAACAGGCATTCTGCGCCTTGCCGCTTGAACTGTCGGCATACTCCATGGATTCATGGAGCAGGACAAGGGCGTCCTCGAGCTTTCCCAACTCCAGCAGGGTTGTCCCCCTTGTTCCTTCAACAGCTGGCAACCAACCGATGAGTGACATGGCTTCTCGGGAATAACGGTCTGCCTCCGCCAAGCGTTCACTTCCGCCAAGTAAAGCGTCAACATACGCCACATTGTTCAACATTAGCGCCCGAACGCTAGGCGAACCGTCGGCGCGGGCGAGAAGCAATTGGAAACAGTCTCGAGCCGCTTCATATTCACCTTGTTCCAACAGGAGGATCCCGCGCCAATTCAAGAGTAGAAAGTCTGCCGGAAAATTCGCCAGCCCTTGTTCAATCCACGCGAGCGCATCAGACACCTGATGCTTTTCATGGCAATCCATCGCTTCCAGCGCATATCGTGCAGCCAAGGTATTGTCGATCATATCGGCTTTTGCGAATAGAGTTTGCCAGAGCAACTTCCCGTCATTCGCGAGCTTGCCGATTGGGCTGTTGAACGTGTGCGGCCAGAGGCTTTGCACGAAGATCACGAGGTTGGTGTAAAAGAACACCTGCCCAGGAACTGCCCGGCGCAAAACTCCGCCAAAGTCCCAAACCTCTTGAAGCGGAACAAACAGCAAAGAAACTGTGCAGAGCAGAAGATTGGCAAAAGGCCCGGCAAAGATAAAAGCGAGTTGCTTCAATCGAAACCAACTTGCGTCTGTGGGTGCGGCCAGCACAAAGCCACCCAGTGGCACCGATCGGAACTCGGTGCGGAAACCGAGCAGAATCCTTGTAAAAAGCGTTTTTCCATAACCAACATAAACCTTAAAAACTTTGAATCCCAACCATCGAGCAGCCAGTGCGTGACCGAATTCGTGCGGGAGAATTGAAGCGACAAACGACACTTGGAAAATGAAGAGGTTCAAGAGCATCCAGCCGCTCATCCGTACCGGCCAGATCAAGACGATCGCCAAACCGATTGTCCCACAAGCCAGGCTCCACAATAGGTCCTTTCTCAGAGCGGATAACTGCGACTTGGCATAGCAGTGCGGGCATTCAGTGCGGAAGCCGCGACGAAATGACTTTCGCTGTTTGAAGAACGCTTCGGGAATGTCCGATTCGATCCTGCACTTGTCGCAAGCGATGGCCATACCCGGTCGCGGGTTACTTCGGCTTCAATTGCGGAAACAGTATCACATCGCGAATACTCTCCTGCCCCAACAGCATCATACACAGGCGATCAATCCCGATGCCGATGCCGCCAGCCGGGGGCATGCCGTGCTCGAGGGCGACGAGGAAATCCTCATCCAGCTTCTGCTGCTCGCCGCCGGCCTGGTGCTCCAGGGTGGCGCGTTGGGCGATCGGATCGT
>CAZIJO010000050.1:0-29263 GCA_964539515.1 uncultured Bifidobacterium sp. | reverse complement strand
CAGCTCATCGCCATCTTGGATTGGCTCAAATAGCATTTTGAAAACACGACCTAGCGGTTTTGCGGCCGGCCCTCCTCGGAATGCTGCGTTGACTGGATCTGCGTTCTCTCCCGGAATCTGCGGTCTTCAGGGTGGCATTTCAGCGCACAGAAAATTATTCAAAAAACCTCTTGCACCTCAATTGTGTTTTGTTAACCTCTTCGTCCCTTGCGCCTCAAAATGCAGGGGCCAGCAGATTTGCGAGCCGATAACTGATCTCCACAGCGGGGGCGGGATTGATGGTTCGCCAGCTCCTCTGGAACCTTTGATTTTATGCCAGTTAAATCATTTAGACCGCTAACGCCGTCCACGCGATATGTTACAATCGCGGACTTCAGTGACATTACGAAGTCCAAGCCGGAGAAGAGCCTGGTCGAGATTCGCAAGAAGACCGGCGGCCGCAACCATTTCGGTCGCTGCACGGCGCGGGGAATTGGCGGCGGCCACAAACAAAAGCTTCGGCTCGTGGATTTCAAACGCAACAAGCATGGCATCGAAGCCACGGTGGCGGCGATTGAATACGATCCCGGGCGCTCGGCGAGGCTTGCGCTGCTGCAATATCAAGATGGTGAAAAACGCTACATCCTCGCGCCGGTAGGTGTTGTGGTTGGCGCCAAACTCATGAGTGGTCCGACGGCGCCCCCTGAAATTGGCAATTGCCTCCCGCTCAAGGCAATTCCGGTTGGGATTTCGATTCATAATATTGAACTGACGGCTGGTCGCGGTGGGCAGATGGTGCGTTCCGCCGGAGGGGCGGCCACCTTGATGTCGCGCGACGAAGGGTATGCGACCATCCGGCTTCCTTCTGGTGAAATTCGCAAAGCTAGCGAAGATTGTTACGCAACCATTGGTCAGGTGGGAAACCCGGAGCACGAGAATGTGGTGCTTGGCAAGGCGGGTCGTTCGCGGCATCGCGGAATTCGACCGATCTCCCGCGGCGTGGCTCGTAACCCCGTTGACCACCCAAATGGTGGAGGCCAGGGTAAGAGCAAAGGTGGCGGTGGCTGGCAGCAATTGACTTCGCCTTGGGGGGTCCAGGCAAAGGGATATCGGACGCGTAACAAGCAAAAAACTTCCAATCGCTTCATCGTGGTGCGTCGCGATGGTCGCCCGATGAAGAACAAGTAAACGATTATGGGACGTTCGATTAAAAAAGGTCCGTTTATTGATGGCCACCTGATGGACAAGATCCTGAAGGCGAAAAGCACAAATCAGAAGACTCCGATCAAGACATGGTCGCGGCGCTCGATGATCACCCCCGAATTCGTGGGTCTCACCTTCACGGTTCATAACGGCAAGATTTTCAACCCCGTCTTCGTGACGGAGAACATGGTCGGCCACCGGCTCGGTGAGTTTTCGCCGACCCGCACGTTCAAGAAGCACGGCGCCCACACCGCCAAGGCGGAGGCGAAATAGTATTATGCAAGTCTACGCAATCATGAAAAACGTGCCCATGTCCGCGCAGAAAATGCGCGAAATGGTGCGGCAGATTCAGGGCTTGCCCGCGTTGCAGGCGCAAGCGGTGCTCAAGGTGGTGCCGCGCAAGTCCGCGCGATTTGTGGCAAAGACCCTCGACTCGGCGATTGCCAACGCGGAGAACAACAACAAGCTCAAACCGGAAACGTTGCGGGTGAAGGAGGCGGTGGCGGGTACGGCGACTTCCCTCAAGCGATTCACTCCGAAAGCGCGGGGTTCCGCCGGTCCGGTCATCAAACGGCGTTGCCACATTAAAATAACGGTTTCTGACGAGTAATCAGTATGGGACAAAAAACGAATCCAATCGGCCTCCGGCTCGGCGTCAACAAAGACTGGCGTTCCAAGTGGTACGCCGGGAAAAAGGAGTTTGGGACTTTGCTGGCGGAAGATCGCGAGATTCGCGACTTGCTGAAAAAGAAGCTCGAAACTGCTTCGGTGCCGAAAATTCTGATTGAGCGGGCGGCCAGCCGGTGCCGCATTACAATTCTCACAGCGCGGCCGGGTGTGGTCATCGGTCGTAAGGGTTCTGAAATCGACAAGCTCAAGGAAGACCTGAGCAAGATGACGGGCAAAGAAGTATACGTGGATATCGTTGAGATCAAATCGCCCGAAATTGACGCTCAACTGGTTGCCGAAAATGTTGCGCTTCAGCTGGAGCGCCGGGTTTCCTTTCGGCGTGCAATGAAAAAGGTGCTGCAGACGGCCAAGGATTTTGGGGCCGATGGCATCAAAATTCGCTGTGCTGGCCGGCTTGGGGGTTCGGAAATCGCCCGGGTTGAAAAATACCACTGGGGTCGCGTGCCGCTGCACACCTTGCGGGCGAATATTGACTACGGGTTCTCAGAAGCGAACACGATGTATGGCAAAATCGGCATCAAGTGCTGGATTTGCAAGGGTGAGAACAAACCGCAAAAGGCAGCCGCACCGGCGCCGGCCGCTGCCAACTAGACTTTAGCAATAGGAACTTGATATGCCGTTACAGCCAGCAAAAGTAAAATATCGTAAGATGCACCGGGGCAGCCGTACCGGCCTGGCCTTTCGCGGAAGCACGGTGGCGTTTGGAGAGTATGGCTTGATGGCTCTGGAGCGCTGTTGGATGGATACCAAGCAACTCGAAGCCGCGCGCGTGGCGATTTCCCGTCAGATGAAACGGCACGGAAAGCTTTGGATTCGGATTTTTCCGCAGAAGTCCTACACCAAGAAGCCGCTCGAAACTCGAATGGGTAAGGGGAAGGGGCCGCTCGAGTCGTGGGTGGCGGTGGTGCGGCCGGCGAATGTGTTGTTTGAAGTTGACGGCGTTACTGAAGCCGTGGCTCGCGAGTGCATGCGTCTAGCAGCGACAAAGCTACCGATCAAAACCCGTTTTGTTTCACGGCACCGGCTCACCGCGTAGGCAGGAAGAGAGTTTATGAAGTTTTCGGAAATCAAAGACATGACCCAGGTAGAGTTGGCGGCCAAAAGCCGGGACTTGCGTCAGGAAATGTTCAACCTCCGCTTGCAACAGGCGAGCGCGCAGCTGGAAAAGCCGGCGCGATTGCACACCTTGCGGCGCGACATCGCGCGGATCGAGACCCGGGTCTCCCAGCTGCGGAAGAAAACGGCCTAATTTTATCTGCTATGGGTGAAATAGTAAATTCTACAGTGACGAAACGGGGCACGCGCAAAGAGCGCGTCGGCGAGGTTATCTCCAACAAGATGGCGAAGACCATTGTGGTGCGGATCGAGCGGCGATTTCCGCATCCGCGGTACAAAAAGGTTGTCACCGCCTACAGTAAGTTTTACGCCCACGATGAAAAGGCCGAGGCAAAGGTCGGCGACAAAGTGCGCATCGAGGAGACCCGGCCCTTGTCCCGGCTCAAGCGCTGGCGACTGGTGGAAGTCGTGGAAAAAAGCAGCGGCGTTGAACGCGTGGCTGCCTGATTGGAATTTTATGCTGCAAATCCGTTCTCATCTTGATGTCGCTGACAACACCGGCGCCAAAGTGGCGTGGAACATTGGCGTGCTGGGGCGCAACCAGCGGTACGCGGGGATTGGTGATGTGATCAAAGTTCACATCAAGGTCGCTGCCCCCGACGGTACGGTGAAAAAGGGTGAGGTGCATAATGCGGTGGTGGTGCGCACTCGGCAGATCACCCGTCGGAATGACGGATCGTTTCTCCGCTTTGACAGCAACGCCGTAGTGCTGATTGACGCGGAAAATAATCCGAAAGGAACCCGTATCTTCGGCCCGGTTGCCCGTGAATTGCGCGATAAGAAGTTCATGAAGATTATCTCGCTGGCGCCCGAAGTTATATGAAGTTATGAAATGTTTTCACGTCAAGAAAAACGATGAGGTCGTGGTGCTGGCCGGGGCGGACAAAGGCAAGCGCGGTCGGATCATTACGTTGTTGACCAAGAAAGACCGCGTGATCGTCGAGGGCGTCGCCATGATCAAGCGCCACACCCGCAAGAGTCAGCAGCATCCCCAGGGTGCAATTGTGGAGCGCGAAGGTTCCGTTCACGTCTCGAATGTGATGCGGGCAGCGGAATTTGATGCGCGCGTGGCAAAACGCGCCACCGCACCGGCAAAAGCCTGATAGCCCGCGCGCTCAATATTGAATTTTTATATCAGTTGCGGCCAGAACCGTGACGCCGAAAGATGAAGAACCGACTTTATAGCAAATACGTCAATGAGGTGGTGCCCGCCCTGAAGGCGAAGCACAATTACGCCAATGTTCACCAGGTGCCCCGGCTGGAGAAAATCGTGGTGAACATGGGGGTGAGCGCGTCGCTTGAAAAGGGGGCGATTGAGGATGCGGCCAAGGATCTGACGCAGATCACGGGTCGCAAACCGGCGATCAGTAAGTCGCGTCACAGCATCGCCAACTTCAAGTTGCGCGAGGGCCAGGTGATCGGCTGTCGTGTTACATTGCGCAAGGATGCGATGTACGAGTTCTTTGACCGGCTGGTGGCGGTGACCCTGCCGCGCATTCGTGACTTTCGCGGTTTGTCGCCGCGCAAGTTTGATGGCCGCGGAAACTACACTTTTGGCGTGGCGGATCAAACGGTGTTTCCCGAGATTGAGATGGACAAGATCAAGCGCCAGCAAGGGATGGATATCACGATCGTCACCAGCGTGACGAGCGATGCCCAGGCCCAGGACCTACTGAAGCACATGGGATTTCCATTTGCGGAGAAATAACCAAAGCATTTTATGGCCAAGATATCATGGTTGGAGCGTAACAAGCGCAAAGCGGCGACGGTAAAGAAGTTTGCCGCGAAACGGGCCGAGCTCAAGGCGAAGCGAGACTTTGCCGGTCTGGCAAAGTTGCCACGGGATGCCAGTCCGACCCGGTTGGTGAATCGCTGCTCGATGAGCGGCCGTCGGCACGGTTATTTGCGCAAATTTGGCTGCTCGCGACTCACCTTCCGCGAAGCTGCGCTGAATGGTTTGATTCCCGGAGTGGTGAAGGCGAGCTGGTAATCATATGATCGACCCGATTTCTGACATGTTGACCCGGATTCGCAATGCGAGCCGTGCCTTGCTGCCGGTGGTGGAAATTCCCCATTCGCGAACCAAGGAAAGCATTGCCCATATAATGAAGAAAGAAGGTTACGTCGCAGACGTAGCCGTCGAGGGCAAAGTGCCGAAAACGCTCAAGATTCGCCTCAAATACGAAGGTAAGAAGAATGTCATCGAAGGTTTGAAGCGAGTGAGCACCCCCGGTTTGCGCCGTTATGTCGGTGCGACCGAGATTCCGCGCGTCTTGGGCGGAATGGGCGTGTCAATCGTTTCGACCTCTGAAGGGTTGATGACTGGCATGCAAGCCAAGCAGAAGAACATCGGCGGTGAATTGCTTTGTTACATTTGGTAAGGACCGGAATATGTCGCGCATAGGAAAACAACCGATTGTAGTGCCTTCCACGGTAAAAGTGGAAGTCAAGGGGCAAAAAGTTCATGTCAGCGGTCCGAAAGGAAAATTGGATTGGGAATTGCCCAGACGAACCAGTTTGAAGGTGGCTGACGGCAACATTGTGGTCAGTCGGGAAGGGGAGGATGCACAGGCGCGGGCGTTGCATGGATTGAGCCGGGCCTTGGTGAACAACATGGTGAAGGGTGTGAGCGACGGCTTTGTGAAAAAGCTGGAAATTCAGGGTGTGGGATTCAAGGCAGCGGTTCAGGGCAAGCTTGTCAACTTGAGTCTCGGCTATTCGCATCCCGTCAATTACGCCATTCCCGACCAGATCAAAGTCACGGTCGAAGACAACACAAAAGTGACCATTGAAGGCCCGGACAAACACATGGTGGGAAAAGTTGCCTCGGAGATTCGCGCCTTCTATCCGCCAGAGCCCTACAAGGGCAAGGGCGTGCGTTACGTCGGGGAAAAAGTCGAACGGAAGGAAGGGAAGACTGTTCAGTAACAATTGATAATTGATTTCAGGTCCACGGCCGAAACCGTGGTCCGAGTAACATGCAAACCCAAAAGAAACATCGTCTCAAGCAGTTGCGTCATTGGCGGCTACGCAAGAAAGTTAGTGGCACGAAGGAGCGCCCACGCATGGCCGTGTGTTTCACCGGCCAGCACATTTACGTGCAATTCATTGATGACTGCGCAGGTCAAACCCTGGCGGCCGCCTCGACTCTCACCAAGGCCGCAAAGGCGGAAGGCAAACTGGCGGCCAACGCCAAGAGCGCGAAAACGATCGGTGTTGCCGCGGCGCGCACGGCACTCGAAAAAGGCATCAAGGAAGTGGTGTTTGATCGAGGCGGGGCGCGCTATCATGGCAAGGTCAAGGCGTTGGCAGAGGCCGCGCGTGAGGCGGGTCTCAGGTTTTAACCCTCAAAGGAGAATTATTCTGTGGTAGAAACTAATCCAACAGGAACCCCGGGGCAGCGACCCGGACAACGCTCAGCTCGTGCCGGTGGTGGCTTCGGAGGCGGTGCCGGGGGCCGTGGTCGGGGTCGGCGCACGACGTCGGAAGCGCCGGAGATGAATTTCGACGGCAAGGTGGAAGAAGTCATTGAGAAGGTGGTTTTCATAAATCGTTCTTCCAAAGTCGTCAAAGGTGGTCGCCGTTTCAGTTTCAGTGCGTTGGTGGTTGTGGGTGACAAGAAGGGACGCGTGGGATACGCCTTGGGCAAGGCGGCTGAAGTGGCCGATGCGATTCGCCGTGCCGGTGAACTGGCTCGTCGACAGATGGTCCCGGTTTCGCTCAAGGACGTGACGATTCCACACGAGATCTATTCTGAATATGACGGCGCGCGCGTTTTGTTGCGGCCGGCTTCCCCTGGTACGGGCATCATTGCTGGTAAAACAGTGCGTGCGGTGCTCGAGTCGGCCGGCGTTCGCGACATCCTCACCAAATCCTTGGGTTCGTCGAACGCAGCGAATGTGGTCAAAGCCACGTTGAACGGACTCCTGCAGCTTCGTTCGCGCGAGGACATTTACCGCAGCCGCGGGTTGGAAATCCAGAAGGTTGCGGCGCCAGAGGCACCCCAGGCTGAACCAGCCTCAAAGTAATTAATTTCTTATGCGACTACACAACCTCAAACCTCGTCCCGGCGCGAAGCATCGTCGCAAACGCCTTGGCCAAGGTGAATCGAGCGGGCACGGCAAGACTTCCGGCCGCGGTGGCAAGGGCCAGACCGCACGTTCCGGCAGCTCAATTCGAATCGGCTTTGAAGGTGGCCAGATGCCGCTGATTCGGCGGATCCCAAAACGCGGTTTTAACAATGCCCGTTTCACCACGCGGTATATCCCCGTGAACATCGGAGCCTTGAACGCCTTCGCTGACGGTGTGCGGGTTGACGAAGCGGCGCTGCGCCAGCTGGGCTTGGTGAACGGCAAAGGCGACGGCGTGAAGATCCTGGGCAACGGGGAGCTCGCCAAAAAGTTGGTTGTGTGCGCGAACGCCTTTAGTGCATCGGCAAGAACCAAGATAGAAGCCCGGGGCGGCGGGTGCGAAGTGATTGCGCGGAGTCAGACAGCGATCAGTCAGGGTTAAGGGGGGATAGCAGCGCATCATGTTCAGCACACTCATTCAGACCTTCACGAACTGCTTCAAGATTCCCGAGCTCAAGTCGCGGATCTTGTTCACCGCGATTCTTCTGGGGATCGTGCGACTGATTTCCTTTGTGCGGGTGCCGGGTCTGGATGGCGAGGTTCTCACCGAATTCTTCAAGGCGCATAGCGGAGATAGCGGCGGAGTATTGGGCATGTACAGCCTCTTCACCGGCGGAGCCCTTGAACGCTGTTCGGCTGGGGCGCTGGGCATCATGCCGTACATCAGTGCGACCATCATCATCCAGTTGTTGACGGCGGTTTATCCGCCGTTGAGCAAGCTGGCGCGCGAAGAAGGGGGGCGGACCAAGATCATTCAATACGGTCGCTATCTGACGGTTTTGCTTTGTTTTATTCAAGGGGCTTTCATGGCCATCAATTGGAAGCATCCCGAGACCTTGTTTCCGGGCATCAACCAGTTGGTGCTCTACCCGGATTCGTTTGCTTGGTATTACTACTTTCAGACCGTGTTGGTGTTGACGACCGCAACCATGTTGCTGATGTGGCTTGGGGAACAGATCACGGAGCGCGGTATCGGCAATGGCGTGTCCCTGATCATCACAATTGGGATCGTGGCCCGCATGCCGGCCGCGGTATCGGCCACCAAGGGCATGTTTTTCCCGGGCGGCGGGCTGGAGCCGACGCATACGATCGTTCACGGGGCATTGTTGCTTGTCATGCTGGTGGTTGTGATTGGAGGCATCATTGCCGTGACCCAGGCGCAGCGGAAGATTCCTGTTCAATACGCGCAACGGGCTGTGGGCCGTAAGGTCTACTCCGGCGGCACTTCATTCATGCCATTGCGCGTGAATTACGCGGGCGTGATGCCGGTCATTTTTGCCTCTGCGATCCTGATGTTTCCCCAGAAATTATTCCTGATGATCAGCGGCGCCTTCAAGCCGCAGGATGGCGGCGCCGCCAAATTCGTGTCCGAAACGGCGGCCTCCATTGCACGGACACTCAATCCAGGATCGGTGGTGTACCTTGCGCTGTTTGGTATCATGATCTTGTTCTTTTCATACTTTTGGGTGGCAACGCAGTTCAACGAACTGCAGATCGCGGATGATCTAAAGAAAAACGGCGGTTACATTCCGGGCGTGCGCCCCGGTCAGCCGACGAGTGATTTTCTCCATACTTCGATGAGCCGGATTACGCTGGCAGGTGCGATTTTTTTGACCTTGATCGCGGTGTTGCCGATCGTATTGCAGAACGCCATGAAAATTCCGCCAACAGTCACCGACTTTTTCGGTGGAACAAGCATGTTGATCACCGTTGGCGTCATGCTGGATACGATGCGTCAGATAGAGTCGCATCTGCTCATGCGCCACTACGATGGCTTTTTGAAGAAGGGGAAGATGCGCGGCCGCTTTTAGGCAACCGTGCCTGTTTCAATTCCAGTTGCTGGCCCGGGCTGGAACTGGCTGGCGGCGGGGTCGCGTCGATGGCAAAATGATCATCCTTAAGACCGAACGTGATTTGGAGCAGATGCGACCCGCTGGGGCAGTAGCCGCCGCGGTGCTTGAGGAAGTTTCGGCGTTTGTCAAGCCGGGGGTGACGACCCGGCAGGTAGATCAATTTGCCGCTGAAAGAATTCGTCATCATGGCGGGAAGAGCGCGTTCTTGGGTTATCGGAAGTACCCATGCCACACTTGCATTTCGGTGAATGACGAAGTGGTGCATGGCTTGGCGAATGAGAGGCAGTTGCGCTTTGGCGATATTGTGAGCGTGGACTGTGGCGTGATTTTCAAGGGATTTATTGGCGACACGGCCCGGACGATTGCCGTGGGGGGGTGCGGGGTGGCGGCGCAGCGATTGATGGATGTGACGCAACAAGCCCTGGTCGAGGGTGTCGCGCAGGCAGTGGCCGGGAACCGCGTGACGGACATTTCGCGGGCGATTCAGACTTATGTCGAGAGCAACGGGTACAGCGTCGTCCGGGAGTTCGTGGGGCACGGGGTTGGACGGACGATGCATGAAGAGCCGCAGGTGCCGAATTATGTGGATGCCCGGAGCAACCAGCGGTTGCGGCCCGGCATGACCATCGCCATCGAGCCGATGGTCAATGCGGGCCGGCCGGAAGTTAAAATTTTAAAAGACGGCTGGACAGTGGTAACGCAAGATGGTTCACTATCCGCTCATTTTGAGCATACCGTCTTGATCACCGAAGGTGAACCGGAGGTTCTGACATGGCCGGCCCAGACGCCTTTCAGGTTGAGGGTCGCGTGATCAAGGTCCTGTCCGACCGGACGTGTCAGGTTGAACTGGCAAACGGTCATTGCCTGCTGGCATTTGTCAGCCGGCGGGCCGGTGGGGAATTTGCCGGCGTGATGCCGGGCGAAACGGTCAGACTGCAATTGACCCCGTTTGATCTGTCAACGGGGCGGTTGCTGGCAGCGAAAAAAACGAATCAAGCATGAAAGTTCGAGCGTCGGTCAAAAAACTGTGCGAGCACTGCAAAATCGTGCGTCGCCGTGGCATTATTCGTGTCATCTGCACGAACAAGCGCCACAAACAACGGCAAGGCTAATAATTTATGGCACGCATCATTGGTGTGGAAGTACCACCGAATAAGCGCATCGACATTGCGCTTCGTTATATTTACGGCATTGGGCCGGTTAATGCCCTCGAAATTCTGGAGCGCGCGAATATTGACCGATCCGTCCGCGCCAAGGATCTGACCGAAGCGCAGCTATCCCAAATTGTTCATGCCATCCAGGACGGCAAATACGTGATCGAGGGTGACCTGCGTCGCGAACTGGGCATGAATCTGAAACGTTTACAGGGCATCAAGTGCTATCGGGGCATCCGTCACATTCGCAGTTTACCGGTGCGGGGACAGCGAACTCAGACCAATGCGCGGACCCGTAAAGGTCCCCGCAAAACCGTGGGCGTGCAACGGAAACCGGACGCCAAAGCTGGAATCCACTAAGAATTGATCTTGTATGGCTGAAGAACCCAAAAAGAAAACCCCGCCGGCCAAGGATGCCCGGCCGGAAAGTGCCGGTAAACCCGACGAGGCCAAGCCCGCGAAGAAACCAGCGGCGGCCGGTGCCGCCCCCGGTGTGGAAGTGCCCAAACCGGCCGAAGCGCTGGTGGCGGCTGCAGCTCCCACGGCTGCCGAACTGCTGGGGGAGGACGTCAATGCCAAGAAGATCATCAAGGCAAAGCACGCCAAGAACATCACCGTTGGCATTGCCAACATTCTTGCCACCTTCAACAATACACAAGTCACCATCACTGATATGCACGGCAACCTGCTCGGCTGGTCGGCCGCAGGTCGGGTTGGCTTCAAAGGTTCGCGGAAAAGTACGGCCTATGCGGCGCAACAAGTAGCCCAGGATGCTGCCCGTCAGGCGATGGCGCACGGCATGCGCGAGGTTGAAATCCGCGTGAAGGGACCGGGCTCCGGTCGTGAATCGGCCATTCGTGCCCTACAGGCCATTGGTTTGGAAATATCCACCATCAAGGATGTAACGCCGATTCCTCACAATGGCTGTCGTCCGCGCAAGAAACGCCGCGTCTAGCCCTCAACTTTAAACTCCCAACCACTTACCAGACCATGGCTCGTTACAAAGGACCTCGCGTTCGCATTAGCCGTCGATTCGGCATCCCGATCTTTGGCCCATCGAAGTACCTCGAACGGCGCAATTATCCGCCGGGGGTGCACGGCCCCAAGTCCCGCCGCAAGCTCACCGACTACGGGGCCGCCCTCGTCGAAAAGCAGAAACTTCGTTACTACTACGGTCTGATGGAGCGCCAATTCCGCGGCGTTTACCAGAAGGCCCTTCAGCGTCGCGGTGTCACCGGCGAACAGATGCTGCAAATTTTGGAGACGCGGCTTGATAACGTGGTGCACCACTTGGGTTTGGGGACAACGCGAGCGGCAGCCCGCCAGTTGGTGGCGCATGGACATATTCAGGTCAATGGGCGCAAGGTCAGCATCCCCTCATACGCCCTGAAGGTGAATGACGTCATTACCGTCAAGAACACCACGGTGTCCCGCCAGATGGCCACCAAAGCGTTTGAATTGTCCACCAGCCGCGCGGTGCCCGACTGGCTTTCTTTGAGCAAGGACGAATTCAAGGGCGTCGTGATGCGCATACCGACGCGCGACGAAATCAACCCCATTGCCAACGAGCAGACCGTGGTCGAATTTTATTCCCGCTAGTAACAACCCGTCCCGTTCCACGGGACCAACGCAATTATACGGGCTGCGACCGACGCGGGAATCAACCGGTCGTAGCCAGATTAAAATTGCACGAAAGCCAACCTATGCCAGTACGTCTCGGACGTTTTGAAATGCCCAAACGGTTGACCAAGGAAGAGTCAACCGCCACGGAAACCTACGCCAAGTTCATTGCTGAACCGTTTGAAACCGGTTACGGCCACACAATTGGCAACTCCCTGCGTCGCGTTTTGTTAAGCTCCCTGGAGGGCGCCGCGATCACCTCGATCAAGATCGACGGGGCGATGCACGAATTCGCCGCAATTGAGGGCGTGGTGGAGGATGTTACCGACATCGTTCTTAATCTCAAGAAGGTCAAATTTAAGGCGCATACACGGGATCCCCAAACCTTGTTGCTCTCAACCAACAAGGAAGGCCAGGTCACGGCGGCCGATATTCAAGTCAATCAGAACATCGAACTGGTCAACCCGGACCAGGTCATTTGCACCCTCGATAAGAAGAAGAAATTCGAGATGGAGCTGGAAGTGCAGATTGGCCGCGGTTTTTGTCCCGGCGATGAAAACAAGAAGCCCGGCCAGGCCATTGGCGTCATCGCGATTGATTCCCTCTTCTCGCCGGTCGTCCGCGTGCGATACGCGGTCGAGGCCGCCCGGGTTGGTCAGCGCACGGATTACGATCGCTTGGTGGTGGAACTTTGGACCGACGGCCGCATGACGCCCGACGACGCCCTGACGCAGGCTTCCGCCATTTTGCAGCACCACCTCGACGTGTTTGTCGGATATGACAAGAATGCCATCGAGTTCGAGGAAACGGTGGACAAACAGGATGACGAGAAGATGAAGCTCAAGAAGTTGCTCAACATGAGCGTCAACGAGATCGAGCTCAGCGTCCGGGCCGCCAACTGTCTCAACAATGCCAACATCACGACCGTGGGCCAGCTGGCGATGAAGAGTGAAGCCGAGATGCTCAAGTATCGGAACTTCGGCAAGAAGTCGCTGAACGAGATCAAGGACAAGCTTACGGCGCTCGGTCTGGCGCTGGGTATGGCTTTCGAGCCCGGTCTGTTAGAAGGACCAAAAGAAGAAGTCAGTCCGACGTAATTTTATGCGACACCTTAAACGAACCGCCAAGTTGGGCCGAACGTTTGAGCATCGGAATGCGATGCTCGCCAACATGGTTTGCAGTCTCATCAAGCACAAGCGGATCACCACCACGCTCGCCAAGGCCAAGGCGGCGCGATCCGTGGCCGAAAAGATCGTCACGCTGGGCAAAAAGGGCACGCTCCACGCGCGCCGCCTCGCCAGCGCCCGGCTGCACACGAGCGGCCCTTCCGTGGCCCTCAGCAAGGCGGAACGCCAGAAATGGCGGCTCCAGGACGATGTGATTCGTATTCTATTCGAGGACATTGCGCCCGCGTTCAAAGCCCGCTCCGGTGGCTATACTCGGATTATCAAACTGGAGCAGCGTCCCGGTGACGCGGCGAACAAGGCGATCCTTGAATGGGTGGACGAAGTCGTTACGACCGTTCCCGCTCCGGCTGAGTCCGCCACGGAGCCGGACAAGAAGAAAACCGAGTCCACCTGATCGTCATTAAGATTAATCAAGCCCGCTCTCCCGAGCGGGCTTTTTTTCTCTCCGGCGGTTTCGGACCTTTGCCTATTTTTTCGCTGGTGATTGCCTCCTAACCAAAAACTGGTGAGGATGGGAATGGGATCAGTGTGTGGTCGTTGGTTCGGGATCGACCGGCCGGCGACTCCTTCCCCGGCGGCGGACCGTCGCGGCGTTAGGGGATGGCGTATGCATTTTGCACCCGCCGTATATCCATGTTCCCGGATTGCGGGTCATTCGGCTTGGTGCCCGGGTGGGTGGTTCGTGGATCGCGCCACCTCCAGATCTCCGCATGGCCGTCCGCGAAGGCGAAACAGGTGCCATTTTCGTTGTGGCGGCGAAGCGCCGGAAGATTGCCCCACATGTCATTGGGCGTGCCGTCAATCTTGGGCAGCCAGATGAAGTAAAAGCCATCATCGATGGACAGCTCGCTTTCCTCGACAAAGGTCAACGCCTGGGACGGGGGAGGTTTGCGGATCTGGCTGAATTTCATGTTGGGAGGATAACCCGGATTTCCCAGCATCAAGCGTTGCCCATCCCACGGCCGGCCCTGCGGGTTGTCCGTGCTGCCCATCTGGCCCCCCAATGAATAACTGCGCACCTTCAGGACGTTGCCTGCCATCGATTTGTCACTCGGACAGTGATAAATGGCGAGTGCATTATTGTAGCGCCACAGATAGCCGATCTGGATAAGCCTGGTGTTCGTGGCTTGGATCGGGTCGCTCATATTGCCCGTCAACCAGGAGGTGTCTGGCGTGGTGGCAAATGGGTTGTTCATGACCAGCTGATCACTGCTGTCGCCAGCATAGAGATACCAGCAAGTGTTCAGCTGTTTCAAATTGTTGAGACAGTTGATTGCTTGGGCTTTACCCTTCGCGCGGCTCAACGCCGGCAACAGCATGGCGGCGAGGATGGCGATGATGGCAATGACGACCAGCAATTCAATCAAAGTGAAGCCGGAATTCTCCCGGCCGTTGCGTTTGTTCGCCGGATGAGTTTGGAGATGCTTGGCTATTCCCCTGGCCGCCCTGTGCTCGGTCACCCGCCGCAACGATCTGGATGCACCGGACGCGGGTTGTGTTCGAGGATAACCGCCGGTTGGTTTATGGTTCGCCTCCATTTGCACTCCTATTTTGCGTTTGCGGTCGTCAAGGCCACAAACACATCCTCCAAGGATGGCGCGATGGGGCGGATGTCGGCATGCGGGATCTTGACCTGCGCCAGTTCCGCGCGAATAAAATCTTCTGCCATGCCCTCATCCACCAGCAAGTGCATGGATTGGCCGAATACGGTTGCCGTGCGGACGCCGGGCAACTGGCGTACGGTTTGCAGGGCCACTGTCACATGCTCGCAGTTCACATCGATGCGCTTGGTGCCGGGCGGATTCACCAACTTTAGCTGCTTCAGATCGTCCGGTTCGCCGCAGACCACGAGTTTTGACATGTGAATGTAGCCGACATGCGAACACCGTTCGGCCTCGTCCATGTAGTGTGTGGTGACGAACAAAGTCATGCCCTGGCTGGAGAACGTGAACAACAAATCCCACAACTCGCGCCGGGCCACTGGGTCAATTCCCGCTGTCGGTTCGTCGAGGAACAGCACGGAAGGCTGATGCATGAGCGAACACGCCATCGCCAACCGTTGCCGCCAACCGCCGGAAAGCAGCGCCGCCCGGCGATGCAGATAGGGCGTCAAATGCGTCAGGCTCACGAGGTCGTCGTACCGTCGCTTCAGTGTCGCACCACTCAGTCCGTAAAGCCGGCCGTAGAAATTCAAGTTCTCATGCGCCGTCAACTCGTCATAGAGCGAAAACTTCTGCGACATATAACCGATGAGCGGCTTGATGTCTTCGGTCTGCCGTGCCACATCAAAACCCGCAATGCGCGCGTGACCGTCGCTCGGCTCCAGCAAGCCGCACAACATCCGGATGACCGTGGATTTGCCCGACCCATTCGGTCCGAGAAAGCCGAAGATCGAACCCTTGCCCACTGAAAACGAAATGTGATCCACCGCCGTAAAGTGGCCAAAGCGCTTGGTCAGTTGCTCAACCTGGATCACGGCTTCCGCGGGCATGGTGGACTGGGCTGATTCTGATCAATTGAATTTGTTTCGGTGCAGCGACATTTGTCCGGCCTGATCCTGGTCTCGAACGGTTTGTTCCGCATTGCCAGATTCGCCCGTCCCACAAAGGCATGCGGGTTGCCGCAACGATACAACCCTGGTTGTGCTCCGTTGGCTCACGGCTTTTCCGGCGGAGTTGGCTGCTCCGGTTTAGGCTGCTCCGTCGGGGACTCTCCGGGCACATCCTCCGGAGTCCGCCGGCGGGTGCCGCCGACCACCGCGAACCGCCCGTTCTCAACCAGTTGCAGCTTGGGACGGGTGCGAAGATAGTCATGGGTTTCGCGCGCGATGACCTCGCCGTCCGGGGTGATCACGGTGTAGCTGAAAGAGCGGGCCCCGTTTTGGTAGAGCACGTGCAGATTACTGGCCGAATCAATCTGCTGTTCTGGAATGCCGAACGAAACCATCGGGCCGAGCGCGAATACTTTAAAAACCCGCTCCCCGCTGGCGTCGGTCAAGCGAAAATAAAGTCGGATTTGCGTCCGGAGGTAGTTGGCTTGCTCCAGCGTGTATTTACGCACTTCCGGCGAACCACCGGGCGTATCCTTGGCCGGCACACCGAAATCCTGCGACCATAGTCTTGCGCCATGTATGATGTCGAAGCTCTTTGGCTTGGAGGTGAGAGTTTGGTTCCAATCCTTGATTTGAACCGTGGCGGTGATGGTGTAGCGGCCGGCGCGGGATAGGTCAAAGTGCGGCAACAGTTCCACGCGGCGAGTGGCAACTTTGGTGGTTGCCAGCGGGAAGGGGCCGCGCACCGGCGGTTCGCTGTTTTTCGCCACAATCCCCCGCCCATCGCGCGACTCCAACGCAAATGTGAGCCAGTCGTCTTCGCCTCCCAGATGCAACGTGCGTCCCGAGCGATTAGTGATACGCACGGCGGCCGTCAGCTGCTCGCCGGAGAGATAATGTTCCTGATCCAATAGGATTTCCACGGAGACCTGCGCGCCCAGAGGAAAGATGGGCGCGAGCCCGAATACCAGCAATAGAGCCAGGACTTTCATAGGTTCACTTTAGGTGGCCGGGTCCGGGTGGCAAGCCGCAAAACCATCGGCCTGGTTTTGGTCCGCTGCCTGCCGAAAGCTGACGGCGATCTTCCCCAAGCTATTCAACGCCCGGTGCCATTTCGCGCCGCACTCGCGCGATTACCTCGTGGGGCGGCACTCCCGTCATGCATTCCATGGGGCGTGGCCATGTGCACTTTGATTTGAGGCAAGGCACGCATGGGAGCTTGGATTGCACGACGCGTGCCCCCTGGCCATAGGGGCCGGTGCGGCGCGGCTCGGTTGGCCCACAAATGGTGATCACCCGTTTGCCCAGCGCCGCCGCCACGTGCATCGGGCCGGTGTCATTGGTCACCATGAGTTCGCAGCGCCGCAGCCAGGCGATCATTTCTGGCAGCGAAGTCTGGCCGGCCAGATTCAGACAGCGCTCCGGGGCGGCGCGGGACACAATTTCGCCCAGCGGCCGGTCCTCCGCACTGCCGAGAATTGCGAAGCGCGCGTCGGCGAATTCCGCGGCGAGCTGGCGCGCAATCTCGGCGAAATGCTCGGCTGGCCAGCGCTTGTTCAGCCATCGGGCCCCGGGTTGCAGCGCGATCCAGCGTGCGGCGCCGGCCGGCCATTTCGATTCCAATGCCGCGACCGCGTTGGGGCGTTCTGGCAACCAGACGAAATCATGGTGAACCGGAATTCCGAGGCGCGGCAACACTGCCAGATACCAGTCCACTGCGTGGGTGTGATGGGAGGCGCGCGGCACAATGATGTCGTAAAATCCTCGGGCGCCTTCACGGCTTTCATCCAGACCGACGAGAAGTCCGCCGTTGGCCAGCCAGGCAAAGGCTCCGCTCCGGGCGAGTCCCTGAAGATCGATTACCCAGTCAAAACGTTGCGCCCGCATCCAGGCGATACTGCGCAGCATTTCCGGCCAATGAACGGGCGATCCCCAGCGTTTCCGCTCGAACCGTACCACCCCGGTGAGGTCCGGATCCCCTTCGAGCAACGGGGCGAGAGCGGAGTCGATCCACCAGTGAATCTCGCTCGCCGGGAGGTTTGCTTTCAATAGCCGTAGCACCGGTAGAGCTTGGACGACGTCACCAAGCGAACTTGGTTTGAGGATCAGGATTTTCAAAGGGCCACGTTCCAGCTTTTCCGCTCCCAGCACGGTGCCGATCACGCACCCGGGTGGGTGTCTGGTTTCAAGCCGCCGTTGAGCGTTGAAGTGGTGCGGTAGCGGTTATCGGCCGTACGCCAGGCGTTCGGCGAGCCGTTCCGGCAGACCCGCTGCCAGGATTTTCTTCTGGGCCGTGGCGATGTCGTACTCGAGCCGGCGGATCTCAATCGTGCCGTCGTCAGTGTCGTAAACCACGTAGGAGCATTTGGGATTGTTGTCGCGGGGCTGGCCAACGGCACCCACATTGATAAAATACTTCTTGCCCGGCTCGGTCTTGAACTTTGAGTACGTGCCCCCCCGTACCACGCTGTCCTTCATGAACGCCACCGGCACATGGGTGTGGCCAAAAAAGCAAACCGAGGTGTTCTGATAAGTTAAACTGGCGGCGGCGGCGAGCTTGTCAAACACATAGCCCCAGCGTTGCGGCCCATCCAAGGTGGCATGTACGATCGTGAAGTTGGTTACCATCCGCGTGTACTTCAAGTCGCGCAGCCATTGGCGGTCGTCTTCGGTAAGTTGTTTGCGCGTCCAGTTGACCGCTTCCGCGGCCGCGGGATTGAACCCTTCCAAGTGCTCCTCGCTTGAGCAATATTCATCGTGGTTACCCTTGACGCACGGCATGTTCATGGTGCGGACGATGTCCAGGCACTCCTTGGGATTGGCGTTGTAACCAACGACGTCCCCCAGGCACGCATAATGCGTGACGAACTGCTTTTTGCTGTCTTCCAGAACCACTTGCAGCGCTTCCAGGTTGGCGTGAATATCGGCTATGATGGCAAACTTCATTTACTTCCTGTCCGTAATTGCAAACCCGGTAAATCCACCGCAGGGTTCGGTCCAACTTGCTTCTTCATGGCGGATGTTCGCCGCCAAACCGGCACGGTGGATGGCTTCGCGGAACGATTCCAACTCCAACTTGGCGCCCTCGGCAATGAGTTCCACCCGTCCGTCCGCCAGATTTCGCACGGTGCCCGTGACCTCGAATCCAGTCGCCAGCGAGCGCACCGCATAGCGAAAGCCCACGCCCTGCACCCGCCCGGAATACAGTATTTGCATCCGGCGCTGCTCTTCCGGTGTTGCGCCTTTCGATTTGGCCGCGAGTGCCATCGGGAAATGAAGCCAAAGACCGGGCGAACACGCAATGCTTTTCCTCCTTTTCCTGCGCACCTCATAACCCGGAATTGGCATTCTTCGGTTTCGAAGCGCTTTCGGCTGGCTCGCCTTTGTTTCCCCGCCCCCCTCCGCGAACTGGTTGAAGCCCGCTTGCCCGGCTGTTATGCTCGCCCGGCATGGGAATCAAAGGCTCCGCGATTGGCGCAGCTGTCGCCCTGATCTTGGGGGCAGGCGGTTGCCAGCCGAGACCAGGCCCAACCTCAGTTTCCGGCACCATTGAAACGGATGAAGTCCGCGTCGCCTCGCGTTACGGTGGTCGCGTCCAGCAAGTTTTCGTTCAGGAAGGCGACCGCCTTTCGCGGGGGCAACCAATCATTGAACTCGACGCCGGAGAACTGACGGCCCGGCGCGACCAGGTGGCGGCGCAGCTGGCGGAGGCAATGGTTGGGCCGCGCCAGGAGGAAATTGCCTCCGCCCAGGCCGAGTGGCAGGCGCAGCGCGCGCAGCTGGATTTTGCTGCGGCCGACGCGAAGCGGGCCGAGGAGTTGTTCGCTCAAAAAACCTCCTCGGTGACAGAGCGCGATCAAGCAGTCACCCGGGCCGCTGCCCTGGAAAAAAGTGCCGCCGCCGCCCGGAGCCGCTACGATTTGCTCTTGGCCGGGACGCGGCCTGAACGCATTTCCCAGGTCAAAGCCCAGCTCGCGGGAATTGAGACACAACTGCGCGAACTTAAAATCTTGTCGCCAACGAATTGCGTGATCGAAGTCCTGGGGGTGAAAGTGGGGGATGTTTTGGCGCCGAATCAGCCGGCGGCCACACTGCTGCTGACGAATCATCTCTGGGTGCGTGTCTTCGTACCCGAGCCATGGTTGGGGCAAATCGTGCCGGGTGAGACTGTCAAGGTCCGGGTAGATTCATTTCCCGGAGTGGATTTCGACGGCACCGTCGAGCAAATCCAGCGCCGCGCCGAGTTCACCCCGCGCAATGTGCAGACTGTCGGCGAACGCATAAAGCAGGTCTTCGGCGTGAAAATACGGTTGAACCCGGCGGAAGGCCGGCTGCGTGCCGGAATGGCCGCGGATGTGTTTTTCCCAAGGCAGGCAGATTAGCGCCAGGCGCCAGGCGACCCCCGGTCATGGTCACCCGCACGGCGGCAATCGGTTCGCCATTACGATCTCACAACGGTTGCACGACGGCGACCGTATCTTTGCCTTTACCGTAGGAAATACTTCCGCTCCGTTGAAACTCGGTGATGAGCCGAGCCCGTTGTTGTGGGTTGATCAGGTCCCGGCATTCTGCCCGGTCGGGCCTGCGTCCCAACCAGAACAACCACCGGAGCTTTTCCCGTCATGGGGAGTTTTGGTTGTCGTCAGCGGGAAGTCTAGTTGTCCCTAAGGGCAATCCGCCGTGAGCGAGCCGACGCGCCTGTTCGTGCGGTTCGAGGCGATGAGCATCGCGCTGAGACCTGACAACATTTCCCTCTCCGCCTCGAACGGAGAGAAAACGACGCTACCCGCGCACATCGGATGGGAGAGGGGTTATGACTGAGGGCATTGGGTGGGATTTCGATCAGTTTTCGCTCGTGGACAGGTCCTCGTCGAACGCCGCGTGCGCGGGCGCGCCGGGCTTCTTCAACTCGGCGGCCACCAGACGAGGGGCAATGATGGAGCATGTAGGTTGAAGGATGTGCCCAAGCCAGATGAGCTTCATCATTCTTCACTCATCCTCCTGCCTTTCGCCCCCCCCACGCCCCCGCGATACTGAATTGATCAGCTCTGCCTCGGTCATGTTCTCGCGGATAGGGCGCGGCAGCTCTTCGCTCAGTTTGCGACTCAGTTTCATTAACTCCGCGAAGAACTCCTCGCTGTTCCGGATGCCGGCCTATTTGGGACGCGATCAGTTCCTCGCCCGTCACCGCAAAATCGGTGTAGTCCGGTTCAGGTGAATCAGTTTTTCCGACTTGTCACCCTGCTCATTGCCCAAGCGAAGACGCTTCAGCGCCACGGGCCGGGCCGGGGCGAGAAACGCCACACGTCATTATCCACGCGCAGATAGTTCTCAGGATCCGCAAAGTTGAACGTCTCGCGGTCCCCACCAAACGTGAAGATGGAGGGCAACAAGCCACCCCGCCCGCCCGTCACCGGCAGGGCCTTGAAGTCGTATTTGATCTCCTCCGGCGTCGTCGCATTCCACGGCGAGTTGCTGATCAGCCGCCAATCGGCGCCGTCGCGACTGACCCACAGGTCCATCGGATTCGCCGGCTTGAAGGGATCCGTTGGGTCCGTGCTCAGGCCAAAGCCACCAAACAAGTAGATGTCATTAGCCAGCACCACGGCCTGATGGCCAGGGCGTGAGGGCCAGTCGGCGGCGGCCGTCACCAGTTCCCAGTTCGCCCCGTCGCGAGAGCGCCACACGTCGTTGAAGTAGGGCGGGCAGCGATCCGGACGGTTCGTGTCGCAAAGGAATCCATCCTCGCCGCCGAGCAGATAAATGTAACCGCCTTTGGCGACGACCGCGGCGCCGGCCCGCGGTGCCCAAGGCGCATTGGTGGTCACCGGCACCCAGTTTGCCCCGTCGCACGACTTCCAAACATCATTGAAATAAACGCGGGCCGGCGGGCCGCCGACAATGGCCGAATCATCGTTGAACGATCCGCCCAGAATATAGATGTCATCGTTGAGAACCACGCTGCTCAAACCGGCCCGCCCTTGCCATCCCGCATTGGTGGTCAGGCACACCCAGTCGCGTCCGTTTGAACTGCGCCAAACATCATTGAAGAAATCGGAAGCCGGCACGGGCGGCAGATCACATGGAGCGCCCGGCGGGAGGAACGCGCAGCCCGGATTCGGGATGATATTGAAATTCTGCCCGCCCAGCACATACATGGCGTTGCCCTTCGTCACTGCCTGAAAGTAGGCGCGCGCCGGCCAATGACCCGGAGCCCCTTGCTCGACCAACCGCTGCCACGAACGGCCCAGGTCGCGGCTGCGCCAGACGTCCGACCAGATCACGCTGGCGCCGGGCACGGGCACGATGGCCGGATCAATCGGCGTTCGTCCGCCCATCAGGTAAAACGTGTTGCGGAGTTCGACCACTTGCAGCCCCGCGCGCGGTGACCACTCGGCATCGGGATTTACCTCGGTCCATTGACTGCGGTTGAGCCATGGGGGTGGTCCAGGCGGGTGTCCCCCGGCCGAGAGGATCGTGGGCGCGAAGAGTAAGGGTGAAATGACCAAGCTGAGGAACTTGAGGGTGGAGGTCTGCATACGACTTGATTGACTCGAGGTTGTTTATTTCCCAACAGGTGCAACCCTTGTGCGGGATGTGGTGAATGTCAAATCCTTGCCTGCCGGGTGTTTTACGGACGTCTCGTAAAGCTCTTGCGCGTTATTGGCTCACCTCGGTTCGCAGCATGACTTCATTCCGCCGCAGGAACGCCGGCGTCCAAGGTGGGTCAAAATAGCCAAACACCGGTGGCGACATCACGCCCAACGCCTCTGCTGACATCCAAGTCTTTAGCCGCGCGAGCGATTCCGCCTCCTTCTTCGCGTTGCGCCCGCCGCTGAAGCGCAGCACCGCGAACCGTCCCGCCGGCAACTCCCGGACCGTCACCGTGCTATCCGCCGGTTTGGGCACTTCTCCCGGCTTGAGTTTCGCCGGTAGCACGAAAGCCATCGTTGCATTTGAATCGCTGCCGGACATGAATACCGGCGTCGTCATCGCGATCTTCTGCTTCGCTTCGTTCCCGCCGGTAATGAACCGGAACAGGCGCATGAAACTTCCGTCATCGCTATTGCCGGTGCGAGACATGGGCGTCTCTACGACCGTCAGCATTGGGTAATCCCGCACCTGAAACTTGCCGTCGGAGTGCACCACCACGTAGGGTGCGGACTCGTAACCCGAGCGGGTGGCTTGACAGCCCACCACCGTGAACGCCAAAGCAACTGCCAGAATGGAAAGTGCAATCCACATTTTCGTCACCCAGCCATTCTAGGCGAAGCGCGAGCTTTTGCGCATCAAGTTTTCCATGCGGGAGCAACTCGAAGCAGGTGGCCGTGCGCCGGCCCGTCCCAATCGGCCGCGCGCAAGCCGACGCGACTATCCCTGCTGTTCGAGGCGAAGAGCAGCGCCTTGACCCATAACCACATCTTGCCCTTTGCCTCGACCGGGGAGGGCCCGACGCCGGCCTCGCTCATCGGATGGGAGATGGGCTGGAGGTGATGGCATTGGGCGAGGTGTCGCTCTGCTCGTTATGGGTAAGGTTCTCATTGAACGCCGCGCACCCAGAACGCTGACCTTGCTGACCAGAGGTAAATCATGATGTGCCAGTTTCGCCCGAGTCATCAGGCGCATCCACTTGATCGACAGGAACCAAGGCGCGTTCTTCGTCACGGGAATGACCATAATCGGATTGCCTCTATCAACCGGATCGATCCCACCCGGCCGGCCTATCAGACGCCGGCAATCGGATGCTATTTGTGACCCAAGCTTTGGCTCTTCGATCGATCTATAAATATAGACAAAAAGCAGACAAACTGGCTTTCGCGAGATGCTATCGCGTGGTTAATCACCTATAATAGTCAATAAATAAAGGCTATTTTCGATGTTTTGCCGCCTCTAAAATTATTAGAAGATAATCGAGACAAATAGTTGACGCACTGCGGAACCTGTACATTGTTTGTTCAAATTCGGTTTTCGCTTCGCGACAAGCCGATGGAAAAAATGAAACTCGAAAAGCCAATGTCGGTAACAGCAGTGCGAGTTCAAGCCATTCGGTTTGGCCCTCCGAAGCGTTTCGCGGTGGCCGTTCGAGTTCTGAACCAAACGAAAACTATAGCAACATCACAAAACCATGAAAACGTTTCGCAAACTCACAATCACCGCCCTGGCTCTCTCGGCCTTGGCCCTCAGTCCCGTTCAAGCTGCCGACAAGTGCGCCGCGTCGGGTGACCTCGTCGCCGTAGCGTCCGGCGCTGGTAGTTTCAACATCTTGGTCGCGGCCGTTAAAGCGGCGGGCTTGGCTGAAACCCTCCAAGGCAAAGGCCCGTTCACGATCTTCGCTCCGACCGACGAAGCATTTGCCAAGTTACCCCCGGGCACGGTGGAGAACCTGCTCAAGCCCGAAAACAAGGACCAACTCATCGCGATCCTGAATTACCACGTGGTTTCGGGCAGAGTTATGGCGGCCGACGTCAAGACGATGCAGGCCAAAACGGTGAATGGCAAAGAACTTACCATCAAGGTGGCCGACGGCAAAGTGGCCGTGGATTCCGCCAAAGTGACCAAGACCGATGTGGCCGCCAGCAACGGTGTCATTCACGTCATAGACACGGTGGTCCTTCCCAAATCTTAACGCACACAATTTCCGCGCCGGCCATCGCGATCCGGTTTGGTCGCGGCGCGCCAGCAACCTAAAACAAAAAAGACACCCCAAAAAACAGAAACAAAAGAGCAAAAGAACAAGAAACAGCAACAAATCCAACACGAACCAAAGAAATGAAAAAAATATTCAACCTCCTCTTCGCTCCGGGCCGACTGGCATTGACCATCGCACTCGGACTGCTCCTCACCACGACGGCTGCGCATGCCACCTACACTACCGCCAACCTCGTTCAACGCCTCGAGAGCGATGGGCGGTTTAAGACGCTGCTCGTTGCCCTTGAAGTTGCCGGACTCAAAGACACAGTCGCGACCGGCGGCGTCTTTACGATCCTGGCGCCGACCGACGCCGCGTTCGCCGCACTGCCCCCGGGCACGGTTGAATCGCTCGTCACGAACGTGCCCGCTTTGCAGAACATTCTGCTTTATCATGCCATCGGCGGCAAAAAGTCGTTGTCCCAACTGGTCCACGACAGCACCACCACCACCCTGCAAGGTAATCCGGTGCTCGCGATGACTGAAGGCTTCAAGGTGCGCATCAACGGCCAGTTCGTGGACTACCCGTCCCTGTCGGCCTCCAATGGCGTTATACATCCGATCGAAGGGGTGCTGATTCCACCGGCTGAAGACATCGATATCAACAGCTTGGTGGACGTGCTCGCGCTGGATGGCCGTTTCAACACGCTGATCGCCGCAGTGACGGCGGCGGGTCTGGCGGATGATCTGGCAACTGGTGGACCATTCACAGTGTTTGCCCCGACCGATGACGCGTTCGCAGCGCTGCCACCCGGTACCGTCGAGTCGCTTCTGGGCGATATTCCCGCGCTCCAGAACATTCTGCTCTATCATGTCCTGGACGGGTCCAAAACCGCATACGAATTACTCTGGAAGCGTTCGGCGGAAACCTTGCAGGGCGAGGAAGTCGCCATCTCGCTCAATCGTAGTGGCATTTTCATTAACAAGTCCCCGCTGATCAGCCCGAACGTCAAAGCTCCCAACGGCATCATTCATGTGATCGGCGCCGTGTTGCTTCCCCCGCCGCCGAAGTCCAACCTGATCGAAACCCTTGAAAAGGATGGTCGCTTCACCACGCTGCTTGCGGCGCTGGAAATTGCCGGGCTCAAAGACACCGTCGCAACGGGTGGCGTCTTCACTATTTTCGCTCCCACTGACGAGGCGTTTGACGCGCTGCCGCCCGGCACCGTTGAATCCCTCGTCACCAATGTGCCCGCGTTGAAGAACATTTTGCTCTACCATGCGGTGGAAGGCAGCCAGTCGTCGAAACAACTGCTTCGCGAGCGCAGAGTTGAAACCTTGCAGGGCAGCAACGTGCGGGTTTACAAGTGGCGTAATGCGGTGTTCGTCAATCGATCCCAAGTCATTACGGCGGACGTGACGGCGAGCAACGGGACGATTCACGCCATCAATCAAGTCCTCCTGCCGCCCGTCCATTAACTGCGGCCGACGGGACTGGAAACCGGCCCCGGCCGGGATTAAGAAGAGTTCTATAAGGAGGCGGAGGGCTCAAAGCTCTCCGCCTTCACCTTTGCGTAAAGCAAGATGTTCGTCCGCTGGTGTTCCGTGCCGACCAACCTTATCCGAGAACATGTTCCGCGTTGATTACCATCAATGGCCGCTCGTGGTGGCTTACATTCTCATCCTCGGAGTTTTCCTCTACGGTATTCTCCGTCCCCGGCGGCGATCGGAATGGCGCTCCGCCGGCGTGGCGCAAGCCTTCATCATCGCCCTTTACGCCGAGATGTACGGCCTGCCATTGACCATGTACCTGGTGGCATGGCTGACTGGGCGGACGGAATTCGCGCAGGAACATTTTCACGGTCACGCCTGGGCGTTTCTGCTGGGCTGGGGCGACACCGGAGCGATCCTCTTCGACATTGTGGGGCAGTTGCTCATCGTCTGCGGCGCGGCCCTGGCGCTGGTGGGTTGGCGTCAGGTTCATCGCGGGCGTGGCACGCTGGTGACCGGCGGGCTTTATCACTTCGTGCGGCATCCGCAATACACTGGCTTCTTCCTCTTTCTGCTGGGTAGCGTATTGAACTGGCCAACGCTGCCCACGCTGTTGATGCTGCCGTTGCTGGGCTGGCTCTATTATCGGCTGGCTCGAACCGAGGAAGCCGAAGCCGAAGTCGTTTTCGGGGAAGCCTACCGCGATTACCGACAGCGCAGCGGGATGTTTCTTCCGCGGTTGCGAAAATCCGCCGCCGCATAACCGACCATCACCGTCTTCCGGTATGCTTCACGGAGTGGGCAACCTTAAGGTTTGTTCGAGGCACACGAAGCCTTGGCTTCGCAACGCTCCGTTTAGGCTGGCGTCGCATCGCGGAACCAAATCCTGCCGCCAGAGGACAGCTTTCCGGGCGGGCTTTGAGATGCCCCCGTCCGCCCGCCACCTTGCATTTGCATTGGACGGTCAGCCTAATGCGAAGCAACATGCGCGCACAATGGAATGGCTTAATTATCACCACCTGCGTTACTTCTGGACCGTGGCCAAGGAAGGCAGCCTGGCTTGCGCCGCCGCCAAACTGCACGTCTCCCAGCCGTCCATCTCGGAACAGATCCGCGAACTTGAATCCGCACTGGGCGAAAAGCTGTTCCGCCGCGAAGGTCGTAACAACGTACTCACCGACACCGGCCGGGTCGTGTTCGGTTACGCCGAGGAAATCTTCGCGCTCGGCCGGGAACTGATGAATGCGGTGAACCAGCGGCCCGGCGTGCGAACGATCCGGCTGTATGTTGGCGTGTCGGATTCGTTCCCGAAACTGGTGACGAATGAAATTCTGAAACCCGTCTTTGCCCTCCCGCAAACCGTTCACGTGATCTGCCGCGAGGGCAAGATGGAGGATTTGCTCGCGCAACTCGCGGCGCACCGGCTCGATATTGTTCTGGCTGACGAACCGGCAGCCAGCAGCACCAACTTCAAGACCTTCAACCATTCGCTGGGGGAAACGGGCACCACCTTTTGTGCAGAAAAGAAACTGGCCGCGAAACTGAAGCGCTGTTTCCCGAAGTCCCTGAACGACGCGCCGGCGTTACTGCCGACCGAAAACACGAGCCTGCGTCGCGCCTTGGAAACGTGGTTTCGCGAGCGACAGCTCCAGCCGCGAATTGTGGCCGAGTTTGAAGACCTCGCGCTTATGAAGGTGATGGCGGCCGAAGGGCGCGGTTTTATTGCGTTGCCGAGTGTGGCCGTGAAAGACGCGGTGGGCCATTACGGGTTCCAGGCGATTGGTGAGTCCGAGAAATGCCGCGTGCAGTTTCACGCCATTACCGCGGAGCGTCGTATCGCGCATCCCGCCGTGGCACTGATCACCAGCCAGGCGCGCGTGATGATGAAGGATTGAACGGCGAATGCGCGTTGCCCAGAATGGGGAAGGCTCTTTCAGGCTGATTTCACAGCCCTGATTGCGTGGCTTATCTGTCCGTTACCCTTCGCCCCCTTGGCGCGGCCCCGGCGGGCGATCCCTCCGCTGGCTGGGGAAGCCAGACCAGAACGGGACTATTCCTTTAATTCCGCGAGGCTCCGCACCCGCGCTTGCATGGCTTTCACGATGGGCAGGGCGCGTTGCAAGGCGCTCTGCTCGGTCTGACCGGTAAACGACTTCATGGTCACCCGCACGGCGGCAATCGGTTCGCCATTACGATCTCGCAGCGGTTGGACGACGGCGACCGTATCTTTACCTTTACCGTAGGAAATCTTTCCGGCCGTGATCGCCTGTTTTTCTGCATCGCCTCCGGCCACGCCAATTTCCTTCTCGTCCTTGCTGGCAGCGACGCGCGGGACCCCGTTTTCGTCGGACAGGTAGATTTTCAGACCGACGAGGCGCGGGTTCGCCGTAACCGTGTTCCGTACCAGGACTTGCGCCTGAGTCTCGCGCGGGGTGTAGACGATTTTAGTATCGGTAAAATAGCTGATGGCGTCCGATTTTGTCCAATAACCGAGTTTGCCGGCGGCGAAACTGGTGTCGGTTAACGGCGGAATCGCCTCCTGCCCATTCAGCCATGCTTGGATGTGGTTGCCCTGACAGGAGATTTTTAATTCGTGCCAGACGCCGCGAGGGACGGGCAGTTCCGGTCCGATGGGCGCGCTGCGCGCCCCCGCGACCATTTTGTAGAAACGCACATTGTTCCCCAGACCGCTGGCACGGATGACATAGAAGTTCTGCACGTCCTGCAGACGGAAGACAATGCCGGCCATCTGCTCGGTGACGCCGTCCACCAGCTTGAACTTCGTCGTCAGAGTGAAATCCGTGAACGCTTCGCGATCGTAAAGCAGGATGGGAAAATGTTCGTCGGTCACCTCGATACTGAACTGGCCGACGACCGAGCGCTGCGTCATCGAGGGCGTTTTTTCGTTGAGTGCCGGGAGGGCCGACGGAAATTCATCCGTGATGACTCGCCAGTCCCCCAGTTTTCCCTTGCCGGCGAGGAGGTTGGTAAAGCCCGGCGGGATTTGTTTCGCGGGAACCGTGCTAAAATCAAAGACCAGTTCCGCCGCTGTCGCCGGCCCGAGGACCGCCAGCCACAGCCCGAGAATGCGACTCAACATGCCTGCCAGCGTGACAAACTAACCAGCCAGCGACAAGCAAATGCCGCCTGCCAACGATTCCACCTTCTTCAAGCCTGGGGCGCGGGATGCTTTTTTTCTCCCGGCCAGATGCGCGCGTCCGTCGGAAAATTCAGCAGGTCGAACTCGCGCGGCGCCGGCATGGTCGCCGGCCACGTGAATTGGCAATCGAGACAATAATACTCCCGCGGCACGAGCCGAAGCGCCATGAACAGCCCCACCAATGCCGGGGTCACGAATTTGCGCGTCAGCTGGGGGTATTCCACGCGGCTGGAATGACACTCGGGACACCGCACGGCACGCTGCACCAGACTTTCGGACGCATCCATGGTCTCGAAGAACTTTCGGGCGGCCAGATAACTCGCCTGGGGTACTTCGACATGAATGGCGGCGAGAGGCTTCGACATGAATGCGTAGCGTTCGAGCTTCGATTCATCGTGGATGATGGCCGGAATGCCGGCCTGCTGGAGGCGATCTCGTAACTGTCGTGCCGGCTCCAGTTCATTGAACGTGATGAGTGGAACAGTTTTCATAAGCCAATCT
>CAZIJO010000049.1:12815-29555 GCA_964539515.1 uncultured Bifidobacterium sp. | reverse complement strand
AAAGTCAACCGGAGTCACCCGGGGACGGCGCCTAGCGCTCGGCGCGCTTGCGGTGCGGGGCAGGGGCTTACCCAAGCGGGAATACACGGCTTGTCGAACCATATGTTCGATGACAGCCCGATGAGGTGCAGATGCAGCAACAGCCATTACGCGCACAGTTTTGCCCGATTTCGGACTGGGGTCAATAAATATCTTGCAAAATCTTTCAACATCTATCAAATTGTTGCCGTAATGACAGCAGAAGAGCGCAAATATCGGCTGGAGAGTTATCTCCAAGAGGTTGAATTTGCGTCGCTTGAAGATTTGGCGAAACACGTTGGAGCATCGATCTCAACCGTGCGACGCGATCTTACGGTCCTCGAAGCTGCGGGCGGGTTGCGACGAACGCACGGCGGAGCGCGGATCATCACCCCCAAGTCCGATGAGTTTACGTTCTCCGCCCGCGACACCCATCAACTCGATCAAAAGGAAGCCATCGGTCGCGCCTGCGCCCAGCTGATCGCCCCCAACCAGAGCGTGATTATTGATGCGGGGACGACCGTGTATCACGTCGCGAAATACCTGGAGGACAAATCGCCGCAAATCGTGACCAACTCCCTGCCGGTGGCGAATCTTTACTCAGCCGCGGGTCGCGTCGAGCTGGTGCTCAGCGGCGGGGTGATCTATCCGCGCCTCGGGGTGCTTGTCGGACCGCTCGCGGTGGAGGCGTTTTCGAAAATCCATGCGGACGTTGCCGTGATGAGCGCTGGCGGCATCACGCTCGATGGATTGACCAACTCCCACGGACTGCTGATCGACATCCAGCAGGCGATGATGCGCGCGGCGGCGAAGGTCATCTTTTGTCTGGATTACACCAAGTTTGGCCGGCGTTCGGTCTCGCCGCTTTGCGACCTTTCGCGCATCCACACCATTGTCACCGACAAACAAGCCCCCGCAGAACTCATCGCGCAATTGCGGGCGAAAAGCATTGAGGTGATTGTGGCGGGGTGAAATCGGAACCCGGTGGTGGGAAACTTTGGCGGTATTTTGCCACTGCAGGATCGGCAGGTTTCCCGGAGTCACTTAAACCAGCACGCCAGCATTGTCCCGGCGATGAGTCGGGCTGGAAACCTGCCGCCACCATTGCCGGCTGTCGGAGGGCTTGATCCTGAATTCGTGTTCCGTGCTATCTCAACCTGAAAACAAAGGGTCGGCGGCCCGCCCGTTGATGCCACCGTCGGAATCGCGAACTTTGAAGCCATCCGGCGCATTGGCTGAATCAAGGCCCGCCCGCGCCACCCGGCTCACGGCTTCAGCCACCGGATGAACCACCCGATTGCCAGTTGCTCGGATTCGGCCGTCAATTGATGGCCGGTATTTTCTTGAATTCGCACGGCGAACCTTGCCTTCGCTCCCGCTGCGCCATAAGCCTGCTCCGCAGCGTCGGTGCATTCTTTCAAGCCGGGCAGGGGAGTGAGTGGGTCGGAATCACCGTTGATGACGAGCAGCGGGCGCGGTGCGATCAACGGTAGCATCGCCGGGCCATCGAATGTGCCGTAGATGCCGGGCACAACACGGTCGTAAAAACTCCTGGCAAACGCAGCGTCTGGTTGTGCGATCCCGGCCGCCTTGGTGATGGCATCGAACGCGGCGGGAAAAGTGCCGACGCGAACCTGCCAGGCGTCATTCTCCAGGGCCCAGCGGAAGCTTTGCACGCCCAGGCAGGGGACAACCACGGCAATGCGTTTGTCCACTGCCGCGGCCAGGTAAGCCTCGATGCCGCCCTTGGAAATGCCGATGAGACCAATGCGCTTTGCGTCCACGTCTTTTCGCTTTGAGAGGTAGTCGAGGAGCCGCATTACATCCCGAACCGTGTCATAATAAAGCGGATGTTCCTCCGAGCCACGCCATGCACCGAGGATGGCGTCTTGATAATCCGCCGTGCCTTTGCCGGAACGGCGCCGTTCGCCGTGGTAACGGGCGTCAATGGCCACCGCCACGAATCCATTGGTGGCGAGCTTGCGGCACAACGCGAGCATGTTGGCCTTGCTGCCGCCCGTACCATGCAAGGCAATCACGGCCGGCCGCCGACCGCGGGAGTTTGCCGGCTTTAGCAACCAGCCGATGACGCGTTGGGCCGGATCCGTCGCGAAAGAAAATTGAACTTGGGCCAGCCCATTCGTGACCGGCCATTCCTCGGCTTCCGGTGCCAGCGAAACGCGGCGATGCTCGACCAACTTGAGGAAATCGGCGCGCGGGTCCGTGGCGTTGCTGGACGCGGCGGCGAGCGAGCACAGCGCCGCCGCGAGCAAAAAGGTAAGGTGCTTCACGCCTTCATTTGCCGCACCCGCTCTTAAATGACAAGCGGTTTTATTGCGAGCCTCAGCGCAACCGGTCGGCAAGGAAGGTAATCAAATTTCGTGGATCCTTGGCTCTTCCTTCCGACGCTATCTGCCGGCAACCGGGTAGCCGTTCCACGACTGACGACGCAGCTGGGTGCCAGCGGAGTCGTGTTCAAGGACCCGCCGCCGACTGCAGATAGCGGATCAAGTCCGCCACGTCGAGCGGGCTCAAGCCGGCCTCTAGTCCTTCCGGCATGAGCGACAAATTTGAGCTCTGGAGCGAAACGATGTCGGTGCGCAACAGCGTGTGGGTGTTTCCGTCCGGCAGCTTCAGCACCAGACTGTTTCCGGTTTCGGCGACGATGAGGCCATAAAGTTCCTCGCCGCCTTTGAGGATGCAGGTGTAGGCAATCGAACCCGGCTCGATGCTCGCATTTGGATCCAGGATCGAAGTCAGCAGTTTTTCGGGCGCATGATTGGCCACCGACCGCAGATTCGGTCCAATGTCATTGCCCACGGCGCCCAGTTTGTGGCAGGTGGTGCAAAGCTTGCCAAACACCGCCGCGCCCCGGTTGGCATCACCCGCCATCGTCAGCGCCGGGCGAAATTCTGCCACCACCTGGGCGCGGCTGGACGCGGGGCCGGTGGGGAGCGCCTTCACCGCAGCTGCTTTCACCCGGGCTGACGCGTGATTCAGCAGGCGTCCGCGGCGTGCCGCATCGAGGGTGTTCGCACCGATCGGTCCAAGTTGGAGGCGTTGCGCCAACTCGAAGGCCCACGGCTCCCGGTTCAACAACTCGTCGAGAACCGCCAGCCGCGTTTGCGGGCCGAGGGTGGACCACGCGTCAAGCAGACGGTCGGGCACACTTGAGTCGCCGCTCCCTCCCAGGGCCTTGACGGCCGCACGTTGCGCCTCACCGGGAATTTGCGGTGCGAGCATTGCGGTCAAAACCTGCAGGCCCGCCGGCCGATACGGTTCGTCGCGCACGAGCAATCCGGCGGCGATGATTCGAGGTTCGACCGGCTGGCGGGAATCTGTGGCGAGTTGCTGGGCGGCCGCGAAAAGCCCGGTCGCGGATCCCAGTTGTCCAGTCAAAGTGTCGGGCGGGGTCGCCACTTGCAGTTGACGCCAGCTTTTTGTCCGGCGCGCGAGGATGTCGAGGAACTGACTGAACTCCACCATCTGCTGCGGGGTGAACTGGCCGTGGGCCAGCGTCAGCGTGGGCGTCAGCAGTCGCGAAATGGAATCTCGATGTTCCGTGGCCAGCGCCAATGTGAGCAACGGCTCATAGAGTGACGAAAACGCCGGCCCGCCGGCGGCGACCACCGCGTCCACCAGGGCGAGGTTGTGCGGCACCGCCGAACTGAGCACGGCGGCCGTGATGAACTTGTCGTCGTAATGGGCGACTGCCAGCCGGCCCAGGGCCCGGCCGGCGCGCGGGTCGCTCCATTCGCCAAGGGAGCAGGCGAGTTGGAGTCGGACCTTGGGATCGGGGTCATCCACCAGCTTCACGGCGGCAGCGATGACGCTGGGGGTGGCGTGGCGCTCGGCGAGCCGCAGCGCGTTGAGCCGCACCCCGGCATGCGGGTCGGCCAGCGCAACTTCCAGGAGCTTCGGCTCGAGCGACCCCAACCCGTCCAGCGTGCAGAGGGCATGAAGCCGGGCCAGGGGATTCTGGTTCGTGCGGGCCAGCTCGACGAGCAACGGTGCCGCCGCACGATCATGTTTCCAGAGGAGGAGCATCTGCACCTTGTCGCGTTGCCAGCCGTTCGCCGAGTCCAGCGCCTGGACGAGCTGCGGTAAAGCGAAGTCGCCCAATGGGGTGGACGGACGTGCCGGCTGGTCGGCGGGCACGACGCGGTAAAGGCGGCCACGCTCCTCACCCAGCCGGTAGTGCGGCAGCAGTTCGGCCCGGCCTAACGCGGGCAGCCATTCCGGGTGCTCGATCATGTAGCGATACATGTCCACCACCCACAGCGCGCCGTCGGGGCCGGTGCGCGTCATCACCGGCCGGCACCAGCGATCTTCGCTGGCAAAGAAATCATGCGCCCCTTCCCGGGGGTCGCGGTGCGAGCGGAAACTCACCCCCTCATCGTTGACGAGATTGTGCTGAACGAGATTGTGAAACGGTTCGCAGGTGAAGGCGTGCCGCGTATCGCTGACGCCGAAGAGCAGGTCGTCCCGGTAGATCATCGCCGCGCAAGCCGACGTGAAGTGGCCCGCTTCGTTGAAGCTATGGAAGCGTTTTTCCGGCGGGCTGGCGGGAAAGACCCGGGGGTTCATCGGGGTAACGACCTGCTGCACCGGGGCCGGGGCCGGCACGTATGGGTTGCGCCGGATATAATGATCCTGCAGCACATAGTGCCAGAGCGGCCACGAGTTTTGTACGCCAAACCAGTTGCCCCAATCGTCCGGGTTGCGACCGAATTGCGAGGGACCGCTTTGCGCATCCAACTCGCCGGTGTCCGGCCGGAAACGGAAGTCGCGGCTGCCGATTGCGTATTCTTGGCCGTTGCGATGGGACTTGATTTTTGTCCCCGTACCGTAGCCGCCGTGGTGCGCGCCGCTGGCGCAATAGACCCAGTTATCGAGTCCCCAGCGCAGCCCGTTGACGCGCAACTGCTGGTTGCCCTCAAAAAAGCCACTGAACAACACCTCGCGAACCTCGGCCTTGCCGTCGCCGTCGCCGTCCTTGAGGAAGAGAATCTCCGGTGCCGCAGAGACGATGACGCCATCGCGCCAGGTGAGGATACCTGTGGGAAAAGAGAGACCGTCCGCAAAGAGCGTGGATGTGTCGTAGCGGCCGTCGTGGTTCTTGTCTTCCAGGATCCGGACACGGCCGCCGGGTTTGCCGTTTCCGTCGAGGCCGAGCGGGTAGTCCACCATCTCCACCACCCACAGACGGCCCCGCTCGTCCCAGTCAATGGCCACCGGCGATTCGAGCAATGGCTCCGCGGCGACCAACTCGGCCTTGAACCCTTCCCGCACATGGATCTTCTTGAGCGACTCTGTAGGCGATAGCGGCGGGGAGGCGGTCGGCCCGGCGGCATCGAGCTTGACCGTTCCCGCGGCTGCCGCCGGTCCTGCCGGTGGGGGAGATCCGAGCTTGATGGCGGGGATTTCTCCCGGCTTCAAGGCGCGGTTGAACACCGCAATGTCGCTCAGCTTGCCGCGCAGATTAGCGAAGTTGTCATTGCGTCCGCCAAAAAAAAGTTGATCCACGCCCGGCGGATGGCCGGGCTCAAGTTCCCCCGCGATTTCGGGCTCCCGATTCCCATTGAGGTAAACCGTCGCCCGCCGCCCTTCCCGGACGAGGACGACATGATTCCACGTTTGCGGCGCGACGATCCGCCGGCCGGCCAGCAGTTCATCGCGGGCATTGCCGTTGAAAAGAATCAACTGTCCCGCGTGGCTGAAAGTGCCGCCGATGCCGAGATGATCGCCCGGCGCGCCCTCCGCCCCGTCTTCACCGCGCGAGAAAAGATAAGCCGTGACCGGGCGCGCGGTGTTCGGCAACTCGTTGAAGAACCAAAAGGCCACGCTGTAGTTCGAACCGAGGCTGGCGATTCGGGTGCGCAGTCGGCCGCCGGAAAAACTGGCCGCCATCATTTCAGGGGGCGGCAACGTCACGCCGTCTTCCGCCGTGGCCGTGGCTTGGCCGGCGCCGCCGAGGGCAGTCTGTCCTTCCACGGACGCCGCCAGCCAATGCGCCACGGGCTGCAACGCGCTCATGGCCGGTGCGGTGTTTCCGGCGGGCACCGCACTCGCGGACCGGTTGCCCGCAGGCGGGGGGATTCCGGCCGCCCGGAAGTGTTGCGCGATTTCGTCGGGCCCGAGGGCCCGGTCGTAAAGTGCGACTTCATCCAGTTTGCCTTCGAAGTTGGCGATGTTGTCGCTCCGGCCGCCAAGAAAAATTGTGTTGGTGTCCCACCGGGTTCCTGGATCCAGCTCCCCCATGATTTCCGGGATCGGGTTGCCGTTGAGATAGACGCCCACGCGTTTTCCGTCGCGCACCAGGGCAACGTGATACCATGTCCGGAGGGCAAGATCGGTGCGGCCGGCCAGCAACTGGCTGGCATCGCTGCCGCCGTTGGCAAATATCAGGCGGCCGGGCCGGGTGTTGGTGCCGCCAATGGAAAGATGTTCGCCGGGCGCACCGTAAACGCCTTCGGCCCCGCGGGAAAACAGGTGTCCGGTGATCGCGCGGAGTGCGGGGGACAGCCCGCTCCAGAACCAGAATTCGACCGAGTAAGCGTCGGTCCGTTTCGGCATGGTTGCCCGCAAGCGGCCGCCGGCGAAGTGCGGGGCGCGGTTGATCTGGTCGCCGCTGAACGAGTTTGGGGCTTCGGGCGGCGGTGGCTGAAAGCCGACGGTGCGGCTCGCCCCCGGCAGATAGAGGGCAATGCCATCCTCATATTGGGCGTGGTTTCCCTGGCTGGTGGCATCAAAGGCAACGGGGATGACGCTCTCGTTCAATCGCCAGAATGCCGCCGGCTTTGATTCGAGGATTGCCTTCGCGTAGGGGCCGTGGGAATCGCGCATCGCGCGGCGCGGCTGGCCGGAGACGGCTTCGAGCAGGGTGAGGAGCTTCTCGACGATGCGGGGCTCCGCCTGGACTTCGAGCCCGGCAGTGCGAGCCGGCCACGTCGTGTAGCCGCCGAGTTTATGCTGTTCGGGCGGCGGAATGTAGCCCTCCGCCCCATTGGCCAGTTCGATATTGAAAGTGGTCGGGAATGGACTTTGCGCCTTGAGCTTCAGGCCGGTCAAGGCGAAGACCTCGTTCGGCAACGCGGTGATGCCCAGGTCGCCAATGCGCAGCGCCTGGAGTTTCAATTCGGTCCGCTGTCGTTCATGCAGATGGATGGCTTCCAAGGCATAAATCTCCGGTTGCGATTGCGGCAGCCGGCCTGCCAAACTTTGCGCCACCCTGCGCGCCCAAGCCAGGCGGGCTTCATCCGGCACGCGATAGTTCAAGGGCAGGGTGGCTTCCGCCATGTTGAGCGGCACCCAGTCGTGAAAACGCAGGTTGCGGACAATGCCTGCAACCTTTTCCGCGACGGCCCGGGCGTACGCGTCGTAGCCGATGTTGTTGGCCGGTGCGCCATAGTCCATCCACATCAAATCCCCGCTGGTGCCTTGAGACATCATGGCCACGAAAGTATTCGTGGGAACATCCACGGGCGACTTCAGCAGGGCGGCCACGTGGTTGCGGAAGCGACCATAATAATCGGAGGACAACAACGGCGAGCCGTAATAGTGCTGGGAATAATTGGCGAATAGGGCGAGCGGCCGCCCGTCGACGGACTGCACGGCGATTACGGACAAGCCCGGGTCCACGGGGCCGGAAGGGCCGACCGCGTCGGGGCTTTCGTGCCCCGGATGCATGTGCGCCCGGACGGTACGGTCGCCGAACGGGTCGGCGAACACCTTGTCCGGTCGGCGGATCCAGCGCCGGTTGAAGGTGTGATCCCAATCGTCCACCGCTCCCCAGCCGATGCGGGCCGGTTGGAGATTCTGCGCCGCGCGGACGATGGTTTCGGCAATGCGTGGGAGCAGGAATGCAGCGTAGTTCGTGTCCTGCCGGCTGCCCAGACAACCCATCGCGGATGGAGCGGAATGCGTGTGCGTGGCCGAGACGAGCATTTTGTCGGTGGGAATCCCGGTGGCGCGGCTGGCCTGTTCCTTGGCGCGGTCGATCAAATCGCGCGCGATCATGCAGGTGTCCACGACCGCCAGGACGAGGCGCGTGCGGCCGTCATCGAGCACAAGCGCGCGAACTTCCAGCGGGTCGATGGCGTTCGTGGCCGAGCGCTCGGTGAACATGGCATTGACCAGGACCGGGTAGTTTGTCGGCGTAACATCGACGATGGCCGCGCCGGCCCGGAAGATTTTCTCTGCCGCCACTCCCGCGCCGATGCCCCCGGCAAGCAGGATGACCGCGACAATGGCTGCGCCGCGGAACGCCCTGAGCCGGGGCGCAGGGAGCCAACCTGCCTGCTTCGGCCGCAAAACCGGGTTCATTGGTTCAGCGTGAATGGACGCTGGGTTTGCCGCGTAGCGGCAGGTTGCGACATGACAAGTCGGTAAGGGGCACTCAAAATAGCTGGCATGGTGACCCCAAGCTATTGGGGGGACTTTCGGTAAGCAAATCCAAACCCCGGTCCGGTTGGCCACAACTCGGGCGAAATGATCCCGGCGAAACCGGATTTGTCATTTCCCGCGGTAAGACCCGCAAGTTTCAGCGCGGCAACCTGCGCGATCATTGCCCATCAACGGCGAATCAACCGGCGTTGGTTGCGGGCGACAATTGCCGGCCAGGGCCCGGGGAATTCTCAAGGGTAGAGCAACCATTGAGACCATTGCCGCAAATTTTGCTTTGCGTCGCGGCGGATTTGCGACTTTGCTTTGCGCAGATATGACCATGACATTGGAAACTTGTCCCAATTTTATCGGCGGCGAATGGCTTCCGTCCGCGCTGGCCACCACGCCCGTTTACAATCCGTCCACGGGTGACGTGATCGCGGAATGCCCGGTCGGCAGCGTCGCCGATGTCAACGCCGCCGTCGCCGCCGCCCACGCGGCGTTTCCGGCCTGGATGGAAACCCCGCCGGTGGAGCGCGTGCGCATCCTGGGCCGCTTCAAGCTGTTGATGGAGGAGAATTTTGAAGAACTCGTTCGCTGCAACACCCGGGAGAATGGCAAGACCCTCGTCGAATCACGTGGCGACGTGAAGCGGGGCATCGAAGTCATCGAGTTTGCCCTGGGGGTGCCGTCCTTGCTGATGGGCGAGGTGCTGGAGAACATGGCCCGCGGAATTGATTGTGAAGCCATCCGGCAGCCGCTCGGGGTGTGTGTCGGCATCTGCCCCTTCAACTTCCCGGCGATGGTGCCGTTGTGGATGTACCCCATCGCCCTCGCCTGCGGCAACACGTTCGTCCTCAAGCCGAGCGAAAAAGTCCCGCTCACCGCCATCAAGATCGCCCGGTTGCTGGAAAAGGCCGGCCTGCCCAAAGGCGTGTTCAACCTCGTCCATGGCGGCCGGGTCGTGGTGGACGCGCTGCTAACGCATCCGAAGGTAAAGGCGGTTTCGTTCGTTGGCTCGACGCCGATTGCCCGTTACATCTACGAAACCGGCACGAAACACGGCAAACGGGTGCAAGCCAACGGCGGGGCGAAGAATTATGTCATCATCATGCCCGATGCCGATGTGGAGAACACCACGCGGGGCGTCATCGAGGCTGCGTTCGGTTGCGCCGGAGAGCGCTGCATGGCGGGGTCAACGGCCGTCGTCGTGGGCGGGGCGCAGAAATCGGTTCTCCCCACGCTCATCGAAGCCACCAAACGGATAAGGGTGGGGCCGACGGACCGCGAAGCGCAGCCCGACATGGGGGCGCTCATCACCCGCCAGCATCGCGACCGCGTTTTGGAATTGATCGAGGCGGGCGTGAAGGAAGGGGCGAATATTCCGGCGGATGGCCGCGGCGTGAAGGTCAGCGAAGCGCCCAACGGCTTTTACGTCGGGGCCACCATTCTCGATCGCGTGCAGACCGGCATGACGGTGGCGACGGAGGAAATTTTCGGCCCGGTTCTCAACGTGATGCACATGGAGGATCTGGATGCGGCCATCGAAATGGCGAATCGCTCGGCACACGGCAATGGCGCGTCCATCTTCACGCGTTCGGGAAAAGCGGCGCGCGAGTTCAAGCATCGGGTCAACTGCGGCATGGTCGGGATCAATATCGGCGTGCCCGCTTCGATGGCCTGGTTTCCGTTCAACGGCTGGAATGATTCGTTTTTCGGCGACCTCCACATGCAGGGCCGGGAAGGCGTCCATTTTTTCACGCAGCAGAAGGTGACCACCAGTCGCTGGTTCAGCTACGGCGAGGGTGACATCTGGCATCGGTAGCCGCCGGTGGGGGTAATTGACAACGCTGATTGCGCTGGCGCTTGCTGTGCCGGACCGGGTTGGTTAGTTTCGATGGGCCGTGAAAAAAACAGGCCGCCCCGTCATCCCCCGCAAGACCATTTACCGGCTTTCGATCTATTTGCGCTGCCTGGCCCGGTTGCGTGAAAACAGCATCGTCACCGTTTCCAGCGAGGCGCTGGCCAAAGCGGCGGGGGTCAAGTCCACCCAACTGCGGAAGGACCTGGCCTATTTTGGCACCTTTGGGACGCGCGGGTTGGGCTACGACGTGGGGGAATTGTCGCGGATGATCGCCGATGAACTGGGTACCTCGCGCCTGCAGCCCGTGATCCTGGTGGGAGTGGGCAACCTGGGAATGGCCTTGCTCTCCTATCGCGGGTTCGAAAAGGAGGGATTTGAAATCGTAGCGGCCTTCGACCTCGAACCGCAGCGGCCGCGCGGCAAGAAGATGCAGGTGAAGGTGCGCGGTCTCGAAGAACTGCCGGCTTTCATCCGGGAGCACCGGGTGCGCATGGCGATCCTCACCGTGCCCGCCGAGGCCGCCCAGGCCGTCGCCAATCAGTTGATCACCTGCGGCGTGCTGGGCATCCTGAATTTTTCTCCCATCGTCCTGCATGTGCCCGAGGAGGTCATGGTCAACAACGTCAACCTGGCCATCGAACTCGAGAATCTGAGCTATTTCATCCAGGAGTGATCACTGGGACTTGCGCGCGCACTTGAATTGTTACCTTGAAGTCGCCGGCGCGGAATGGAATCATCTTTCCAGGATGAACCGTCAGGAATTGCTGGATCTTTACTATCTGGAGGCGCGGGCCAAGCTCATTGACGTGGCCGCGTTTCTGGACCGGCTCGATCGCGCGGAAGGAGCGCCGGATTTCCGCCTGGCCGCCTTCCAACAGGCCTTGACCGAATTGGAATCGGGGCGCGGGGCGCGGGTGGAACGGGTGCTGGCCAGCCTGAGCGATCCGACCACCGAACCCATTCCCGCGGCGACGACCAAGGCGGCATGCGGGGCCTGGCCGGGGAATTAGCAAGCCATGCGCTACATTGAACCTCACGCCCACATGGTCAGCCGGGTGACCGATGATTACCGTTCCATGACCCTGGCGGGCTGTGCGGCGGTTTGCGAGCCGGCGTTCTGGGCGGGGTTCGATCGCAGCGCCGCGGCCGGGTTTTACGATTACTTTCGCCAACTGACCGAGCATGAACCTCAACGGGCCGCCAAGTTCGGGCTGCCCCACTTTTGCTGGCTGTGCATCAACCCGAAGGAGTCGGAGGATGTCGGTCTCGCCCGGGAAGTCATCGCGCTCATCCCACCGTTTCTCGAACGCGCCAACGTCCTTGGCATCGGGGAGATCGGGCTCAACAAGAATTCGCGGAATGAGATTCAGGTGCTCGAGATGCACGTGGACCTCGCCGCGCGCCATAATCAACTCATTCTCGTTCATACGCCGCACCTCGAGGACAAACTCAAGGGCACGCGCCTTATCTTGGATGTATTGCGGGCGGATTCGCGGATCAAACCGGGGCGCTGCCTGATTGATCACGTGGAGGAACACACGGTGAAAATGGTTTTGGATGCGGGGTTCTGGGGCGGCATGACCCTTTATCCGGAAACCAAATGCACGGCCGCCCGCGCGGTGGACATGATCGAGCAATACAGTGGCGAGCGGCTGTGGATGAACAGCGCCTGCGATTGGGGCGTGAGCGTTCCGCTGGCGATTCCGCTGGCGGCGCTGGAGTTGCGGCGGCGCGGCCACAGCGCGGCAGCCATTGACCGCTTGATCTATCAGAATCCGATCCGCTTCCTGAGTCAGTGTCCGAAGTTCAAACTGGCCGGCGAATCAACCGCATCCGCATGATTCTCAAGCACGGGCTGCACCTCGCCTACTGCACCAATGTTCACCCCGGCGAAGACTGGGCAACGACGTTTGAGGCGTTGAATCGCTACACTTTGCGGGTCAAGGAACGGGTCCAACCCACGGGTCAATATGCCATCGGCCTGCGCTTGAGCGACCGGGCCGCGCGCGAACTGTCCGACCCCGGCGCGCTCCTGGCCTTTCAGCGCTGGCTGGCGCAGCACGAGAGCTATGTTTTCACTATCAACGGTTTTCCCTTCGGCCAGTTTCACGGGACGCGGGTCAAAGAGCAGGTGTATCGGCCCGATTGGACCGACCCCCAGAGGCTGGCATACACCAACCGGTTGTTTGACCTGCTCAGCCAACTGCTGCCGCCCGGGGTGGAAGGCAGCGTCAGCACGTTGCCCGGTTCCTTCAAGGAATTCATCCACGCGCCGGAACAGGAACAGGCCATCTGCGACAACGTTTGGCGCTGTGTCGAGCACCTCGCCCGGCTCTGCGAGCGCACAGGCCGCCAGATGCATCTGGGCCTCGAGCCGGAGCCGTTGGGCTGGTTTGAGAACACCGAGGAGACCGTCAGGTTTTTTGGGCGAATGCACGACGAACATCCCGGGGATCCCCGCCTGAAGGAACATCTGGGGGTGAATTACGACACGTGCCATTTTGCGGTGGAGTTTGAAGAGCCGACGGCGGCGATTGCCCGCCTGCAGCAGCATGGCATCCGGCTGAGCAAAATCCACCTGAGCAACGCGCTCAAACTGGTCCCGAGTCCGGCGGCGCGGCAGCAGCTCGCCGCCTTTGCCGAGGATGTTTATCTGCACCAGGTCCTCATCCGGCATCGGGACGGCTCCGTGACGCGTTTCCGCGATCTGGCACCCGCGCTCGCCAGTCCGCCGGCCAGCGCGCCGAGGACGGGCGACGAATGGCGCGTGCATTTCCACGTTCCGTTGCATTGCGAGCGGAGCGGGGAATTCAACACCACCGCCGACCATGTTCGCGGCTTGCTCAAAGTGCTGCAGGCGCAGCCCCACCTTTGCTCCCACCTGGAAATGGAAACCTATACTTGGGCTGTGCTGCCGGAAAACCTGCGCTCCCGCGACGTAACCGACCAGCTCGTGGCCGAGTACGATTGGACCCGGCAACTCCTCGCCGAACACGGCCTGGCTTAACCAACATCCGCGATGGGGTTACGCGTTCACCTCCGTTCGTTGCTCGTGCTGGGGCGCATCTCCAACCTGCCAACGGTCTGGTCCAATTGCCTGGCGGCCTGGCTTTTGAATGGCGGTGTCTGGACGCCGCATTTCCTCTGGCTCGGTGCCGGGGCCACCTTGCTCTACACGGGCGGAATGTTTCTGAACGATGCGTTTGATGCGGAGTTTGACCGGCAGCACCGGCGCGAGCGTCCCATTCCCGCCGGGAAAATTGCGCCCCGGACCGTCTGGCTGTTCGGAGGGAGTTTTTTGTTGATTGGCTGGTTGCTGCTGTTGCCGCTCGGGACCCTGGCCGCCGCCGCCGGGCTTGGTCTGGTGGCCACCATCGTCCTTTACGATGCGATTCATAAGCGCACGGCCTTGGCCCCGCTACTCATGGCCGCGTGCCGCTTCCTGCTCTATTTCGTCGCGGCGGCAGGGACGCAAGATCGGGTGGGGAATGCGGTTCTCTGGCATGGCCTGGCGCTGGCGGCCTATGTGACCGGCCTGAGTTTCCTCGCGCGGGGTGAAAGCGGGGTGGGGAGGGTGCGTCTCGGTCCGCTGGTCCTGCTCGTCGCCCCGCTGGCCGCCAATGGATTGGTGCATCCCCATCGCGACCTCCTTAGCTGGGTGAGCTCCGCGGTGCTTGCTGCGTGGCTGCTTTGGAGCGTTCGGGGAATTCGCCAAGCGTCAGGAGGAAATGTGGGGCGATGCGTGGCGGGTTTGCTGGCCGGAATCACGTTGGTGGATCTGGCGGCCCTCCCGCGATTGTCCATCGAGTTGCTCCTGATTTTCGGCGGACTTTTTGTTTTGGCGTTGACGCTGCAGCGAAAAATCCCAGCGACGTAAAGCGACTTGCCACCGGAATGAGAGCGTCAATTTCGTTGCGCGCTCCCAAGTTTTTTTCAAACCCGCATCCTCTCGTTCAATTTCAGTGAGCGCCATGCCGAAGCCCGTCCAGCGGGCGATCACGGTCCGGGCAGGTCCCCGGATCCGCCGGCTGGTTACTTCCGATTCCTGGCCGGGCTGTCTCCGCGCTTGCTAGACCGGCGGCGGATTTGGAAAGCTGTCGGCCATTGAAGTCATGGATTTGATTGAACGCACCATTCGGGTCAGCTGGCAACACCGGGTGGTGTTTGCCGACGGCATTTTCGATCCCGCCAATAAAGTCTTGCGCGACATCCTGCTTGCCGGTGGCGGCCCGGGCCGCGTGCTGATTGTGCTGGATGAATCCCTGGCTGCCGCCCAGCCCGAATTGGCGGCGGCGATCACGAATTATTTCCCCGCCGGGCCCGACGGCCTCATCCTGGTGCAGCCGCCGCTGGTTTGCCGGGGCGGCGAGGCGGCCAAGGCCTCCTGGACGCAAGTCGCCGACATTCAGTCGGTCATCAACCGGCATCACATCGATCGGCATTCCTACCTGATTGCCGTCGGCGGCGGCGCCTTGCTGGATATGGCCGGGCTCGCAGCCGCCACGGCGCATCGCGGCGTGCGCCACGTCCGGATCCCGACCACCACCCTGAGCCAGTGCGATTCGGGCGTGGGCGTGAAGAACGGGATCAATGCCTATGGCAAGAAAAACTTCATTGGCACGTTCGCGCCGCCCTACGCGGTGATCAATGATTTCACCCTGCTGAACACCCTGCCAGAACGGGATGCGCGGGCCGGTTTCGTCGAAGCCGTCAAGGTGGCGTGCATCCGCAACCGGGAGTTTTTCGAGGCGTTGGAGCGGGAGGCGGCCGCGCTGGCAAAGTTTGAGCCCGGGCCGGTCCGCCGCTTGATCCGGCACTGCGCCGAGCTGCATGTCAATCACATCGCCACCAACGGTGATCCCTTCGAGTTCGGTTCGGCGCGTCCGCTCGACTTTGGCCATTGGGCGGCGCACAAGCTGGAGCAAATATCCAACTTCACCCTGCGGCATGGCGAAGCCGTGGCGATCGGGGTGGCCTTGGACGTCATTTATTCGCGGCGGGTCGGTTTGCTGTCGGCGGACAGTGCGGAACGGGTGTTGTGCCTGCTGGAAACCCTCGGCTATGACTTGTTCGTCGCCGACCTCGTGCGCGAAAATGCCCGGCAGGAACTGCTCGTGTTGGAAGGTCTGGAGGAGTTTCGCGAACATCTCGGTGGCACCCTGGCGATTACTCTGCTCAAGGAAATCGGGCAGGGGATGGAAGTGTCGGAAATGAACCGGGCTGCGATTGGCGAGGCGATCAAGGAATTGCAGGCGCGCCACCGCTCGCGACCGCAACGCGATTCCGCTTCCGCCCCATGACCCGCACGGCGGTCATCAATGTGGTTGGCTTGTCCGAGTCTTTGCTCGGACCGCATACCCCCAACATCAACGCCTTCCGCCAGCGGGGGGCCTTGACCCGGATCACGCCGGCGTTCCCCGCGGTCACCTGCACCGCGCAATCGAATTACCTCACGGGGCAACCCCCGGCGCAACATGGCATCGTGGGCAACGGTTGGTACCATCGCGAACTGGCCGAAGTGCAGTTCTGGAAGCAATCGAACCATCTCGTGGCGGGAAAGAAACTCTGGGACTCGTTGCGCGAAGCCGATCCCGGTTTTACGTGCGCCAAACTTTTCTGGTGGTACAACATGTATTCCAGCGCGGACTGGTCCATCACGCCGCGTCCCATGTACCCGGCGGATGGCCGGAAGCTCTTCGACATCTATGCCTGGCCGTATGCGGTCCGTAGCGACATCAAGCGCGACCTCGGGGAATTCCCGTTCCCCGCCTTCTGGGGGCCGGCGGCGGGGGTGGATTCCAGCCGGTTTTCGGCGGACGCGGTTTCCCGTTGGATTGCTGAAGCCGCCAAGTGGATCGAGCGCAAATTCGCGCCGACCCTGAATCTGGTTTACCTGCCGCATCTCGATTACAACCTCCAGCGCTTCGGGCCTTGCGCTAAGGGTAGGGCGGGCAGTCCTCTGCCCGCCGTCGGCGTAACGTCAACCAGCGGCGCGCACGGAGTGACGCGCCCTACCAATCCTGCCATCATCCCCGATCTCCGGCGGATTGACGCCATCGTGGGCGACTTGCTGGCCTTCTTTGCGCAACAGTCCGTGCCGGTGGTCCTGCTCTCGGAATACGGGATCAGCGCGGTGGACACCCCCATCCATCTTAACCGGTTGTTTCGCGACCGCGGCTGGCTGACGGTGAAAGAGGAGTTGGGGTGTGAATTGCTCGATGCCGGCGCGAGCCGCGTCTTTGCCGTGGCCGATCATCAAGTGGCGCACATTTACGTGAACGATCGCACCCTGGAAAGTGCCGTTCGCTCGCTCCTGGAAGCGCAGCCCGGCATCGCGGCGGTGTGGTCCGCCAGGGAAAAGCAGGCCAACGGGTTGGATCATCCCCGGGCCGGAGACCTGATCGCCGTGGCCGGCGATCGCGCGTGGTTCACCTACTACTACTGGCTGGACGACCGTCGCGCGCCGGATTTTG
>CAZIJO010000049.1:0-12805 GCA_964539515.1 uncultured Bifidobacterium sp. | reverse complement strand
TGCGCGCACCGTGGACATCCATCGCAAGCCCGGCTACGACCCGGTGGAACTTTTCCTCGATCCGAAGATCCCGCTGGTCAAAGCGCGGATTGCGTGGCGCTTGCTGCAAAAGCGCCTCGGCTTCCGGATGCTCATGGATGTCGTCCCGCTTGATGCGGGCTTGGTCAAAGGTTCACACGGGAACCGGCCGGCCAATCCGGCCGAGTGGCCGCTGCTGATCAGCTCGCGTGCGGATCTGGTGCCGGGCTCCGCGATTGATTCGACCGCCGTGTTTGCGGTGTTACGCAATCACGTGATGGGATCGGGGCAAGGTGCTTTCTGATATTCCGGGTGTCACCATGGACAAAAACTTATCGCTGGATCAGTGAATCTACGACCCGGCAGCACAAGTTAGCCTTGACAGCCGCCGGGCAAATTCGGAGCAATATGCGCACTATCACTTCGCCTGCGGGCTCGGGTTATGCCGCCGGGGCGGGCGAAGCCGGGCGGTCAGGAATCAAATGAACAATCGCAAAATCAACGTCGCCATCGTCGGGCTGGGTTTCGGAGCGGAGTTCATCCCGCTGTGGCAGAAGCATCCTCATACCAATTGTTACGCCATCTGCCAGCGCGCCGAAGTCAAGCTCAACGCGGTGGGCGATTACTTTGGCGTCGCGCGCCGTTACTCCGACTTTGCCGCGCTGCTGAAGGATCCGGCGGTGGACGTGGTCCACATCAACTCGCCGATTCCCGACCACGCCTGGATGTCCATCGCGGCGCTCAAGGCGGGCAAACACGTGGCCTGCACCGTGCCGATGGCCACTAGCATCGCCGACTGCAAGCAGATCGTGGAGTTGGTGAAGCGCACCGGGCTTTCCTACATGATGATGGAGACGGTGGTCTATGCCCGCGAATATCTCTTCATGAAAGAGCTGCTCGACGGCGGCAAGCTGGGCAAGCTTCAGTTCGTGCAGGCGAGCCATCAGCAGGACATGGACGGCTGGCCCAATTACTGGCCGGGTCTCCCGCCGATGTGGTACGCGACGCACTGCGTCGGCCCGGTTGCCGGTTTGATCGGCCAGCCGGCGGAATATGTGAGCTGTTTCGGCAGCGGCACCATCCGCAAGGAGCTCGTTCAGAAATATGGCAGCCCGTTCGCCGTTGAGACGGCCCACATCAAGTTTCAAGGCTCGGACGTCAGTGCCCGGATCATCCGCTCCCTCTTTGACACCGCCCGGCAATATCGCGAGAGCATCGATGTGTACGGCAGCAAAGCCTCGGTGGAATGGCCGCTGGTCGAGCACGAACCCCTGGTCCTGCACACGGCGAAACGGCCCGAGCCAAAGATTCCCAAGCCCGTGAAATGCCCCGACTTCGCGAAACGCCTGCCTGGCAGCATCGCCCGGTACACCAAGCACGGGGTCTATGATGCGAGCAAGAAGACGCACCTCAGTTTCACCCAGGGCAGCGGTCATGGCGGCAGTCATCCGCATCTGGTTCACGAATTTGCCACGGCGCTCGTTGAGAAGCGCGACCCGTTTCCGAACGCGAAGCAGTCGGCCAACTGGACCTGCGTGGGGCTCTGCGCCCATGAATCCGCGCTCAAGGGCGGCGCGCTGGTGAAGCTGCCGGCTTTCACGCTCTGATTTCAAACCACAACCAAACCCAAACCAACCGTTCAAAAAACTATGAGTAAATTACAGGTAAGCAACGAAGCCATTGCGCCGAACGCCCGGCGATTATTGATTGCGGGTTTCATGGCCATATTTGCGGCCGGGGTCGGCTTTGCAATCCGTGGCGGCATCTTCGACAACTGGGGCGCCGAATATGGTTTCACCGCGGCCCAGCTCGGCGCGATCGGCGGCGCTGGTTTCTCCGGCTTTTGCTTCGGCATCATCCTCGGCGGCGTGGTTTGTGACAAGATCGGGTATGGCAAACTGGTGATCCTGGCCTTCGCCCTGCATGTCCTGTCGGCGTTTGTCACCTTCACCGCCAGCGGCACGACGGCTTACACCAGTCTCTATTGGGGCATGTTCATCTTTGCCTACGCCAACGGTACGCTCGAAGCCGTCGCCAATCCGCTCGTGGCCACGCTGTACCCGAACAATCGCACGCACTTTTTGAACATCCTGCACGCGAGCTGGCCGGCTGGTCTGGTGGCCGGCAGCGCCCTTGGCTGGTTGCTCGACGACAAGATGAAGATGAGCTGGCAGATTCAACTTTCCCTCTATCTCATCCCCACGATTGCCTACGGCCTGATGTTCCTCGGCCAGCACATGCCGAAGTCGGAGGCGTCCAAGAAGGGTCTGAGCTTTGGCGAAATGTTCAAGGACGTCGGCATCCTCGGCGCGCTGATTGTGTGCGCTCTCCTGGCGTTGTTTCTCGACGGCGTGCTCGGTAACTTGCTCGGCTTGATTTCCGCAGACCTGGCCAAGTATTCCACCCACGTGTCTTATGCCCTTTCGGGCGGACTGCTGGTCATTGTATCCGTCATGACCCGGTTTTCCATCGGTTCGTTCCTGTTGTTCACGTTGTTCATCGTGCACGCCATGGTTGGCTCGGTGGAACTCGGCACAGATGGTTGGATTCAAAACATCACTGGCAATTTGTTCACTTCGGAGGAGGGCAAGTATCTGTTCATGTGGACTTCGGCCATCATGTTCAGCCTGCGTTTTTGCGCCGACTTCATTGAGAAGCGCCTGGGCATCTCGCCGGTGGGGATTCTTTTGATTTGTGCAATCCTGGCGTGCGTCGGGCTGAACCTGGCCAGCAACATTACCAGCATCGGCGTCGCGTTTCTCGCGCTGGCGGTGTACGCCGTCGGCAAGACATTCTTCTGGCCCACCATGCTGGCGGTTGCCTCGGACCGCTTTCCGCGCACGGGCGCCATCGCCATCAGCATCATGGGTGGCATCGGGATGTTGTCGGCCGGAATGATCGGCTCCCCGGGGCTCGGTTATGCCAAGGACCGTTTCTCGACCGAAGCTTTAAGCCAGACCAATCCGGCGGCCTTGGAAGCCTACAAGGCCGAGAAGCCCAGCAAGTTCCTGTTCTTCTCCGAAGCCGCCGCCCTGGATGGCAGCAAACTCGCCGAGGCGCAAAAAGTCGCGCCCGAACAGCGAACCCCCGAGCAGAAGGCCGTGGCCGAGGCGAGCATTGCCGGCGACCGCAAGACCTTGAAGGCGGATTCCTTCATCCCGGCGACGATGGCCGTGATCTATCTGCTCCTGATGATTTACTTCAAGAGCATCGGCGGCTACAAGACCGTGCACCTCGAAGGCACGGGCGTGTCCGAGCCGAAAGCGGGCTGAAGCGGGTCGTTTTGGTTGTCAATCGCCAGGGGGCGGCTCGTGGGAGCCGCCCCTTTTTGAGTTTTTGAGTTTGTTAATTCTCGGGTTCCTGAAAAAATACCGGCCGAACTATGCCGAATCCCTGGACTGGAAAAGGTAATCCCTACACCCGCAAGGAGGTCGTTGAGCGGCTCCGCGCCACGCTCAAAGCGGGCAAAGCCATCATCGCGGCCGGCGCGGGTACGGGCATCAGCGCCAAATTCATCGAAAAGGGTGGCGCCGATCTCATCATCATCTACAACTCCGGGCGGTTTCGCATGATGGGCCACGGGTCCACCTGTGGTTTGATGGCCTACGGCGATGCCAATGCCATCGCGATGGAGATTGGCGAATACGAAGTGCTGCCCGTGGTGGAGGAAGTGCCGGTGATCTGCGGCGTTCACGCCACGGATCCCCGCCGGCGCATGTGGCACTGGCTGGGCCGGGTGAAGGAAATGGGGTTCAGTGGGGTCAACAATTTTCCGACGCACACCATTGTGGACGGCCATTTTCGCGGCGTGCTGGAAGAAACCGGCATGAGCGTGCAGAAGGAATACGAGATGGTCGCGCTGGCCCGGCGGATGGACCTCTTCTCCGTCGTTTACGTCGCCACGCCGGCGGAAGCGGTGGCAATGGCCAAGGCCGGCGCGGACGCGATCATTGCGCACGTCGGCACGACGGTCGGCGGCAGCATCGGGGTGAAAAAGGCCGTGGTCACCTGGGATTTCACGCTGCAGCGCACCCAGGAAATCATCCAGGCCGCGCGCCGCGTGCGGAAGGACATTTTTTTCCTCTGCCACGGCGGCCCCATCAATACGCCGGCGGACGCGGATCGTGTTCTGCAAAATACGGATGCCGTCGGATTCGTCGGCGCAAGTTCGCTGGAACGGATGGGGGTCGAGGCGTCGTTGACGAACCTCACGCGCGAGTTCAAAAAGTTGAAGGCGCCGGCGGCGAAGTCATTTGACACGATTCAGAAACGGTCGGCCAAACCTCGCCGGAACTGAAGACGAGTGATGGACCATCTGGCTACACGGCAGTCCGTTCCCCTCGCTTCCGCGGAGGGGGGAAGGGTCATGGTGAGGGGGGCAAACCGCAATTTGCATCTTGACTCAGCTGACACGTCGTCCCCGCACCCCTCACCTCAATCCTCTCCCCTCCGAGGGGAGAGGAGGAAGTCCCTGAGCGGTGAGGAGCGCACCATGAGCCGCGAGCACACGCGACCTGCCGATCCCCTCGCCCCCGCGGAGGGGGAGAGGGTCAGGGTGAGGGGGACGCGGCGCACGCGCACTGCGGAGGCCCGGAATTTCGCCCGCCACCTTCGGCGCGAGTCAACCGACGCGGAGAAACGCCTGTGGCGGTTACTGCGCGACCGTCGCTTCGCCGACTTCAAATTCCGCCGCCAATATGCTTGCAGTATTTACTTCCTGGATTTTTTTTGCGTCTCGGCGCGGCTGGCGGTGGAACTCGACGGTGGCGGGCACGGATTTCCTGACCAGCGTGCGCGCGACACCCAGCGAAACCACTTCCTGGCGGAGCAGGGAATTGTGGTGCGTCGCTTTTGGAATCATCAAGTGCGGCGGGAAGCTGAAAGTGTCCGGTTTGAAATCTGGCACGCCTTAATGGAGCGAACTGGACGGAAGCAGGAAATCGCCAACTCCCTGCCCGTGCCGAGCCACCCCTCACCTCAATCCTCTCCCCTCCGAGGGGAGAGGAGGTATACACCGCCGCTGCTCCGAACCGCATTATGAACCCGGCCAATCCTATCCTCGCTCGCCGCCGCTTTGTGACCGCCGCCGAGAAGGTGGATTTCCTTTCACCGTGGACCTTGGAGGAATGGCTCTGCCGGTCCGACGTGGTGCCGAACCAGGAATTATTGATGGTGCGGGCCAACATGGAGGCCGGGCGCGCCCACCCGTTTCATACGCATCCCACCCGCGAAGAGATTATTTATGTTTTGTCCGGTCGCGCGGAGCAGTGGATTGGCCAGGAGCATCGCATTCTCGGTCCCGGGGAGATGGTGCTCGTTCCCAAGGGGGAAGTTCATGGCACGTATAATCCCTTCCGCGAGCGACTGGTATTCCTGGCCATTCTCTCGCCGGCCAACGCCGCGGAGCCGGGGATTGTGGACGTCTCCACCCAAGCGCCGTGGGCCACCCTCCGCCAACAATACGGCCTACCGGACTGCCGGTGAATTCAATTTAAAACTCAAATATCATCCATGAAACCGATTCTTCATTGCCTCGTTCTCACGACCCTGTTGGTCGGCGCGGTCGCCGTTTCGGCCGCCGAACCGCTCCGCGTCTTCATTCGCGCCGGGGCCAAAACCCACGGCCCCAATCAGCATGATCATCCGCGGTTTCTCAAGGAATGGACGCCGCTCCTGGCCGGGCGGGGCATGAAAGTCGAGGGCGACCTCGATTTCCCCGAGCCCGAGCAACTCGAGCGTACCGATGTCATGATCATCTACTGCTCGGACGGGATGAAGATCGCCGGGGAGCAGCGCAAGGATTTTGAAAAGTTCCTCCAACGGGGGGGCGGCATCGTGGTCGTGCATTCCGGCTGCGTGAGCGGCGATCAAAATGAATGGTGCAAGTCCATCATCGGGGCCGCCTGGCGCTGGCCCACGGCCGACCTGCCGAAGGAGAAAGCCACCAAGTGGCTCGAAGGCGACGTGGGAATTTGCTGGGTGGACCAGGAGCATCCGATCAGCCGCGGCCTCTCGAACTTCGACTGGAAGGATGAGATTTATTATGACATGGACCTGGCGCCCGACCTCGCGCCCCTGGCGACGAGCTTCCACAATGTCCACATCATCGCGCCGCAAGTCTGGACCCGGGAACGCACGCTGGCCGGCGGTTCGGCGCCCTATCGCGCGGTGGTGTCTTTGCCCGGCCATTACTATGATGTCTTCAACACCCCCAATTACCGGGCGGTGCTGATGCGCAGCATTGCCTGGGCGGGCAAACGGGCGAATGTGGATGAATTCTGCCTGCCCGAGGAACTGGCCTCGCTCCGCTATCCGCCCGGCGGCCCGCTGCCGGCAAAGGAAGCCATGAAAACGTTCGCCTTGCATCCGGAGTTCGACCTCACCCTTACCGCCGATGAGAACCTCGCCGAGAAAATCATGTCGGTCGACTGGGACCCGCGGGGCCGGCTCTGGGTCGTCGAAACGCCCGAGTATCCCGGCGGGCGCGACATCAACAAGAACGACGCGAAGATCACGCCGTGGCGGGTGCGCGATCCAGAAAAATATCCGGTGGGGAGCAAGGAGCCGCGCCCCGCGCGTGATCGGGTCTCCATGCTGGAAGACACCAACGGCGATGGATTGATGGATAAGAAGACGGTTTTTGCCGATGGGCTCGAACTGCCCACGTCCCTCGTGTTTTACAAGGACGGGGTCATCGTCTCGCAGGCACCGGAGACCTTGTGGCTTCGCGACACCGACGGCGATGGCAAGGCGGACAAGACCGAAGTGCTTTTCACCGGCTGGGGCACGATGGACACGCACGCCGTCACGAGCAACCTGCGGTGGGGGCCGGACGGCTGGGTTTACGGCTCCGTGGGCTACAGTTCCGGGGACGTGAAATCCGCCGACGGCGCGAAAAAATTCGGCCGCATCTCCGCGGGGCTGTATCGGTTCCGGCCGGATGGTTCGGCGCTCGAACAGGTTGCGGCCGGATCTTGCAATACCTGGGGCTGTGAGATTGCCCCGGACGGGGAAATCTTTTTCAGCACCGCGACTTGTGGCGAACCGATCCTGCACGTCGTGTTGCCGGAAAAAATCATCAGTCGCGCCGGCGTGCCGGGCGTGCGCGCGGCCAAGCCGATCATGGAAGAAAACAAGGTTTTCCCGGCGCGCAAGGAAACCCGGCAACCGTATTTGCAGATCGACTGGGTCGGCGCCTGGACTGCAGCCTCGGGGGCGACCATCTATGACGGTGGGGCGTGGCCGGCGCAATGGCAGGGGCCATCGTGGTCGTTCTTTCTGCATGAACCGACCGTCTGGCTGATGCACCACGAGTTCCTCGATCCGGCCGGCGTCACCTATCAAGGGCGGCGGGAGGCCAGTCGCAAGGATACCCATTTTCTGACCAGCACCGATTACTGGTTCAAACCCATCCACAGTCGCGTCGGTCCGGATGGCGCCCTGTACGTTGTGGATTTTTACAACCAAATCGCCGTCCACAACGACACGCGCGGCCCGGCCCACGGCGCCCGCAACGCCGCCGCCCGGCCCGACCGGGATCACCACTTCACTCGGCTTTACCGGATTCAACATCGGCAGGCGCAATCGCTGCCCCCTTTCGCGCTCAGTCCCAAGGAGCCCGCGAAACTGGTCGCGATGCTGGGTCATCCCAATGGCTGGGTGCGCGCGACGGCCAACCGGCTTTTGAGCGAAGGCGGCGGTCGCACGGTCGAGGATTCCTTGAAGGCCCAGGCAGCGAACGCCCCGACGGCGTATGGCCGGATGGAGGCGCTCTGGGTCCTGCATAACTTGAATCTGCTCGAAGCGGACCAGTTGGTGGCGGCCGCGCGCGATCCCGATGCCGTGGTCCGCAAGAACGCCATGCGAATCGCCGCCGAACAGGACAACTCCGGAGTGGAGCCGCCGCCCGAGCTGGTGCGGGCGTTGCTGGCCGACCCGGATCAGCGGGTGCGGCTCGCCGCGCTGGTGGCGGGCACAACCGTGACCCCGACGGGCGATCTTGCCGACGCCATTGTGGCGGCCTGGCCTACTTTCAAGAATCCCCATCTCGAAACTGCCGCGCTCGCCGTTTGCGCCAAGGACCCCCTGTTGTTTCTCCGGGCCGCTTTCGCGGCGCCGGACCCGGCGCTCGTGGCCGGCATGATTTCACAACTTGCCCGTCAGGTGGCCATCCAGAACAACGCGGCTTCCGCCCGCGCCCTGGTGATTGCGCTGGCGGGGCAGCCCGCAGCCACGGCCACGCTGCAGGCCGCAGCGTTGCAGGCCTTGACGGCGAACCTGAAGCCGGAGGTCAAGCCCGATGCGGATCCCGCACTGGGCAATGCCCTGAAGCAGTTGCTCGCTTCCGACCAGACCGCGGGTGCCGTCCTGCCCTTGATCGCCCGCTGGAACTTTACCGACCAGATCGGGGCCGCCGCCAAGTCGGCCGTGAGCAAGGCCGAGGCGCGGCTGGCGGACAAATCGCTCCCGGATGACGAGCGGGGCCAGATTGCGGTCAATTTGCTGGGGGTGCGGGCCCTCGATGCGAGCATTGTGCCGGCCGTGGCGTCGTTGGTGGGCGGTGACGCCAGCCCCGCTTTGCAACGCCGGGTAATCGATGCCCTCGGCACGACCGGGGACGCGGGCGCCGGGCAGGCATTGCTGGTCGCGCTGCCCAAGCTCGACCCGGATCTGCGGGAGGCGGCCTTCGGGCAATTGCTCAAGCGCGCCGATTGGTCGGAGGCCATCGTCCAGGCGCTCGCGGATCGCAAGCTCGACCCGGGTTTGTTGGGGCTGGCCAACCTCTATCGGCTGCGCACCCACGCCGATGCCGCCGTCGCCAAACGCGCCGGGGCGGTGATCGAGGAACTCAAAGGCCCGGAGCAGAAGGAGAAAGATTCCCTCATCGCCAAGCTGCGCCCCGAAGTCATCAAGCCCGGCGACGTGGCCAACGGGGCCAAGCTCTTCACGCAAAATTGTGCACCGTGTCACAAGTTCAAGAATGAGGGGGCGGACTTTGCCCCGAACCTCAATGGCATGGGCGCGCACGGTCCCGAGGATCTGCTCGTTCACATCATTGACCCCAACCGCGTGGTCGAGCCGAACTTCACGGCGGTGAGTATTGAGACCAAGGATGATCTGAGTTATGACGGCATCGTGCTGCGCGAAAACAACAGTGCGGTCGTGTTGCGCAATCAAAGCGCCGAAAGCGAGGTCCGCAAGGACAACATCAAATCCCGCCGCAATACCGGGCGTTCGCTGATGCCGGAGGGTTTCGAGCAGCTGGGGGCCGGGAACTTGCGCGATGTGCTGGCTTATCTCTGTGCCGACGAACAGCGTTACCGCTTCCTCGACCTCGGCGGCGCGTTTACCGCCAATACCTCGCGCGGCATTTACATGACCGCCGAGTCGCGGGATGAATCCCTGCGTTTCAAGAAATGGGGCACGCTCAAACACCGGGACGTTCCCTTCGACATCATCAGTCCGCAACGCGCCGTGACCGGCAACAACGTGCTCGTGCTGCAGGGCGGCGCCGGCATGTCGCGGAGTTATCCGCGGGAAGTCGAAGTCAAGGTGGGGCGCGCCGCCACGCGCCTGCATTTTTTGGGCGCGGCCGGTTGGGGATTCCCGATCGGAAAGAAGGACGATCCGGTGCTGAAGGTCACCGCCCATTTCGCGGGCGGCGCGACCGAGGAAATGGTCTTCCGCAACGGGGTCGAGTTTGCTGATTACATCGCGAAAATTGACGTGCCGGGTTCGGAGGCGCTCGATAATCTGGATCAACTGCTGAACAACGGGCGGCAGGTGCGGTACTGGTCGAAGGCGCTGACGAAGCGCGGGGTGATTGAGAAATTGACCATCGCGAGCTACAACAACGAAGTCGCGCCGACGCTCGTCGCCATCACGGCGGAAGTGGGCGATGGCGCGCCGGCCGCCAGTCCGGCCTCGGGGGCTTTAGCCGCTCCGAGGGCGCCGGATTTCAAATGGGGGCCGGGGATCAAGACGCTCATCATCGGCGGCGGATCGAGTCATGATTTTGATCGCTGGTTCAATGTCGCCGACGTCAAAACCCTCAACGCCGCCGGCGGCATCAGCGCCAACTATACCGAGACCACCGGCGGACTCGCCGGGATCATCGCCGGGGTGGAGGTTTTGATCATCAGCAATAACAAACCGTTTACCGACGCTGCCACGAAGGAGGCGATTTTCCGCCATGTCGCGAGCGGTAAGGGGCTCATCGGCTTGCACCCGGGCCTTTGGTATAATTGGAATGACTGGCCGGAGTACAATCGCACGCTCATCGGCGGCGGTTCGCGCGGCCACGACAAGTACGGTGAGTTCGAGGTGGTCGTCACCGACCCCGCGCACGCTCTGATGCGGGGCGTGCCCGCGAAATTTTCACTGCAGGACGAACTGTACTATTTCGAACCGGACACCCAGGGCTCGCCGATCAAGGTGCTGGCCACGGCGTATTCGAAGGCGAAGAACAAGAGCTATCCGCAGGTCTTCATTGTCGAACAGCCCAAGGGTCGCGTCGCCGGCCTGACACTGGGCCACGACGCCCAGGCCCATGAACATGCCGCCTACATCCGGCTGTTGCGGAACGCCGTGATGTGGGCCGCCGGCAAAGAAACGAAATAATCGCCACCGGCGATATGCAACCTTTTGTTGCGTCCGCAGCAAAAGGTTGGGCTTCGTAAAAACCCACAGAATCCCCATGCCGACGATCGCCATTCTCGGAACGATGGATACCAAGGGCGACGAGCATGCCTTCGTGGCCGGTTTGATCCGCCAGCGCGGCCACCAGGTCATCGTCATTGATGTTGGCACGCTGGAAGCACCCCGGCTCCAGCCCGACGTCACGCGGAGCGAAGTGGCCGCCGCTGCGGGCGCGGACCTGGCCAGCCTGGTGGCAAAGCGGGATCGCGGGGAAGCCGTTGCCGTTATGTCGCGCGGTGCCCCGGTCATCCTGACCAAACTGGTGGCTGAGAAGAGAATTGACGGCGTGATCTCGCTTGGAGGGGGAGGCGGCACCGCCATCGCCACGGCCGCAATGCGGGCCTTGCCAGTGGGCTTTCCGAAACTCATGGTGTCCACCCTCGCTAGCGGCAACGTTGCGCCGTATGTCGGGGTCAAGGACATCGTGATGTTTCCCAGCATCGTGGATGTCGCGGGCCTGAATCGCATTTCACGGCAACTCCTCACCCGGGCCGCCGGGGCCATTTGCGGCATGGTGGAGCTGCCGGTGACCGTCGCGGCCGATAAACCCATCATCGTGGCCAGTCAGTTTGGCAACACGACCGCTTGCATCGAGCAGGCGCGCAAAATCCTTGAGGCGGCCGGTTACGAAGTCATCGTGTTCGCCGCCACCGGCACCGGTGGCCGAACGATGGAGTCGCTGATGGAAACCGGTCTGGTCGCGGGTGTGCTCGACGTCACGACGACCGAATGGGCCGACGAACTCGTGGGCGGAGTGCTGAGCGCCGGGCCGACCCGGCTGGAGGCGGCGGCCCGGTTGGGGGTGCCGGCCGTGATCTCCACCGGTTGCCTCGACATGGTGAACTTCGGCGTGCCCGAGACGGTGCCCGCCAAATTTGCCGGCCGGAAATTCTACGCCCACAACCCGCAGGTGACGCTCATGCGCACCACACCCGACGAATGTGAAGAACTTGGCCGCATCCTTGCGGAAAAAATCAATCGTTCCATGGGCCCCGTGACGGTGCTGCTGCCCTTGCTAGGGGGCAGCGTGATCAGCGCGCCGGGAGGCCCGTTCCATGACCCGGCCGCTGATCAAGCGCTCTACCGCGCGCTCAAGGCGGGTTTGCGGCCAGGCATCCCGGTTCTGGAAATGGACTGTGCCATTAACGATGCGGCCTTCGCTGAAGCCTGTGCCCAGGCATTGCTCCGACAACTTGGTTGCGGTCGCGGCCAAGGATGACTTGCGGCCAATGGAAAGGCCAACTCCTTGGCAAGTGCGGCAACCGGCACCCCGAGTTGGGAGGTGGCGGCGCCAACCGGAATCCATGACCACCGCGTTTTGCCCGCGATTTGCCCTTTTCCCGTTTGGATTATGCCCTAATCTAGGCTCATGAAGTTGACGGAGCAGATGACGCAATTGGCCAAACAAGCCAAAGCGGCGGCGCGTGAACTGGCCCGGCTGACCACGGCGGAAAAGAATGCCTGCCTGCTCGCGATGGCCGATGCGCTCGAAACCAACTCCACCCGCATCAAAGAGTCAAACGCGCTCGACATGGAGGTTGGCGCCAAGCTCGGGCTTTCCTCCGCGATGCTCGACCGGCTCCAGCTGGACGACAAACGCATCGTTGCGATGGCCCAAGGCTTGCGCGCCGTGGCGGCGCTGCCGGATCCGGTGGGCCGGGTGCTCGACGAGCGAACGCGACCCAACGGGTTGAAGCTGCGCAAGATCTCCACGCCCATCGGGGTGGTGGTTATTATTTACGAATCGCGACCCAACGTGACCGCCGATGCCGCCAGCCTTTGTTTCAAGTCGGGGAATGCCACGATTCTGCGCGGCGGCAAGGAAGCGTTGCACTCCAATCAGCTGATCGCCACAACCATGATCGAAGCCGGCCAGCGCACGCTCGCGCAATTTCCCGAGCACGCGATTCAGGTCGTGCCCACACCGGATCGCGAAGCGGTCCCCGCTTTGCTGGCGCTCACGCAATACGTGGATTTATGCATGCCGCGGGGCGGGGAGAGTTTGATCCGGGCTGTGACCGATTGCAGCAAGGTGCCGGTGATCAAGCATTACAAGGGCGTCTGCCACGTGTTTGTGGACGCGGACGCG
>CAZIJO010000048.1:0-30516 GCA_964539515.1 uncultured Bifidobacterium sp. | reverse complement strand
CAAAACCGCCTCCATCTGCTCCATTCGGAAATGACCTTTGGCAACCGTTATAGAACCGCGCTCCAAAACGCTTCAGCGACTGCGGCGATAATCACCAGCAGCGGGACGGGAAGCGTGAGGGAAAATCTCCGCAACCAGATGCCTTCAATCACCACGCACCGCGATGGCCGGCATCTCCGGTGTACGTCCAGTAGTTTTCATACATCCGCCCAATTCGCTTCCAGTTTACCGAGCCGTCAACATAGCCAACATTGCCCCCGACCGCTCCCGCCTGGCGGGCGGTCGTGGGTTGTTGAAGCGGGTATTGGTAAACGTAACCATTTCGTTTCATCGGGCCGCCCCTTCCATGCGGGGCGATGACCCAGTTGTAGCCGCCCACACCATTGGCCGCCCAGCTGTTCAGGTCCGAAAAAAGAACCATCGGCTGCGCATCCGCCAGGGCGTTGGTGTTAATGACGGTGGGGACGTCCGTGAGTTTGATGACCGATTGCCAGCCGGCCGCTTTCGGCAGAATCCGGCCGCCATGATAATGGTAGCCGATGTAGTACCCGGTGCCGGTCTGATAACGACCATTGGGCTGATCAGTGATGCCCGGCAAGGACAGCGGATAAACATTGGGGCAGTCGAAGACTTTGTCCCCATAGGTATTGCTGATCGACTGGTACATCAACGACGCGATGCTCATCAGAAACGAATCGCCGCCATTGCGAATGCCATCGAAAACGCGATCTTTGTTATCGAGCGCATAGACGTGCGTGGCGACCCCGAGCTGCCGCAGATTGCTGACGCAGTTGGCCCGCCTGGCCTTCTCCTTCGCTGCGCTCAAAGCAGGCAGGAGCATGCCGGCCAGGATGGCGATAATGGCGATGACCACCAGCAACTCAATAAGGGTAAACCCAAACAGGCGACCGGCCGATTTCGCCCCGGCGCAATTCGGCCGAGACTGGCATTCATCGATGGTCATGGGGCAAGCCTGCGCTCCTCCATTTGTAGCGTCAAGCGGCGATTCCCCGCGCGCGACTGGTTGTGGTGGCCAAACCAGCCGCGGAGCGCGGGTCTGTGACCCGCAGCCGATTGAAATCGCTGAGGTGCGGCGAGACACCCGCCGCGGTTGTCCAGGTGACGTGCTGCGGGTCACAGACCCGCGCTCCGCGACCGCCCTTCCATACGTCACGAAAAACCAAATCCCTCATTAATGCTCTCGCCCTGCAGGATTCTATGTGGGATAGTGGGTCCGACCCAATGAAAACGCGAGCGATACCTTTCACCGGAACGATGGCTCACCGAGCCGGACCGGCTTTCACGCTCATCGAGTTGCTCGTCGTGATCGCCATCATTGCGATCCTGGCGGCAATGCTGCTCCCGGCGCTGAGCAAAGCCAAACGCAAGGCGAAGGAGATGAACTGTCTGTCCAATTTCCGGCAGTGGGCCATCGCGGCAAATATGTATGCGGGCGACGACATGCGCGGACGGCTTCCAATGCTGGGCAATCTCGGGAACAACCCGTGGGATGTCGCCCATGCCATGGTCCCGGCCTTGCAGGCTTACGGTTTGACGGTGCCCATGTTCTTTTGTCCGGCGCGGCCGTCGGAATTCCAGGAGGCGCAGACGTGGCTGCAAAAGCAGCGCAACCGGTCCATCAGCAACAATGAGGACCTCCGCTATTATTATGAACAGCGGTGGACGTTTGGTTTCGCCATCATGCAGCACAGCTGGTGGGTGCCGCGTTCCGGTAAACCCGGTTACCAGGTGATGCCCTCGACTTCGTTGGTCAATACCAACAGCTTGACCGAAGGTTGGCCGACCAGGCTGGAGGATCGGGGAGTGGCCGTAAGCCCGATTGTCACCGATACGCTGTACCGCGACGGCTTCGTTACCGACCGGACACTGGCCTGGGGCGGACATCCCACCACCACCGCCGATTCCGGATACCAGATCCAAGGCGGCCGGGCGGAGTCGATCAGCCGGGGCTACGCCGACGGCCACGCGGACCTGGGCAGCCGGACAAAAATCGTCTGGCGCCATTACGGCAACTGGACGAGCTTCTATTGATGGCTTTCCCGGCCGCTCAGCCACTTCGACGCCGTTCGCCATTGTCGAAAAACTTCATCCCGGACTTCAACGAGGCAGTTCAACCTGGAATCGAAACCAGGACCCGAGGGCAAGTCAGCCGTTGTTGAAGCCACCAAGTAACAAAGCGGGGGAAAGCGGGGGCGTCACCACCAGAGATAATTCGGGTCTGGTTTATTGTTGGCAAGGGCTTCCATCTGGGCGGTAGGCAGGAACTTGAAATACTCGGCGTGTGAGTCACCGAAGAGCATCATCATGCGGTTTTTGCCTTTGTAGTTGTGCCATTGATGGCGCGGTTGGTTGACGTCGCGATTGGAATGCCAGATCCAGTCGCCTTGAATAATCTTGGTAGATGGCTTGCGGCTGACTTCCGTACTTTTGATTGAAGGTCTGGTCTTATCGCCTTTGGGACCACACACCATTTTCACCTTGTAATAATCAAAAGCGAACTCGGTGAGGTAACTGTTGCCATAATGCAGGTAGGCGTTGGTGCAAGTAACCCCTCGGGCGGCCTGCGACCAGAAATCACCCTGGTCGGAAGGGCAGCGAAACACTTCGTAGGCGTTCCCCACATAAATGTTCAAGGGGCGATTTGTCGCCGCAACGTACACATCGTATTTTCCATCTTTGCCGCCGGTGGAAGCCCAATCCTCAATTTCGGGATAATACTCGCGGTTGTCCTCCGTGTACATGTGGAACGCCTTGCCGATCTGGCTCTGGTTACTCATGCAACGGATGGTGTGAGCCTTCCGCTTGGCGGAGGCAAGGGCGGGTAGGAGCATCGCAGCCAGGATCGCGATGATGGCGATGACCACCAGCAACTCGATCAAAGTAAAGGCGCGGCGGGGAAATCTGGTGGCGGTGACATCAAAAGACTTCGGCCGAACCGCGCCCCGCAACGGACACAGGATTGCTTTTGCAGCAGTGGTCATGAGCTTAGCCTGCGCCGGACGATTATCAGCGTCAAGTGGTGATTTACGGGGTTGGGCTATGGGCTTACCCCGACGGATTCGCACCGATCGCGCTGCGGGATGGCCACCCGTGGTGCTTGGGCAACGAGTCCTTGGGGTTGGGCGGTCAGCCCCGGCGAACTTTGATTCGAATGGTGCAACTGCAAACCCGATCCGGCGGAGAACGACTGCTGCCGATTTCGTCTTGCCACCCTCTATCGGCCAGCGACAATCCGATTCACCTCATGAACCACCGCGCAAAACTGCTTCAGCGCTCCGTGACTCGCCCGGCGGGTTTTGCTTTCACCCTCATCGAATTGCTGGTGGTCATCGCCATCATCGCAATCCTGGCCGCCATGCTGCTGCCAGCGCTGGGCAAAGCCAAAACCAAAGCTCACGGCATGCAATGCATGGGCAATAACCGGCAAATGATGCTGGCGTGGCGGCTGTACGCCGAGGATCACAACGACATCCTCGTGGGGAACGGCGACGTGCCGTTTCGCGGAAAGGTTTCCCCCAATTGGACGGGTGGGAGCTGGCTCACATTGAACAATCCCAACGATCCCAGTAATTGGAACCACGACCTCTTTACCCGCAAGAGTCCACTCTGGCCCTACTGTGGCAATAGCGTTCGCATCTGGATGTGCCCGGCGGACCGGGCCACTGCCGTTAACAACCTCGGGCAAAAGGTGCCGCGCATCCGCAGCCTGTCGATGAACAGCTGGATGGGCGGATACGGCGCCACCATGCCGGCGTTGCCGGAATTTCCCGGACCCGGGGGGACAGGCTGGAAAGCTTATCGCATGCTTTCCGACCTTATCGATCCCGGCCCGAGCCGGACCTTTGTGCTGCTGGACGAACGGGAGGACAGCATCAACGACGGATTTTTTGTGGTGGACATGACGGGCTATCCGGATCAGCCGGGGCAGTGGCTGCGGGTGGATTTTCCGGCCAGCTACCATAATCGCGCGGCGGGCTTGTCTTTCGCCGATGGTCACGCGGAAATCCATCGATGGCAGGACCCCCGAACCATCCCGAACGTTCAGTCCCGGGACCTGGATCTCTCCTCCATTCCAAAGCGTTCGCAGGACGGCAAGAGCAATCCGGACATCGCCTGGATGCAAGAACGGACAACGCGCTTCAAAAAGTAACCGGCCGGAGGGCGGGTTCAGCAAGGGTTCTGCCCGGGTCGCGGTAGTCGCGGATGACTCATCTCCTGTCCGTGCGGTCCCGTCGCGGTTGAAACAACCACGGCAACCGCGCGCATTTCATTTGGGCCACCGGAGATGTTTGTGCAGAAAATCGAACGTGCGTTTGCCGTTGATGGTATGCGGGCCCACGAAGGTCTCCAGCTCGCACCGGTCGCCGATGCCGAGTTTGGCGGCATACAGGAAGTTCACCTTGGCAAATTCCCAGGCGACACTTTCATCCGGGGCCACGCCGTCGAAATGGCCGCGTTCCACCATGAACGGCCGCGGAGCTATCAGCGCCGCCATCTCGGCGTAGTTGAAGGTGCTGCCGAGATCGAACTCGAAGATCTCGTACTCGCCACCCCAGACATAGCTGTAGCGACCGAGCGTGCCGGCGGTGGCGGCATTTTTACCCACCCACTCGTTGAAGTCGGCCGAACAAATGGACAACACGTAATCCGGAACGAGCGGCGGAATTCGCATGGCGGATTTGCCGCCGTAACTCAGGCCGTAAAAGCCGATCCGTTCGGGGTCCACGTTGGGCAACGTCTGCAGCCAGTCAACGATCTGTTGATGCTGGGGAACAATGACGGAGAAGAGGGTCTTTTTGATCGGATTGCCTTTGCGCTGCAACGTGCGGAAGCGGTCGGTGAAAATGTAAAGGTTCTGGGGCGCAAATGTGATGAACCCACGCTCGGCCAGCTTGGCAGCGAAATCATGGTAGTATTGACTGTCGCCGGCGACCACATCCTGTGGCCGTCCTTCCAACCCATGCTGGCAAACCACCACCGGCCGCTTCTCGCCCGGCTGCAAATCGCGGGGCAGAAGGAGAATGCCATAGGCGATGACATCCGGGAACACATCCAGCACCACTTCATAACCCACCCACTTTTCTTCCTCATACGCTTTGCGGGTCCGGACGTTGGGCGGGAGCATCGGTTGGTCAAAGCGACCGACGACTTCCTCGGCAAAATAGTTCCGATACCATTCGCTGGTCCGCCCGTAGGCTTCCAGCGATTGCGTATCCAGTTTCTTCATAAACTCGCGCCGGACTTCGGGACTGTTCACGAGGAGGCGCTGGGTGTGTTGGTCGATTTCCTGCAACTGGCGAAGTTGACGGCCAGCGGCATCCACGCCAGCGCGCGATGGTTTGGGGGCGGATGCGTTTGCGGCGAGCGTGGTCTTGGGTGCCACGGCGGTCAAAAAAGCGGCCAGGGCCGGCTCGCTGCCGTAGGGCCCGACTCCATCGCCGCTGACGATCAATTCGATCGGTGTTGCCGTCGGAAGTCCGCGCACGAGCGCGCCGGCCCGCTCCACTTCCATTTTCACCACCTCCAGCTTGGGGGTCGTCAGGCGGGCCGGAGCGCCGCCGTCAGTGTAAGTCATGGTCAACTCCGGCCCTCGCGCCGCCTCGACGATCAGGTGGCGCGGGGCAATCATGCTCGCCAGTTCGGCATCGCCAAATTGCTCCAGCAAGCCGAACACGTTCCGGTCAATCGGCTCTTCCCAGAGATGATTCCGATCTTCGAAATACCCGCTCACCCCGACGGCCGCAATGCGCGGGTCGAGCGCCCCGGCGTAAAGCGCCAGGAGTCCCCCCTCGCCCCAGCCAATCACTCCGATACGCGGCTTGCCGCCCGCACCAGTGTCGGCCTTGGCGTACCAATCCACGGCCGCCAATACTTTCTGAACCTCGTATCCGATCAGGTGGCGGCCGAGTTCAAAAGCCGCGTGGTAAAGAAACTGACGGGCGCTGATGCGGGTGCGCCCGAGGTGGGGACCGCGGCTGCGATCGATGACTGTCGGAATGAGCACACGACATCCGCTCTCAGCCAGCCGCCGCGCGTATTGCGACTCCGCCGGAACGCCTTCCTGGAGACCACAGATTTGTTCGGGGGTTTGCGCCGCATCCGGAATTGCAACGATGTCGGCCACCGGCGCCCGGCCGGTGGGTGAAAGGAGCAAACCCTCGGCGTGAACATTGCCAAAGGCCGGCCAGCGGACGGCATGGATTTCGTAGTTGGCGCCTTTTCCAACCAGGGAAGATTGCTCCACGGTGGCCAGCAGTTCGATCTCCGGCGAGGCAACCCGCGCATCCCGGACTCCAAGGATGTGCGCCAGCCGTTGGCGATTTGTTTCGATGGAGCGGGAGTAGGCTTCGGGCGAGGAAAAATCCCGCTGCCAGAATCGGGCGCGGCGTTCGACCGAGCGGTCGGTTTCGCGCAGGAGGAACTTGTCCACGCCGGCGACGAGTTGGGAAGCGAGATCTCCGCCCAGCGTCAATGGTTGAGTCCCGGCGAGCGGTGCGGTATCAACCGATTGCCCGAACCGTGGCCCGGCATTCGCGGCAAAGCCTTGGGCGAGTTGAACCCGGCCAGGTCCATCCAGGCCCGCCGGCCATTGCGCCCAATTCGGATCATCGCCGGTCCGGAATTCCCACGCGCCGCCAAGATTCATCGCACCCTTGCCACAGCTGAGGCGCAAGGCGCCCGACGCGATGCCGCCGGCCCCGCCGCCATCCCAGACCCGGACACTCAAAATATTCCAGTCCCCGGCCCGGAACTGGTCCGGCGCAATGGGGTACTGCCGGGCTTCGCCCGAGGCGCTGCGGTACGGTTGAATCGTGCCCCGCGCCCCGATCTTGGTGCCGTTGAAGAATGTCTCATCGCAATCGTCAATCTGGCCCAGTTCCAGAGTGAGCGTTTCCCCCTGCCATTCGGCGGGAACCCGGAGGAAACAGCGATACCAGGCAAAACCATCGTGGGCCGTCACCACTCCGCCGAAGTTCTTTTCCCAGAAACCGGGCACGCGCAATCGTTGCCAGTTTGTGTCCTCCGCTGCTTGCACGCCGATGGCCAAGCCCGTGAGAAGACCAAAGATCGGGACGTAATAACGCGGGTTCATGGAATATGGGTGCAGCGACGCCGGGTGGAGATTTGCATGGCGGCGATGCTAGCGAGGGACTCGGCGAGCGCAAGCCCAAGGCGAAAGATTTAGCGCCATTTCCACGCCCCGGACCGGCGCTTCAGGGCTCCACCCATGACCAGCTCCACGGCCAGCCGGAGTTCCACAATGGCTTGGGATAAGGGTCTGTAGGCTGGGCGCGCAGGAAACGGTTGGCGGGAAACCATTCGGCATGCCCATCGCTGAAACTCTGGTTGTGACCGGACGGGATGCCGGTGGTGCCTCGGGGACCATGATTCGATCGCCAGGTCCGATCCGCGACATAAATCATGGTGTGATCGGCGGTGAGCGGCCCGACGCGGTGACTTGCCTTGGCGGGCGACGCTTTGCCGGTGAATCGGCTGCCCGACAGACCGGTCAGGATCATGAAATGATCCACATGCAGCAGTCCCCACGTGCCGAAAAGCCGCGGCACATCCGGGCGGGCGGGACAACGCCAGACGGTCGGCACTTCCTGCCCATCGATCACTGTGGTGGAAAATTTTCCACCCGCCATTCCATAACTGATCATGGCCACCCCTTGGTTGCTGCTCATGACATACAGCGCATCAAGCTTCCAGACCTCGGTTTTGTCGGCGGTGGGAAAAATGTCCAGGTAATCGCCGGCATACATGGTGAAGGCATAAGCCTGGTTCTTGAGATTGCTGATGCAGTGGGTGCGCTTGGCCTTTTCCTTGGCCTTGGACAGCGCCGGCAGGAGCATCGCCGCCAGGATCGCGATGATCGCAATCACCACCAGCAGCTCGATCAATGTGAAGGCGAAGACTCGGAATGAATTTCCGGCCGGGCCGAACGACACTGGCTGTTTCACGCGCCGTCGATGATGGAGAATTGCGTTCGCGGCGGTGATCATGGATCAAACTTGCTCCTCACCAATTTTGGCGTCAAGCGGTGATTTGCCGCCGGTCTACTTTGCCTTCGGTTTGATGTGGGTCACTTTATAGACCTGCCCCGTTTTGTCGTAGGTGATCCATTCGCCAACCTGCTGTCCGTTCGCGAAGTGCCCCGACCGCAGCTTCGTGCCGTCTTTGCGAAACCACACCCAGGCGCCGGTAGGCACGCCATCGGCCATCGGGCCTTTGGCCCAGACGCTGCCGTCTTTGTGATACTCAATGTGCTGCTTCAGTGATTTTCTTTTAGTGGCCATGGCGTTTGATTCTCGTGGATGCGGAAGGCCAGGATCAAGCGCCTAGACAATCCCAGCCATTCCAGCACCCACGCAGAAAAGAATCAGTCCGAGCAATCCGATTCCGAACGGTTTAGCTGTAGCCTTCCGATTCAAAAACAAAAAGGCGATGTCCACAAGCGGGATGAACAAGCAACCAAAGAACCACCAAAGACTGCGTCGGAAAGCGACGGTCAGAAACATGACGTTCCCGATCAAGGCAACCACCAGGCCCGTCGCCAGTAAAATATGTCCAACGACAATCATCAGATTCGTGGTGCGTTGTGGCCTACGACCCTGCGACGGCGAAAGAGCTGCTCCCTGATTTGGTTGGAAAATGCCTTCATCCAACACCTCTCAAGTGCCAAATGACATGGATCAATAAGCCGGCCAGGATCACAACTGCCAAATACCCAAAACGAATCAACTGAATGTCTGTATAGGTCGGAGACTGGGGATGTCGCCAAATCAGGACTATCACGCCACCCCAAAATGCTAAGAGGGCTGCCCCGCAGATCTGGGCAACCTCGCCGCCGTCGAGAATCATCAGGCTCAAGAATCCGACAATCACCTGCAATGCAACGGCTCTGAAGATTGCATTCCGATAATGGGGTGAGATCTGGAGAGAAGTGTTCATTCGCAAAATGCCCAACGATTCATGTGGATGGAAAGCCTTCCATAATATCGGACATGAGCCGCCAAACATGGAAACTGATTTCTCGGCGCTTTCCGGTCCACCAGCCGAATCTAGGACGGCGCCCGATGAGGGTCAACCGACAAAAACCACCGGATGGAGGTATGAAATGGGCTGATGTGCGGGTCCACCGGCACGCGATTGCCGTCAACTGCCCGTTCAAAAACCTCCTCGCACGACGTAGCCGCCGACGTGAGGAGGCGGATTCACTTAAGAATTGCAGCCCATGGTCCGCCTCGTTACCTCGGCGGCTACTTCATGAGCGGGAGGTTAGCGCATGTCAAAGGCGACGGGCATTGCCGCCCCCGGATAATTTCAGGGGCGAAGTCGCGGCGGACGTTTTACGCGGCGGGCGCAGGCGAAATCTTCCGGCCGTTCTGGGGCGGAGCCGGCGGGGTGGCCGCGGGGCTTTGAAAACTTTTCCACAGGGTCAGGGGCAGGCAGCCAAGCACGATGAGGGCGACCTGGCTGCCGTTAAACAGCATGAGCCATTTGAACGCGGCGTCCATGAAGCCGTACGCATGCAAGCCGATGCCGAGCATGTTCACCCCGAACCACGACCAGGCGGTGACGATATTGCCAAAGATGGCGAGATTCATCAGCCCGCGATCCGCCACGAGTTTGCCCCAACGGGCGTGCAGGATGAGCACATTCCAGATCACGATCAGGAGGGCGCCGTTTTCCTTCGGATCCCAACCCCAGAACCGGCCCCAAGATTGGTCGGCCCAGATGCCGCCGAGGACGGTGCCGGTAAAGCTGAACAACGCGGCGAAGCAGACGATGGCATAAACCATCTTCCCGAGCGCCTGGCCCAGGTTGGTGGAGCCGCCGACCTTGCCAACTTTTGCGGCCAGAAGCGGGGTCAGGACCCCGAGGACGATGTAAGCCATGGCCAGCGTGCCGGCCACAAACGTCGCGGCGTAGCCCAGCGTCACGACGACGACATGGGTGGCGAGCCAGAAATTGGTGTCGAGCACGGCGCGCATCATTTCCATGGTATCGCCGCCGAGCGCGAGGTTGTGCGCGATGAGCAGAGTGACAAACCCGGCCAGGCCCGCGACGGCGCTGCCAAGGCCGACTTTGTAAACGCGTTCCAGCACCAGGCCCAGGCCGCAGGTGCCCCAGCCGATGAAAATGGCGGAGGAATAAAGGTTCGTCACGGGCGGCCGGCCTTCCAGCATCATCCGGTAGATCAGCCCGAAAGTGTGCACGACAAACGCCAGGGCGATGAGATAAAACGCGGAACGCCGGAGGGATTCGGACAGGTTCGGGGACACGCCGTAGGCCAGCAGCGCGCCGCCCGCCAGGACGAAGGCGAAGATGTAGATGATGGTCGCGTGCAGAAAAACCTTGATCTGGTTGAAATAGTACTCCGACCGGCCTTTTTCCACTTCCCTGGCAAATTGGGGGGCGAGCGACGCCTGGTAATCCGCCAGCGCCTTGTTGAAATCCGCGGCGTTGCCATGCGCATAAGCCTCGGCCATCCGCGCGTAAAAGCCCACGGCCGGGTGAATCGCGCGGCCTTGAATAGCGCCAAGCAAACTGGCGCCGACGTTGAGCCAGGCTTGCCGGTCGGTCGCCGGATCCAGGGGCGGAATCACGAGCGGATAGGCCATATTCGCCAGGGCATCCATCTGTTGCGCGAGGCCGCCGAACCTGCGCAGGGCCTCCTGATCCACCGGCTGGCCCGCCTGTTGCGCCCGAAAGGCGGCCAGCCCGGCGGGCAGCGCCGCCTGGTATTCCGCAATCACGCTGGCGAAATCGTGGGTGCCCGCGGGCTGCATGCTGTTCTTCAAGCGCTGGTACAGGATGACCGCATTGCCGAGTTTCAGGATCTGCTTCTGATACGTGGTGCGTTGCGCGTCCTCGATCTCGCCCGCCTTCCGGCCCTGCGCGCCAATCTCCGACAGCACGCCCCCAAGGTCATTGAAGGTGTAATAGCGCAGCCCGGATTTCTCGACGCCCTTTTCGCCCAGCTTGAGTTCGCTGATGATCTCGGGATGGTGAATCAGAAAAATCGGGCGGGTGTCGGCAACTTCCGGCTTGAAGAAGGTTTCGAGCAACCATTCCGTGGACGTGAGCTTCTTGGGGTGATGCCAGAATTTCCAGGACGGGACTTCCTCGAGCGGCACGTCGCCGGTGCTGCGGATCTGGAGGAGGGCATTGCGCGCCACGGAGTCCAGCGGCTGGATGCGGCCGTTGAGCAGCACGGGCAGGCGGCCAAATTCGCGGGTGTGCATTTCGCCGTCCCGCTTGGGCAGCATGATGGCGATGATTTCCGTGGCGAACAGCGCCACGAAAAACCACGGGGCAATTTTGTAGAGCGCTTTCATGGGGTTTTGCGTTTTGAAGCGAAGCGAACCAGGTGGGCCATGAATTGCAACGTCATGCCCGCCGCCACCATGACGCACGCGAAATACGGCGTGAGCCAGCTGGGGTTGCGGACGACTTGCAGCACGGTGCCCTGGTCATCCTTGTCGAAGCTCGCCTGGTAAAAAGTTTCACCGGCATAGCGCAGCGGGTTGTTCATGTAGATGAGGACCTCGCGGTCCTCCCCCGTATCCGGTCGTTGCAGGCGCACGCGGCTGGAAAAGTTCTTGGGAATCTCCGTGCCGGCATAGCGATCATGCTTGAACTCGATGAGGTGCAGTTTGAAGGGCTTGTAGTAGCGTTCGGGGCGCAACGCCAGTTGGTAGGTGCGGCCGTTATGCTTGAATTCCTGCGGACGCGAGAGGAAACCGGAAACGAGATACGAGCCGAGCGAACCGGACGGGGTGAACAACTCCACAATGGCGGACGGCATATCGCGTTCGTCCATCTTGGTGACGTGGGGCAACTCCTGCCACCAGATGCCGGGTCCGGGTTTGGCCCCCATCCCGGCCGTCACACTCACCTCGGTGTAGCCTTCGGCCGGTTTTTCCGTCAGGGAAGAGTTGAGGTAGAATGTCTTCACCCGCACGGCGAAAGGCAGATCGGCGTGGGTGAATTCGCCGCGGGCGGTCAGCGACCGGCTGGGGATGGCCACCACCTGATCGTTGGCGGGGTCGGTGATGTCCGTGACGGCCAGTTCATAGGCCATGGAAGCCTCGGAGTAATTCTTCGATTCGCCATTCCGGATGTGCATCATGCTTTCCGTCGAAAGCAAATCGGTGAGCAACTGGCCGAGGAGCAGCAGCACGACCCCCAGATGAATCAGGACGATGCCCCATTTCTTCCGGCCCGGTTGATAATACCGCAGGTGCGCCGCAAACAGATTGATCAGCAACAATCCGCCAACGAGATAGCCGCCGGGGAAAATCGGGAGCCGGATACTGGAGCCGGCCGGCGACCAGAAGATGAAGAAGCTGCGGAAGAATTCATTCTGCGCCTTGTAGAGCCCGAGGTTCACCTGGGCAATCGTGCCCCAGAAGACGAGGATCAGACCCAGCGCCAGCAGGATGACGGTCAGCCGGAGCGAGGTGAAAATCTTGTAGAGGCGTTCGAGCATGTCAGTATTTTGCGGTTTGCACAAATTTCGTGAACGCCGCCTTCTGACTCTCGACCACTTTCGCGTCCCCCATGAGTTTATAGAACCAGGCCTGCCCGGAGTGCACCACCATCGCCCCCACGAGCGAAGCGGGCTGCCCGGTGCGGCCGTCGGTGCCGCTCATCTCAACCAGCGTCGCGGTGCCGGTGGCCACCGGAATCTCTTTTGTGTGTTGCGGCAACTCGGCCGCCGTCCAGGCGGTCTGCCCCAACTGCCCGCGCCAGCGGTTCACATTGGCCGCCAGCCCGCCCCCATCGCCCGCGGACATGCTGACGTTCACCGCGGCCTGCGCCCCGCCGTCGCCGGCCAGCGTGAATTTTGCGACCAGAAATTGTCCGCCGGGAATTTCTTTCCAGCCCGCCGGCACTTCCCATTTCGGTTTGCCTTCACCGGAAGGGGCCGGCGCGGAGGCGGCGGTGGCCGGAATGGTGGAAATGTCCGGATGCCCCGCGGGCAGGGCTTCACCACCCACCGGGGGATGATTGGCCGGCAAACCCGCCGGGGCGCCACCGGCTTCATATTTGACCGACTTGAGGAAGGCCACGAAGGCAGGCTTCTCTTTTGCCACCAACGGATCGTGGCCGGTCATCTTGAAGAACCATGCCATGCCGTCGCGCTGTTGAATGACGCCGAGGATGCGGGTTGGATCGCCCGAGCCGCTGGCGGCGCCGGCCACATCGTAGAGCTGAGCCGGCTGGCCGGCGATTTCCACGGCCTCGGCAGTTTTAGCCAGTTCTTCAGCTGACAACGATCCCAGACCCACCTGGCCGCGCCAGCGGTTGACGTTCGCCACATCACCACCGGCCGCGCCGGGCAACGGGATCACACTGACATCCGCCTGTTTGCCGTCGTCGCCTTTTACATTGAAGGACGCGACCCGCATCGAACCGGGCGGGACTTCGTTCCAGCCATCAGGCTTCGTCCAGCTCAGCCGCGGGGTGGCGGCAGGGGCGACACTCGGTCCGCCAGTGGAAATATCCGGATGCCCGGCTGGCAGCCCCGACTGGGCATTGGCCGGAGCTTCCTTGGGCACGCGGTAAGACCTGGCTTCCTCGCGACCACACGCACTGAGCAACAATCCCAGCCCAAGCACTGACATCGTCCGAGCAGGGAACGTTTTGGCAAGATGAACGCTTAAATTCATCGTGAGGTTCTACTTGCTTTGGACTGGAACCGCAAGCTGTCCTTTGCCCGAAGTCAGGCGGATATTGCGTTTCAGTGATAAGTGACTGGCATCAAATGGGCGACTGCCTGGCCCGGGCACATGTTCCCAAGGCCGGGTCGGCGCCCAGCGCGAGATTGACATGCGGCGCCGTGGTTTTTAGCCTCTGTCCGCAAAGATTACGACGCTTTGCCCCGAATGCAGGTTCGGGGATTTTTATTGCGCAGACGCAGCTTGAATTTATGGCAAATACGATTCTGGTCGGCGCCCAGTGGGGCGACGAAGGCAAAGGCAAAATCATTGACGTGCTCACCGAACAGGCGGACGTGGTGGTCCGGTATGCGGGCGGCAACAATGCCGGGCACACAGTTTTTCTGGGCAAACAGAAGTACGTCCTTCACTTGATTCCGTCCGGGATCCTGCGGAAGAACAAGCTGTGCGTCATCGGCAACGGCGTGGTGATCGATCCCCTTGGCCTTGTGAGCGAAATCACCGGCCTGCAAAAACTGGGGATCAAGGTCGGCCGTAACTTCGTGGTGAGCGAGACCGCGCACGTGGTCTTTCCGTACCACCGGGAACTCGATGCCCAACGCGAAGTGCTCAAAGGCAAGAACAAGATTGGCACCACCAAGCGCGGCATCGGCCCGGCGTATGGCGACAAGGCGGCCCGCGTCGGGTTGCGCATGGCGGACCTGATCGATCCGGTGCGGCTCGAGGAAAAGCTGGCCCGGCGCATCAAGGAGAACAACGAGGTGCTCAAGGCCCTCGGCGCCAAACCGCTTTCGTTCAAGCAGGTGTTCGCGGATTACCGCCAGGCCGGTAAGTTCTTGAAGCCTTTCGTGGAAAACACGGTCGTGCTGCTGCACCAGGCGATGCAGCGGGGCGAGGATATTTTGTTCGAAGGCGCGCAGGGAACGTTTCTGGACATTGACCACGGCACCTACCCGTTCGTCACCTCCTCCAACACAACCGCCGGCGGGGCGTGCACCGGCTCAGGGGTACCGCCGCACCGGATGGATCGCGTGGTGGGGGTGCTCAAGGCCTACACGACCCGCGTGGGTGAAGGGCCGTTGCCAACGGAGAACCAGGAGATTTCCGACCTGCTGCACGGCATGGGCCGCGAATTCGGCGCGACGACGGGACGCGCGCGGCGCTGCGGCTGGTTTGACTCCGTAGCCACGCGTCACGCCACCATGGTGAACGGCATTGACGACCTGGCGGTCACCAACCTCGATGGGCTCGATACGGTGGCCACAATCAAGGTGTGTGTCGCGTACCGGCAGGGAAAGAAGCGGTACGACTACATGCCGAACGACGCCGACGTGCTGGCGGCTTGCGAGCCGGTCTATGCCGAGTTTGAAGGCTGGCTCACGCCGACCCACAAGGCGAAGAGCTGGAAGCAACTGCCGGCAAAGGCGCAGGCCTACCTCAAGGCCATCGCGGAATTGACCGGCGCGAAGCTGTATATTGCGTCCGTGGGCCCGGCCCGGGATCAGACCATCTTTGTATGAGTGGCCGGTTGAAGGTTAAAAGTTACAGGTTGCTGCCGTTGTCGCGGGCCGTGCTTTTCAACTTTCAACTTTCAACACTCACCTGGCAACGCATCGCCCCATGAGTGCAGCGACCCAAGCGATCAGCGCCGAAGCCAAAGCGCAGCTGCCCCAGCACGTGGCGATCATCATGGACGGCAAGCCTCGCCGGACTTGTGTTGCACTTGAAATTCGCTAGCTTGCCCCCGCCAACAGCCGCAGCTTGGTTTAAGTGATGGAAGCCGCCGACAAACATTTTGACGCCGCCGCCGGCACGCTAACGTTGGGTGAAGCCGTCTCACCTTACAAGGCCAACGTGTGGCGACGCCTCACACCCCGCGAGCGGTTGCGTCGCAGTTGGCAGATGCGCTCCCGTTTGCCGGACTTGAAGGCGGTGCATGATCGCAAACTTTTTCCAAAGCCTTGACCGGAACGGCGGCGAATATCTGCTGATCAGCGGGCAAGCCACCGTCCTTTACGGCGCGGCAACCTTCTCCGAAGACATTGATCTCTGGATCAACCCCACCGAAGCGAACCGTGCACGTTTCCTCGCGACGTTGCGGGAAATACAGGCGCGTTACTACAAACTCACCCCGCCTTTTACGACCGAACACCTGCTGCAGGGTCATGGGTTTCATTTCCTCCTGCCCGGCGATGATGGCGGCGCTATCTTTCTGGACGTGATGGGCAAGCCGCCGCGCGCCGGTTCGTTCGCCAGCGCCTCGGCCACCGCGCGACCGATGGAAACCGAGTGGGGGACCATCCCCACCATCGGGCTCCAACCGCTCGTTGAGCTGAAGAAAACTCAGCGCCTCGAAGATTACCCCATCATCAGCAAGCTCGCCCTCGCATGGTTTGACCAGCCGGAGTGCGCCACGTCCGCCGCCGATTTTCTTTGGGCCTTGCAAAATATTTTCACGCTCCCGGAACTGGCGATATTCTTTACCGAACATCCCGCCGCCGTCAACGTCGCCACTGATGCATTCGACCGGGATGTCGGCGAGTTCGGGCGGCAAACGCGGGCCGGTAATGAGGCATCAGAGTGCATTGAACATCGGATCGGAGAATTGCATAAGAGTCGAATTGCTGCCCTGCAACTGGCCGACCGGCACTATTGGCGCGAAATCATTCGGCAACTGAAAGCATTGCGGACCGCAGGCGGGCTGATGAGAGAAGGCGAGGTGGTCGCGACCGTCATTTGATGGACGGCGATCCGCGATCCGCGTAGCCTGTGCGAAAGCGAACATGAGTTCCGCCCTTTCACAGTTAACCGCCGAAGCCAAGGCCCAGTTGCCCCAGCACGTGGCGATCATCATGGACGGCAACGGGCGATGGGCGAAGCAACGGCACCTGCCCCGCATTGAAGGGCATCGGCAGGGCGCGGAATCGGCCCGCGTGATCATCCGCACCGCGGGCGATCTCGGCATCAAGTATCTCACGCTCTACGCATTCTCGGCCGAAAACTGGAACCGCCCCAAGGACGAGGTCGATACCTTGATGAAGTATCTCATCAATTATCTCAAGTCCGAGACGCCTGACCTGAACAAGAACAACGTCCGGCTCGAAGCCATCGGCCAGATTTATCGCCTGCCGGAAAATGTGCAGGAACAGCTCAGAAAATCCATTGCCGCCCTGGCAAAGAACAACGGCCTCACCCTCGTGCTGGCGCTGAGTTACGGCGGGCGCAATGAAATCGTCGAAGCCGTGCGCGGCATTGCCGAAAAAGTCCGGCGCGGCCAGCTGGAGCCCGCGGACATCACCGAGCAAACCGTGTCCCAACATCTGTGGACGCGGCACCTGCCCGACCCGGACGTGCTGATCCGCACCAGCGGTGAGATGCGCGTGAGCAATTTTCTGCTCTGGCAGATTTCCTACGCCGAATTCGTCATCACTCCCACGCTCTGGCCGGATTTTCGCAAGCCGCAGTTCTACGCCGCCCTCGAAGAGTATGCCAAGCGCCACCGACGGTTCGGTGGCGTTTGATCCGGCCGGGTCCGCGCTGCCGCTCGCGACCCCACTTCCAACGGTCCCCCGCTTACGGCGAGCGCACCTGATAAAATCGCTGTGGAAAATTTGTCGCTTGCGGGTCGGTGAACTGAAACATCCCCGGCGCAATCTGCGTCGCCGCACCCAGCACCGACCATTGATTCAGCGGCAAGGTCGCATTGGTCGCCGCCAGCACGGTGAAATGGTTGGGGGCAGCGTTGGTGAAGTTGAATTGAAACGCGCCGGTGCCGAGCATGGTCACCGACCCAAGGTTCGGCGCAGGCGGCGGACTGGCAACCACGACGGTGCGGGCGATGGTCCCCACCCCGCCGAATGCGTTTGGCACTGTGTAGGCAAGCGGGTAATTCCCCGGGAGCATTGTGTCCACCGTGCCGCTGACGAGCACGGGGAGGGTTAAATTATTCAGCCCGGCCGGGACCATGGCCTGACCCAAACTTGGAAACGCGCCGGTGTTAAGCGTGCCAGCGCCCCACGCGGTAGTCCTCCCGTCGCCATGCAACGCAAGACTGTGGTAGTAACCGGCGGCGATGCTGATGACGTTCGTGGCCGCCGCGGGCACTTGCGCCTGGCCATGATGCGGCGTTGCGCCGTTGATCGTGCCGGCCCCCCAGGCGATCACCGTCCCATCCGCCCGCAACGCCAGATTGTGATAAAAGCCGGCGGCAATGGCGACGACATTGGTCGCGTCCGGGGGAACATTGGTCTGATTGTAGGAGTTCAGTCCCCAGGCGATCACCACGCCATCCTGGCGCAAGGCGAGGCTGTGGCCGGCCCCGGCGGCGATGGCGATGAAACTGCTCGCCGCGACGGGAACATTGGTCTGCCCAAAACCGTTGTAGCCCCACGCGATCACGGAGCCGTCGGCTCGCAACGCAAGGCAATGGCGCTGACCCGCGGCAATGGCGATCGTGTTGGTCGCAGTCGCGGGCGGGTTGGTCTGGCCGTAAAAGCCGTCGCCCCAGCCCACCAACGTTCCGTTGGTGCGCAGCGCGAGACAAAAGGATTCGCCCGCCGCCACCGCAAGCACATTGGTGGCACTGGCCGAAACATTGGTCTGGCCGGAGAGATTTTGTCCCCAGGCCACGACCGTGCCGTTGGCGCGCGCCGCAACGCCATGGTTTTGTCCGGAGGCGAGGGCAATGAGATTCGTCGCGCTGGCGGGAAAATTCGTCTGCCCTATCGAACCTTCGCCCCAGCCCGTAACGGTGCCGTCCGCTTTGAGCGCGTAGCTGTGGACCCGTCCGCCCGCCAGCGCAACCGGGGCGCCACCCAGCACCAAGCCCGGATCTACGTAAGCCACGCCCCATTGATTCGTGAGCGGGTCAGGGCCGAGCCGGCTGACGGCGGGTGAAAGCAATGCCGCATCGCTACCTCGCGTCACGACCCCAACACTGTTGCTGGCACCGACACGAAAGCGGTACGTCATCCCCGGAGTCAAGCCGTCGAGGCTGGCGGTGAATGCAACGGCGCTGGCGCCGGCCCCGAGCGCAACCGGCACGGTTTTTTGATCAAAGCGGCCGCCAAGTCCCCACTCGAACCAGGCCACGGTCGCCAGGCCGTCGGGATTGACCGCACCGTTGAGCGTGGCGCTGGTGTTGGTCATGGTGGCCGCGCGGCCATCCCCTCCCAGCAGCATGGCGATGCACGTGAAGGAGAGTCGTCGCAGGTGGTGCATGTTAGGACATCGTCTCACACCGGGCTTTCGTTGTGATGACGGCGGCAGGGTAATCATCCGCTTCGGAAACATACAAGGTCAAAGCCGCTCCAACCGCGCAAACGACACCCCGGCCCGATGAACACCCGCCGCCGTGGCATCGTGAGCCCTGGAGTTTGCCATCGCAGGCCCAGCTTTCGCCGGGCGGCGCGGTCACTTTTTATTTCGCATTTCCATCCTTCGAGCGTTCCGGCAAATTTCCATTGTGACCGCACCCGCCAGCCAACTGCGTCCCTTGCTGAAGCAGTACTTCGGATTCAGTTCGTTCCGACCGTTGCAGGAGGAGATCATCCACGACGTGCTCGCGGGGCGGGACGTGTTCGCGGTATTGCCCACCGGTGGCGGCAAGTCGCTGTGCTTTCAACTCCCGGCGCTCGCGCGGCCGGGACTCACCGTGGTTGTTTCACCGCTCATTGCGCTGATGAAAGACCAGGTGGATGCGCTGCAGGCGGCGGGAGTGGCCGCCACGTTCCTCAACTCCACGCTGGCGGCGGGCGAATCCCGGCCGCGGCTGCGCGGCTTGCACAACGGGGAATTCCGGTTGCTCTACGTCGCGCCGGAGCGGCTCATGTTGTCCGGCTTTGCAGAGGATTTGCAGCAGTGGAACGTGAATCTGTTCGCAATCGACGAGGCCCATTGCATCAGCGAATGGGGCCACGATTTCCGGCCGGAGTACCGGCAGATCGCAGGGTTGCGCGAGAAATTCCCGGACGTGCCGATGCTCGCGCTCACGGCGACGGCGACCGAGCGCGTGCGCCGCGACATTGAGGCGCAACTCCGGCTGCGGTCGCCCCGGTGTTATGTCGCGAGTTTCAACCGCCCCAACCTGACCTATCGCGTTTCGGCCAAAGTGGGCTCGTACGAGCAGATCCGGAATTTCATCCGTGGCCGCGGGCGGGAAAGTGGGATCATTTATTGCCAGGCCCGCAAGACGGCCGAACAGCTGGCCGGCAAACTGGCGGCGGATGGCATCCCGGCGGCGCCGTATCACGCCGGACTCGACCCCGCCGCGCGCTCGCAGAATCAGGAAGCCTTTCTCCGGGATGAAGTGCGCGTCGTCTGTGCGACGATCGCTTTCGGGATGGGCATCAACAAGCCCAACGTCCGCTTCGTGATCCATTACGACCTGCCCAAAAACATCGAAGGTTACTACCAGGAAACGGGCCGCGCCGGCCGGGATGGCCTGCCGAGCGAATGCCTGCTGCTGTTCAGCCCCGGCGACCGCATCAAGTACGGCCGCTTCATCGACGAAAAGCCGGATCCGAAGGAACGCGAAATCGCCCGCGCCCAACTGGAGCAAATCGTGCACTACGCCGAAGCGGCGAGCTGCCGGCGCGCTTTTCTGCTGGGATATTTTGGGGAGAAGTTTGGAGCGCCGGTCTCCGACCCGGCGCGTCCCGATTCTCGATTGAAGCACGCCGGGGCGGAGACCGGCGCTCCAAACTGCGGCGGCTGCGACAACTGCCTCGCGCCGCGCCAGACCTGGGATGGCACGCTGGCGGCCCAGAAGTTTCTCTCGTGCGTGTACCGTATCCGGGAAAAGAGCGGCTTCGGTGTGGGGGTGCAGCACGTCGTGGAAGTATTATGTGGGGCGGAGACGGAAAAGGTGCGCAAGTTCGGCCACGAAACGCTTTCCACCTATGGCATCGGCCAGGAGCACAACCGCGCGGAATGGGGCGCGGTCGGCCGTGAACTGGTCCGGCTCGGCTTCCTGTTTCAGAATCCCGACAAATTCAACATCCTCGAACTCACTGACGCCGGCCGCGCCGCACTAAAGTCGCGGCAGCCAGTGACCCTGACCCGGCCCGTTGCCGCGCCGGCGACCCAAAAGCACCGCGCCGGCGAAATCGCCTGTGACGAGGCGTTGTTCGAGCAACTCCGCGCCCTGCGGAAGCAGCTGGCGGACGACCGCGGCGTGCCATCCTATATCATTTTTTCCGACGTCGCCCTCCGGCAGATGGCGCGGTTTTATCCGGCGAACGACCGCGAGTTTTCCCGCATCAGCGGCGTGGGCGAGAAGAAACAGCGCGAATTCGGCGCTGTCTTTCGCCGCGCGATTGCGGCCTATCTGGCAAGCAATCCGCGTCAGATGTTCGCCGATGACTCCTTCAGCGAGCCGGTGGCACGCATGCGTTCCAAGTTCTGAGACCCTGTGCGCGAGAGCCGGCATGGCTTTCGCCAAGGCAAAACTGTGGCGGAGGTTGGGCAACTTCGTGGCCTGAAGGAAGGGACCATCGTGAGCCACTTCGAGCAGGCAATGATGGCGGCCGAGGCGGTGGGGGACGACCGGTTGCTCGAACCGGATGCGCGGAAGAAAATCCGCGCCGCGAGGGCCGACCATCACGGTGCGGCGATGCCTTTGATTTTCGAGCAGTTCGGCGGGCGGCATTCCCCGGGCACACTCCGCGTTTGCCCAACGCGACCGCCGGCCGGTCGGCATGCTTGAACCACCGCCGGCACCAGGAATGTTCCTGGCGTCGCAATTGGGCCAACGCTTTCGGCCCGGACGTTTTGCACCCCCGCATGAAACCGGGAATGCTCGCGAATAATTGTTGTGTTCACGCTTTGGGGCCTGTGCTAGGATTTTTCCATGTCACGGCCATCTTTTGAATCGTGCCACGGCAACGACGCTGGTCATCTGCTCCGACCGCGTTTCACGGCACCCGTTCATTTGATGGTACCGACCGGCCATCCCGCCGTTTTCCATTCACCCTCGTCCCAAGTCCGCTCATGAGCCATGCCATCCCGATCCGTGAGATTCTAAACTACAAGGGCAGTACGGTCTGGAGCATCCAGCCGGAGGCCACGGTTTTGGAAGCCATCCAGGTGATGGCCGACAAAAATGTCGGGGCGTTGCTGGTCCTCAAAGACGACCGGCTGCTGGGGGTTCTTTCGGAGCGGGACTACACCCGCAAAGTCGTCTTGAAGGGCCGCTCCTCCAAGGATACGCCGGTGCGGGACATTCTTTCCGGTCGCGTGGTGTCGGTGAGCCCGGACCATACGGTGGATGAATGCTTGCGGTTGATGACGGAGCATCGAATCCGGCATCTGCCGGTGATGGACGGCGGCAAAGTCCTCGGGGTGATCTCCATCGGCGACCTCGTGAACTGGATCATCTCCTCGCAAAGCTCAACCATCCAGCAGTTGGAAACCTACATCACGGGGTATCCCCACCCAACGATCTGATCAGGCCGGCGGGGCGCGGCGCTTGGTCAAACTCACCGCGACATAACGGGCTTGCGGGAGCGGAAATTTTTTCACCAGCACCGTGACGCTGGATGGTTGGAATTCACGCAAAACCAGATCGGCCACGTCGGACGCCAGTTTCTCGATCAACTTCCAACTGCGCCCCGTACCGAGCTGGAGGATTCGCTGCGCCACCTGGAAATAATCAATCGTCTTCGTGACCCGGTCCGTGGCGGTGGCGGCGGAAAAATCATGACTCATGTCCACGGTAAGCAACAGGCGTTGCGGCTTGGCGCGTTCCGCTTCGGGAACGCCTACGTGGAAATGCACTTCCAAATCAACAATCGAGATTTGTGACATCGTTCAAACGGGTTGGCGTTGGCGCCGGGCGGCCGGATTCATGACCGCCTCCAAGAGCGTTCGCGTGGGTTGGTTGATTGCCATTTGGACCGCTGCCGCCAATTCCACCCAGCGGAACTCCTGCGCCTCGTCATTGAGTTTGACCGCAACATCACCGGTGCAGCGGCAGGTATAGTTCAGCAAGACAAAATGCGCGGGGCGATAAAACTCCCGGGACTGAATGCAATCCTGGACCAGGACGAACTCAACCTCCTTCACGGCGAGATTGGTTTCCTCGCGAAGCTCGCGCCGCAACGCGTCCACGGCCGGTTCACCCCACTTGACCTTGCCTCCGGGGATGCCCCAGAGGTTGGACCATTTGTGCGTGCGGACCAGCAACACCTGGTTGGCCGGGTTGAAGATCAGGGCGCCAACGGTAACCACCGGCGCCAACGCCGCAGCCGCCTGTTCGGCCTCCGGTTTCAATCGCCGTTCATTCCGGGCGAGAATGGCGCGCAGCTCGCCCAGGTGTTCCACAATCAAATCCGGCTGGGCGCGCCGCAACTGTTCCAACGTGTTGTAGCCCGTGAGCACGGCACAGGATTGAATGCCGCCGTGTTTGGCCGTCTCGATATCGTGTTCCATGTCGCCCACAAAGAGCGTGTCCTCCGCGCGCAATTTGTTGTCGGCGAGAATTTCGTGGATCTTCTGGCGCTTGTCCCAAACTCCGGTATAGGGCTGGTCGAGAAAACCGCCGAAACCCGTGGCCCGCTGTTGCACCGCAAAATGCTCGTCCGCCACCGTGCTCAGCAGAAACGTCCGCACGCGATGCTGCCGGCAAAACTCCAGAAACTCCCGGGCGTGGGGTAAGGCCACCACCGAGGATTGCACCGCACGAAAACGACTGTGAAACCAGGACTCCAGTTGGGGCAAGGGAATGTGCGGCGTGTGCTTCTCGTAGAAGATCGTGAATGGCAGGCAGAATTCGGCGCGAAACTCCGCCAGCGTCATCTCGGAACGACCGGCTTGCGCCAGGACGTAATTGGTGGCCTCCCAAACGGCGGGCAGATCGTCCACCAGCGTGCCGGACCAGTCAAAGATGATGTTGCGAATCACGGCCTCAACTTACCTCAGCAGCGGGTTCGAATAACAGCGGAGAAATGGATTTTTGCCGCCGGCTCAGCCCTTGCACTTGCTCCGCCCTAAGCAACAGAAGAAACGCTGCCTGCCGCGCGGGCGGTTAGCTTAACTTCGACTTCGCCTCTTCCGGCACGTCCATTTTGGTTTTGCCGACATCCTTGATTTCCACCGTGGTGGTCCGATCGATATTGGTCTCGCGTTCGCCGGTGGTCACCTTGCCGGCTACTTTGATCTCGAAGCGAGCCAGCGCGCCGTCCTTGATCCAAAATCTGACCGACCCGCTGACGTTATCCGCTTTCGGTCGCTGCTGACCTTCCCGTTGCCGTGTGCCGAGCAGCAACAGTTCTTTGACGGTGTCCGCCGGAAGTTCCCCCGAAATCGCGCCATCCACCTCGCTGAGCGCCATCGCTTTTTCGGCCAGCGCGGCGGACTCGGCCACGGGCGTTTTGTAGTTGCGCAGGAAGCGGACCACCGCCTGGGCGGTGCCACCCGCTTGGGCAACTTCCTCGAACGTCTGCCAGCCTTCCAGTGCTTTGGCGGTCCCTTTTCCGCCCTTCATGCAGACCTCAACCGGCAGGCCCCCGACCGCGAAGCTCAACCAAGTCACGCCCCCCTTTTCGGCCTTGCCTTGAATTGTGCCCAGTTTGCCCGGACTGCCGTCCGCCTCGAGCATGGTCGTCGCCCAACTGTAATTCATCTGGTTCCCCACCGACGTGGCGGCCTTGGTGACTCTTTCCTTGAAACTGGATTCGGCGGCGCACAGGCCGTTCGCCACCATTCCGATCAAGCCGACAATGATCATTCGCTTCATTTTCATGATTTCCTTTCCGGGAGATTACGCGGACCAACCGGCCCGAGCCGCCACCGTTTCGATCGGGACTCGGTTTGCCCGGGGATAATGGGTGCTTGCGGCAAGGAAGCAAGCTGTCTTCTCAAGGACACCCAAGCGCAAGTCCCACCCCGCAATCCAAGGTGACGACGGGTGCATGCAGTTGCAGCCGGACCGGACCAAAAAACTTCTTCAATCGCCACCGGATTTGCAACATGCTGGACCGGCATTATGAAATTATTTGATCTGGCGGGCGAAGTCGCGGTGGTAATCGGAGGGACCGGTGTGCTGGGCGGCGCGCTGGCCGAGGGGCTGGCGGAAGCGGGAGCACGAATCGCCATCCTCGGTCGCAATGCCGACCGGGGTCAGGCGCGGGTAAAGACGATCCAATCCCGCGGGGGCAATGCCGCGTTCTTCCAAGTGGATGCAGCCTCCCGTTGCAGCCTGACCGAAGCCCACGAGCAGATCGAAGCCACTCTCGGCGTCCCCACCATCCTCCTGAATGCCGCGGGCGGGAACGATCCCAAGGTCACGGTGACACCGGAGAATCCGTTCGAGAAGATTGCGCTGGAGGCGTGGCAGGCCAACTTCGATCTGAATCTCGTGGGCGGGGTCCTCCTGCCCTGCCAGGAATTCGGCCCTGCGATGTGCCGGCGGGGCAAGGGCAGCATCATCAACATCGCCAGCGTGGCGGCGCAAGTGCCGCTCTCCCGGGTGGTGGCGTATTCGGCGGCCAAGGCGGCGGTTGTGAATTTAAGTCTCTTCCTGGCGCGCGAATGGGCGGCCAAGGGGGTGCGGGTCAACACCATCACCCCCGGTTTTTTTCCGGCCGAACAGAACCGGAAACTGCTGTTCAACGACGATGGCTCGCCGACCGCCCGCACCAAAGCGATCTGGGGCCATACCCCGATGAACCGGTTTGGTGAATCCCGGGAACTGGTCGGGGCGGCGGTTTTCCTCGCCAGCCACCAGGCCAGCAGCTTTGTTACCGGCACCGACCTGCGGGTGGACGGCGGTTACCTGAGCCAGACAATTTAGTTTTAACCGTGCAGCCCACGGATGCGTCTGATAGGGTGTGACGACGATGGCCCGCTTGGATAAAACGGAAAAGTCGCTCGCCGCCGGGCAACGGGTGTTTGGCCGCTATTACCTCACGCGGACGCTGGGGGAGGGCGGCATGGGTGTGGTATGGCTCGCCCATGATCGCGTGCTCGAGCAGCCCATCGCCCTCAAATTCCTCGCCCCGCACCTCGTCGCGGATCATCACGAAATCGAACGGCTGAAAACCGAGACGCGCCGCAGCCTCAAATTGGCGCATCCGAACATCGTCCGCATCCACGACTTCATCCAGACCCCCCAGGGCGCCGCGGTGGCGATGGAATATGTGGACGGCTGGTCGCTTTGGACTCTCAAGGTGGACAAACCGCGGCAGATTTTTTCCGTGGCCGAACTGCAGCCTTGGATTCGCGATCTCTGCGCCGCGCTGGACTACGCGCACAACGAGGCGCGCATCGTGCATCGGGATCTCAAACCCGCCAACCTCATCCTCAACTCGCGCGGGCAGATCAAAGTGACAGACTTCGGCCTGTCGCGGGAGATTCACCCGGCCCCGGCCAGCCCGACGGCTCCGTCCCGCATCGTGGGGACGGATTGGTACATGAGTCTGCAGCAATGGACGGGCGAGCCGGCGGCGGTGGCGGACGACATTTATTCGCTCGGGGTCACAATTTATGAACTGCTCACGGGCAAACCGCCGTTTTACGATGGCGACATCTTTGCCCAACTCCACGAGGTCATTCCCCCGAGCATGACCGAGCGGCTGTTTGAATTTGGGGTGGAGGATGTGGTGATTCCGTTGGCGTGGGAGGAAACGATTGCCGCGTGCCTGGCCAAAGACGCCGCCCGCCGCCCGGTGAGCGCCCGCGAGGTCGCCACCCGGCTCGGCCTGCATCTTGCCTGAAAACGCGAAGGCTCGGGGCCCGGAAAACATTCGCGCCCTGACCTCACGCTGGTCCCGCCTAGATTCGCCGGATTCCAGGATGGATTTGGGACGGCGGGGGAACTATTTTCCGATCGTGCAGCAGCCCATTTCCATAATCGGAGCCTCCGGCCGCAACGTCAGCGAAGCCCAGGTCGCCCAACTTGTTGCGCAGGCGCTCCCGGCCGGGGATTATCGCCATCAGCGCGTGCTGCTCATCGTGCCTGATCACACGCGTACCGCCCCGGTGGGGCTGCTCTTCAAAACCATCTTCGGTCAAATCGGCGGCGTGACCAAGGAACTCGACGTCCTCACCGCCCTCGGCACGCATCCGCCGATGAGCGAGACCGCCATTTGCGAACGGCTGGAAATCTCCCTCGCCGAACGGCAAACCCAGTTTCGCAAAGTCCGGTTCTTTAATCATGAGTGGGATAATCCCGCCGCCCTCAAGGAAATCGGCACGCTGACGGCCGCCGAAGTCAGCGCCCTCACCGGCGGCCGGTTCGCGCTGGATGTGCCGGTGGAAATCAACCGGCTCGTTTTTGATTACGACCAGGTCATCATTGTCGGCCCGGTGTTTCCGCACGAAGTGGTCGGATTTTCCGGCGGCAACAAATACCTGTTCCCCGGCGTGGGCGGGCCGCAGATTTTGAATTTCTTCCACTGGCTCGGCGCGGTCGTCACCAACCCGATGATCATCGGCAACAAATGGACGCCGGTCCGCAAGGTGGTTGACCGTGCGGGCGCCCTGGTCGGCGTCAGCAAACGTTGTTTCGCCATGGTGGTGGCCCCGGATAAATCCCTCACCGGGCTGTTCTTCGGCACGCCGGAAACGGCGTGGGACGCCGCCAGTGAACTCTCGAAACGAGTCCACATCATCTACCAGGACAAGCCGTTCCACACCGTGCTCTCCAAGATGCCACCGATGTACGACGACCTGTGGGTCGCTGGCAAGGGCATGTATAAACTCGAACCCGTGGTCGCGGACGGCGGCGAACTCATCATCTATGCGCCGCACGTCCATGAAATCTCCGTGACGCACGGCCGGATCATCGCCGAGATTGGCTACCATTGCCGTGACTATTTCCTCAAGCAATGGGACCAGTACCAGCAGTATCCTTGGGGCATTCTTGCGCACAGCACCCACGTCCGCGGCATCGGCTCGTTCGAGAATGGCGTCGAACGCTGCCGCATCAAAGTCACGCTCGCGACCGGTATTCCGGAGGCGCTTTGCCAGAAGATCAACCTTGGTTACCGCGACCCCCGAAGCATCCGCGAAACCGATTTTGCGAATCGCGAACCGGAGGGAGTATTGCTCGTGCCGAAAGCGGGCGAGATGCTTTATCAGTTGAAGCAGCCTCCCCATTGGGCCGGCGGCGCGAATTGACGGACGCGCTCAGCCGGGTCCGTGCGGTTGGTGGGAAGGTCGAAGCGAGGCCGTCGTCGCCCGGTTCGCCGGGCACTCAATGGTCCGCGGCGCGGCCAACAGGTAGCCGCGAAACCAAAGTATGGGAATCGGCTGCTTGCGCCCCGCAACCGCTTTTGCGAGGGTGATGGGGTGAGTTTGAAACGGACCAGCACCACCCCGTCTGTCTGGGCTGGTGCCTTTCAACTCCGTTCTTGGTTCGCGATCGGACCCGCACATTCCCGCGGTCAGGGTGCCGCTGGACCATTCGCAGATCTCGTGAGTGCCTCGGACAGGACCGTTGCCGGTGTGGCGAAATGGCAGACGCACAGGACTTAAAATCCTGGGACCTTAAAAAGTCGTGTGGGTTCGAGTCCCACCACCGGCACCAATTTGACCGCGATTGACCTTGGTGTCGGCTTCGCTGGGCGACGGGTCGCCCAAGGGGTGGTTCCTCGTGCGTGCCTGGTGCAGCCAAGTGTTGTCTTGTGTCCTCTCGCCGGAAGGCCACTGCTCCAATATCTGCAACCGTTCAAATCGCGGGCGGCAAACAGGTGACGCGGGAGATCGCGATCTTCAGCCTCGATGTCATCATTTCCGTCGGCGACCGCGCAATACCGCAGCGCGCCACGCAGTTCAGCATAAGGGCCACCCAGCGGTTGCGGGATTACAGCGTCATGGGCTTCGCCATGGAGCTCCGCGGCGGCGACCACAAGACGCGCAGGTTGCAACTGCGATGGCCCGCCGCCGTTAGATGCAGCGCATCAGGCCGCCGGTTTGTGATTAACTGGTCTCGCATATCGCGACAAATAAAGTATCGCTCCGCCGCCGACAAGGCATGCCGAAGTATCACCATAAAACGGAAACGGCGGCAGTGAGAGCCGTAATCCATGAACCAGCAATATGACGCCCTCGACCATCATCAATCCGCCGAACCATGGAATGGCAGCGTGAAACTTCTGCGGCCAGATCATCAAAACCAAATACCAACCTCCAATCAGTGCGAAAGCGCCTGCCGCCATCCGCAGCCAGTAATCAAGCATCCGGTCGTAGGGGATGGACTGGGCGCCCAAACCCTGCAACGCCTGAGCCGCCGCCGACCAACTGAGAAATATGCCGACCACGGATATGCCCCAGGCGAACGCAGCAAAGCCGAGAAACAATCGCAGAAGTCGGAGGTGCATCGGTGGCCTAGTCAGTATGGCTTTCGCTGGGCGCCGAAGCGGGGTCTGCGCTCCAGGATGAGCGTGGGTTGCGCCGCGGGAGCGGGGTGCGAACCACCAATGGAATGACGCTCCGCTGCGCTCCGGTCATTTCAATCCTTTGGCGATTAAGCATTATTTCGCTTGCTTCAAGAACGCTATTTGATTCGTAGGGTAAACCACACCGGGCCGCTTCTCGTATTCAAGGACCAGTTCCCGGCCATCCATACGGACAATTCGACTGCGATTGGTTATTGGGACAGGTAAATTCTGGCTGTGCTTCGTAATTGTCTCAACCAGAAATCCGCCCTCAACTCGAAAACAGCCTTCCACGCTGATGGTCCGAACATGTCCGTTTTTGGCGCTGGGTCTGAAAATCGTTTGGGTGTAACTGCCGTCGGGAGCAACAGCAATTGTCTGCTCTGTATCGCCGCCCTGTGCATATCTCGCCTCAAAAAACCACGTCCCTGCAAGCTGCTTCTGCATCTTCCCGTCTGCCGAATCTTTGTGATTTCGGCAGGCTGTCACCAGTAACAGCACCGTGAAGAATAAAACTGTAGGTTTCACAATCGCGTTCGATTACTGACTAACTTGAACGATCCAATAAAGGCAATCCGAAGTTATTCATGGGCTGCAAGCGGGCCCTCAGCAAAGCCCGTGCGGCAGACCGTGAAGAACTTAACTTCGCCGCCGCGCAAAAATTCGCGGCCCGATTCGGATGGTGTCGTCCGTAGGTTTTCACTATCCGTGTCTCTTGGTTTTCCCGCCCCGGCGGGCCAGGTCTGCTAGACGACCAGTCGCTTTAACGACTTTGAGCTTACTGACCGGCCCGGCGGCCGGGGCTTGGCCCTTAACGACGACTCCAGAGGGCGTCACTGATGGCAGAACGACTCTTCTATATTGGCGGAGCCGGGTCAAGCCTGCAGGAAACCCAAACCCCAACCCCAAGCCAAAGGCCACTCCCATGACTCCCGCTCCCAATGACCGAATCATGGGCTTGGATCGCGTGTGGATGAACTGCAAAGTATTTCTGGACCGGGCCGCCGGCGCGTGAGGCCAAGCCTTTTACGCGGGATTGCGGCCCTGGCAAGCCGGTCGAAGTCTGGGGTGCAAGGGCACAAGGCGTTGACCCGCTCGCCTGAGTCCGTGTGGGTATTTCGCCGGAGGCCCTGCCGTCGCTCAGCCTTTGGCGAGCAGGCCAGCTTCCGAGCTGCAAAGTGACCACGATTCGCGAAGCGGACGTTCCATTTGGGGCCAGCAGCTTGTGGCGGGCTTGGGAAGCCACAATTAAGTCGGAGCTCCCGTTCCCGAGACCTGTCCTCCATAGCTTCGGCGAAGGAGGACGCGAAAACGGAAAAGCAAACTTTTCCCACAGGGATTCATTTTGTCTATTGACCGCTCGGGCTTAATGGTAATGCCTTTCGGAAATAAACAGGTAAGATTTATATTGTACTTTTAACGTTAAT
>CAZIJO010000047.1:26663-30707 GCA_964539515.1 uncultured Bifidobacterium sp. | reverse complement strand
AATGTCCGATTGGAGCCGAAAGGTCTTGTTATCGCGAATGAGCGCCGCGATGGACGGAGTGTTGATCATGATCTCAAATATCGCGACCCGGCCCGGCTTGTCCACACGCGGAATCAGCAACTGGGAAATGACGGCCCGCAGCACGGTGGACAGCTGGATACGAATCGTCTCCTGCTGGTTCACCGGAAAGGCATTCACAAGCCGGTCAATCGTCTTGGCCGCCCCGGTCGTGTGCAGCGTGCCGAAAACCAGGTGCCCGGTCTCGGCCGCGGTGACGGCCGCTTCGATGGTTTCCAGGTCGCGCATTTCACCCACCAGCACGATATCCGGATCCTGACGCAACGCCCGGCGCAACCCTTCGGCAAAGTTTGGCACGTCCACCCCGATCTCCCGTTGCGTTACCAAGGCTTTCTTGTGCTTGTGATAATACTCGATGGGATCCTCAATCGTGATGATGTGAGCTTCATCACGTTCCTCGTTGATGATGTTGAGCATCGACGCCAAGGTCGTAGTCTTGCCAGAACCGGTCGGCCCGGTGACCAGCACCAGTCCCCGGGGCAGATAGAGCAGCTCCTTCGCGGAAGGCGGAATGCCAATCTGCTCCATCGTGAGCAGCTTGCTGGGAATCTGGCGCAGAACCATGGCGAAATGCCCCTTTTCCTTGAAGACGCTGACACGAAACCGGGCCAGCTCGCCGAACGCAAAACCAAAATCCGCCCCGCCGCGTTCCCGCACATGCTGAATGTGATCCTCGGAGGTGATACTGCGCATCAGCTCTTCCGTGTCTTCCGGTTTGCAAATGGGACCTTCGACCCGATGCAGAATCCCATGCACCCGGATCGTCGGCGGCACCCCCACGCGAATATGGAGGTCAGAAGATCCTTCCGACACCACCAACTGCAACAAATCAGACATCGAATAGGCCATGCTTGATATCTCCAGTCTTTCGATTCGACAAAGTCACTTAGACATCGTCACCCACCGTCGCACGAATAACTTCGTCGGGGGTGGTCAATCCCGCGAGCACCTTCCTCACCCCGTCCTCGCGCAACGTGCGCATCCCCATCTCGCGCGCCCGCGCCCGGAGGACTGAGGTCGGCACCTTGTCGTAAATTAACTTCCGGGCATCGTCATCGATCACGAAAACCTCAAAAATACCCATGCGCCCGCGGCACCCGGTATTGGAGCAATTATCGCAACCCTTGCCCTTCCGGAACGTGGCTTCGGGTGTGGTTGCCGGATCGATTCCCAGCGCTTTGAGCTCCGCGTCGGGGGGCGCCCATGGCGCGCCGCACTTTTTGCAGATTTTTCGCACCAACCGCTGCGCCAGCAGCGCGCGGGTGGACGACGCCACCAGAAATGGCTTGACCCCAATATCGATCAACCGCGTCACCGCCCCCGGCGCATCGTTGGTGTGCAGGGTGGAGAAAACCAGGTGCCCGGTCAGCGACGCGTTGATGGCGATCGACGCCGTCTCAAGGTCACGAATTTCACCAATCATGATGATATTGGGCGCCTGGCGCAGGATCGCCCGCAACGCGCTGGAAAAGGTCAGCCCCACCGCTTCACTGACTTGCACCTGATTGATGCCGGCCAGCACGTATTCCACGGGATCCTCCACGGTGATGATCTTGCGGTCCGGCCGGTTGATAAAATGCAGGCACGAATAAAGAGTCGTCGTTTTTCCCGATCCGGTTGGGCCGGTGACAAGGAAAAGCCCGTCGGGTAAACTGATCAGTTTTTCGATGGATTGCTGGTCATCCGATAGGAAACCAAGTTCGGCCAAACCCACCCGCAAACCCTCCTTGTCCAGAATACGCATGACGATCGACTCGCCATGATTCGTGGGCAGACACGAAACGCGCAAATCAATCAGCTTATTGGCCCCCACCGTGGTCTGAATGCGTCCGTCCTGCGGGATGCGATGTTCCGCGATGGACATATTGGACTGGATCTTCAAGCGGGCAATAATGGAAGGCTGCAGCCGCTTGGGTGGGCTTTTCATCTCGTGCAGCATCCCGTCCACGCGATAGCGCAGCCGAAATCGCTTCGCCAGGGGCTCGAGGTGAATGTCCGAAGCCCGCATCTTGAACGCGTCCGTAATGATCTGGTTGACCAAGCGGATCAGCGGCGCATCGCCTTCCACGGTGGCGGAATCCCCGCCCGTCGCTATGTCTCCCTGCGGCACCGCGATTTCAACTTCGCCCTTGGTGATCTCCTGGATCATATGATCCACTACGGAGTCACCCCGCCCTCCATAATACCGGCCCAAGGCGGCCTCAATATCCGGCTCCGACGCAACCTGCAGCGTGATTTCCGCGTGTAACAGATGAGTGAGCGAATCGATCGTTGCGAGATCGGAAGGATCGGCAATGGCCACTGTCAAGGTGCCGTCGTGCTTGTAAACCGGCACGACCCGGTACTTCTTGGCGATGTGGCGCGGAATGGCCGCGATCACATCATCCTCGATCTTGATCCCTGAGAGTTGCACGACCTCCGCCCCGAAATGCGCCGCCTTGGCTTGGGTCACGTCGGCGGGGCGCACCATCTTGTTGGCGACCATGTAATCCACCACCCCCACGCCGGCGGATTGCGCCTCCTGCTGCGCCTGCGCAACCTGGTCCGGGGTCACGAACCCCAGATCGGTCAGCATGTCTAACAGATAATCGTCTTTCTCAGCCACAATATTTGTAGCTCCACGGAGTTTGCGCGTGAAAGCTCGAAGCAGATTAGTCGCGGGCGCGGCTTTGTGTCAAATGCGGAGCAAGCCGAGTTGAGTTTATTTTTGAATGCCGCCGAACCGCATCGGCCAATCAAGGCGCGGCGGCACGAAGCCACCGGATCTTGTTTCCATTCGGCGCACAGGAATCCTGAAGCGGGAAAGAACTCGTCACCATTAGAATCAGGTCGTCTGCTCGTTCGCAGCAAAAACCAAAACGAACTTTGCCTGCTTCTGCAATTCAACCAGAGGCATGGGTCTAGCCAGAGTTCTAGACAAATTGTCCGCTGACGAGTCGTAACACCGGGAGAATCCCCTGGTTTTGTTTATGGCACATCGTGGACGCAATCTGAAGCCCCCGCCCGCCATTAACCGTTGCCGTCGAGCATCGGAAATGCAACGCGGTCTCCATCCAACCTGCGAAATGCGACCGTTGAAATCCCGGCAAAATCCGGTTGGCAATCATTCTGCATAGGGGACGGCAGTATGTTGTATCATGGAGGTTTGTTTCGGAAGAGGATCACAGCTCTCACTTCAATTCTGTGCGGCATTACAGCAACCCTTGCTTTTCTCGACGGAGCCCGTGCTGGTAGCGTCACCCTGGCCTGGGATCCGTCCCCGGATGCCAGTGTTGTTGCGTACAAAGTTTACTACGGCCCAGCGAGCCGCGGTTATACCAACTCCGTCCAGGTCGCCAACGTGACCAATGCCACCATTGTTGGCCTGGTGGATGGGGCGACTTACTATTTTGGCGCCACCGCTCTTGATGGCTCCGGCTTCGAAAGCGACTTCTCTAACGAAACCTCATACACGGTTCCCGTGCCCGTAGGCAACCAGGCGCCCACACTCAATCCCCTGACCAATATCACGATCAACGAGAGCGCCGGTTTGCAGACCGTGAATCTCGCCGGTATCTCGTCCGGGGCTACCAACGAATCCCAGACGCTGACCGTCACCGCTACCTCCAGCAATCCTGGTTTGATCCCCAATCCCACCGTGACTTACACCAGCCCCAACAGCACCGGCTCAATCGCCTTCACGCCGGTCGCCTTGGCCTTTGGCTCGGCCACGCTCACGATTACCGTCAACGACGGTGGCGCCAGCAATAACATCATCGCGCGCTCTTTCACCGTCACGGTCAACTCCGTCAACCAGTCGCCCACCCTCAATACCCTGGCCGATGTGACAATCAACGAGAGTGCGGGTTTGCAGACTGTGAACCTAGCCGGCATCTCGTCCGGGGCCACCAACGAATCCCAGACGCTGACCGTCACCGCTACCTCCAGCAATCCTGGTTTGATCCCCAATCCCACCGTGACTTACAC
>CAZIJO010000047.1:0-26563 GCA_964539515.1 uncultured Bifidobacterium sp. | reverse complement strand
TCAACGACGGTGGCACCAGCAATAACATCATCGCCCGCTCTTTCACCGTCACGGTCAACTCCGTCAACCAGTCGCCGACCCTCAATGCCCTGGCCGATGTGACGATCAACGAGAGCGCCGGTTTGCAGACGGTGAACCTCGCCGGTATCTCGTCCGGGGCTACCAACGAATCCCAGACGCTGACCATCACCGCTACCTCCAGCAATCCTGGTTTGATCCCCAATCCCACCGTGACTTACACCAGCCCCAACAGCACCGGCTCAATCGCTTTCACGCCGGTCGCCCTGGCCTCTGGTTCGGCAACGCTCACGGTTACCGTCAACGACGGTGGCACCAGCAATAACATCATCGCCCGCTCTTTCACCGTCACGGTGAACAAATTGCCCACCATCTCCCCGATTGCTGACCAGATCGTGGCCATTGATTCGGCCACCGCGGCAATACCGTTTACCATTGGGGACACCGAAACCAGCGTGTCGAGCCTTACTTTGTCCGCCAGTTCGTCCAACCCATCCCTGGTTCGCAATACGGACATCGTCTTTGGCGGGAGCGGGAGCAACCGCACCCTGGCGATCACCCCATTGCCTGGGCAGACTGGTTTCGCTGACATTACCGTCACCGTTAGTGACGGCACCGGTAGTGCCAGCCGGACTTTCCTGCTGGATGTGAAGCCGAAGCCCACGGCCCCGGGTAACTTGCGGGTTGTCCAAGCATTGCCCTAAAAACGGAGGGGCAAACGACTGGTGTTAAACACGAATGCCGCGCTCGTTAATCCTCGAGCGCGGCATTCGTTCACCAATTTCTATTCTGGCTGAGGCTAAATCCTAACCAAGTGGGCAGCACCACCTCCACCGCAATGTCTGATTCAATTCAGACATGGCAGCCGCAACCTCAACGAGTCGTTAGGATGCATTCGATTCCTTTGGCGCATCGGAAGAATTCTTGCCCAGCCACAAAAAGTACCAATGGCGTTTCTTGGGTGGTTTCGGTGGGGTAAAAGTCCGTTCATCTTCGTGCGCCATGGAGGCCGGGGCGACTTCGACCACCCGACTCGCGGGGATCGAACTATCCCTTCCCTGGGCATCTTTGAAATGATAGCTCCCGTCCACGAGCCTGGGCTTGCTTCGGGTATTGAACTCCGAACCATTGCTCAACTTCAGAACATAATGGCGCGCACACCCGCAAAGGGTCAGGCAGCCCACCATTAAGCTCAGCGCCAATCTATTCATTTGAACCGGAAGTGGTGCACCCATCAGGAGTTGAACCTGAAACCTGCTGATCCGTAGTCAGCCGCTCTATCCAATTGAGCTATGGGTGCGCCCTAGGGATTGCCAGCCTAGAAAACGCCCGCTGGGCTTGCAAGATATTTTGCCGGCCGGGACGATTGTCCGATTGTATTCGTCGATCTCGGCCGCTACTTTGCGCGCCATGAAACGATTCACCCTCTTGCTGCTGCTCTTGGTGTTGTCAGCCGCCGATCCGTGCCTGTTGGCGCAAACTTCGAACTCCTTTGCCCTTTGGCCGGATGGTGCTCCTGGCGCGTTAGGTCAGGCGGATAAAGACACCCCAACCCTCAGTGTCTTCTTACCCTCCAACGATACCGCCACGGGTGCCGCCATCGTAATATGCCCGGGCGGGGGTTACGCCGGTCTGGCACAACATGAAGGCAAGAGTTACGCGCTCTGGCTAAATGAACAAGGGATCGCCGGTTTTGTCTTGCAGTATCGACTCGCTCCCGGAGGCTACCATCATCCGGCCATGTTGCAGGATGCAGCCCGCGCCGTCCGCACCGTGCGCGCCCGTGCCGGTGAGTGGAAGCTCGATCCCAAACGCGTCGGCATCATGGGTTCATCGGCCGGCGGACATCTGGCCTCCACTTTGGTCACCCACTTTGACGCAGGCAAAGCGGAAGCCGCCGACCCCATCGAGCGAGTCAGTTCGCGGCCTGATCTTGGGATTCTCTGTTATCCCGTCATCACGATGGGCGAATTCACCCATGGCGGATCGAAGAAAAACCTGCTTGGCGAGAATCCATCGCCGGAACTGGTCAAGGAACTTTCCAACGAGTTGCAAGTCACCAAGGAAACCCCGCCTTGTTTCATCTTCCACACAGTAGAAGACACGGCGGTGCCGGTGGAAAATGCGTTGCTGTTTGCCGGCGCCCTGCGCCGGGCGGGTGTGCCGTTTGATCTCCACATTTACGAACGCGGCAAACATGGCATCGGCCTTGGCTCGCAACCTTACGGCGGTGGTGAGCAACATCCTTGGACGCGCGATTGCGCGTTCTGGCTCAAACAACGCGGGTTTGCGAGATAGAAGCGAACAACGGACTGAGCTTTCGTGGGCTTACCAACCGGTGATTTCAGCCTGTCCGCATTACATCGCCGATTCCGGGCGCCGGGAGAGAAGCCGCAGCGGATGCCCTCTTGAATCAGCCCGGGAATTTGCAGTTAGTCCCTTCCGGCATTTGCCTTCCAAGCAATTGCTCAAATCGTTGCCCCGCGTGTAGCTCACCAGGGTCAGGGTGTTTGCATGCCGTTCCTGCATCACCAACATGGTTTGATCCAGGTAGCGGAATTTATTTGTCCGCATCCAAGCGCTTGATTGCCACGCGTCTTCCTTCCGCACCCATCGCCGCACAAACGCGTCGTGCCTGGACGCAATCCGCCACTTGCTGGCCACATGCATGTTGGTCAGTTGATTCTCGAAATCGTACGCAATTACCCGCAAGCCGGCGATGGTCAGGTTGCTGATTTGGAGTTCACGTGTCACAGAGCATGAAACTCCAACCGGTGATACCCGCATTAGTTAAAGCAACTCTCCACTCGTTTAAACCACATTAATAGCCGGCAGCAGTTTAACACAATGAACGGCCGCTCTCGGTGGTTGCTCCGCACATGTTGGGCTGAATCGTTCCGGATTAAACACCCGATGCCAGCAGCAGATCATGACATCACCGCTACCCGCCAAGTGGTCGCGTGGCGGTGATGGCAAAGGTCAGCCGACAGCGATCCGATTGTCGGCCAAAGCTTTTGGCGCAACAATCGGAGAAGGTGTTTGCACTCAGACGACAATGGAAGGCAGGAGAGTTCTTCACCCGCCAGCCACCCGCGGAATCCGTCACCCCCGTGGCCAGAAGCGCAGCCAGAAGCGTTGCGGAGTTTGGACCAGGATGTCGCGGAGGAGCGCCTCCATGCTCGCCGCCGCCGGTTCGTCGAGCCGCCGGGTCAGTGGCAGGGTCGCCGCGACCACGAGCGCCGTGGCCGCATAGAAGATCGTGTAACGATTCCATTCCACTCCGAGCCATCGTGGGGCCCGCGAGCCCACGGCGTCGATCATCAGTCCCCACGCGACGGGGGCGAGCCCCTGGGTCACGCTGAGCAGCACGGAATAGATGGCGAAGAAATGATTGCGGCCCATCGCGGGCACGACCGCCATGACAAGGCGGGTGGTGGCCATGCCGACGAGGGCGGCTAGCAGGCCCATCAGAAACTGCAGCGTCAGGATCAGTGGCAGGCTGGCCGGAAAAACTCCCCCGGCCAACAACATCCAGCCCGCCAGCACACCGACCCAGCCGGTCAACGCGAAGCTCAACACGGGTTTGCTGCCCAAATGATCGAGACGTGAACCCAGGAACCAGAGGCTGCTCAGCCCCCCAAGAAATGCAACCGCACTCACGAAAAGAATGCTGCCGGCGCTCAAATTATTGTTGGATTTCAAAAACGCCACCGTGAACCCGGCCAAGCCGCCGTACGCCACCGACCACAGCACAACCAGATGGAGGAGTTTGCGAAACGGCGGGTGCCGGCTCATTGCGAGCCAGGGAACGCGGGACGACGAAACGTTCGCTGCTTCGGGGGGTGGGACATCGGGGATTCGTTTGAGGAAGATGAGGCTCGTGGCCCCCATGCTTCCGCTGAAGGCGAAGAGGAGCGCAAATTGCCACGGCTGTGGGTCACCCGCCAGACAGGCAGCGGCGATGAGCAGGGTGAAAAAGCTGCCGAGGTTGGTCAAAGCGGCGTCGCGGGCAAGATACCGACCGCGCAGCGCAGCGGGCACGAGCCCGGCGATCCACGGCAGCCAGGCGCAACTGGAAATGCCGCGGGCAAGGTTAAAACCGAACAACAGCACGATGATCAGCGCGAGCTGATTTGGGGCCTCGAGGAAGGACCCGGTCAAGGGAACGAGTGCCAACCCGAAAATAAATCCGACGCGCGTGCCCCAACCGCCGAGAACGAAACGCTTGAAGCCAACGCGGTTGACATAATGCGCCGCCGGGATCTGAAAGACGACGAGCAGAGGCATCATGCCGACGATGACACCGAGGATGGTGGCGCTGGCCCCGAGCTTCCGGGCGTAAAGAATCATCGGCGCCGCGAGAATGATCTGGAACGAGAGCGCGTTGAAACCGGCGAACCAAAACGCGTTTGGCAAACCGGGCGGGAAAGCGATGACCTCCGGCCCCGGAGGCTTTGGTTTGGGTTCGTTGGTTGACATCGTGGACAATACTGTCCCGGTTTCGGACGACCAAACTATCCCGGCACAAGCCAGAAGCTGTCGAGCCGAATTCCGTCATCAGATTTTCGAACTTGAACTTGACAAACTTTTCACGCCGGACGAAAGCTTGGCCCACAACTAGAGTTGTAAAAATGAAGCGCCTCAAATTGTTCCTCCCGCTCGCCGGACTGATCGCCATCGCCGCCACCCCGTTGTTCGCCTCCGATCCGCCACCGCCGAAATTGGATCCAGTCATCGCCAACGGTGATCAACGGAGCTTGCGCTTTGAGCCGTACCCGGGAGCGCAAAGCTACTGGTTCTTCAGTGGGACCAACCCCGCAGCCCTGACGGCGAACACGAATTTCTTCCTCGCCCCCTACGTCACCGGCTACACGGTCATCACCAACGTCACCACCAACGGGCCGGTGGTCATCACGGTGACAAATCTGGCCTACGAATGGCGGCTCACGAACGTGACGGCCCAGAGCGGGTTTTATAGCCTTGGCGTGAGCCCGCTTTCCAGCAATGCACTGCTGACGGCCAACCTCCTGAACCGGCTGGCGTATGGCCCCACCCCCGACGAGTTGGAACGCGTCACCGGCATTGGTCCTCAGGCCTACATTGATGAACAGATAAACATGGAGGGCACTCCGGAAGGCATTCCGAACACCGGTTACACCCTCGAAATGACGAACGCCATTCCCTCCGACCCCACGACGAATTGGGTTTCGATCAGCCTGACCGGGACGTTGGCGCAAACGACCTTTTACCTTTTCACAACGGCACCCGGGGAGGCGTACCTGGATGATATCGAATTGCGCCCGTTCCGGTACATGCAACGGATCACCACGAACGTGGTCAGCGGCAACAACGTCTATGTGACAAACAAGGTTTTCTCCCACATCAGCACAAATATCCTGAAGAACGGGGATTTCGAAGCGGGTTATAGCTACTGGACCAACGCGGGCGGCGCGGCGAGTTCCGCCGTTGACTCCAGCCGGGCGCACAGTGGTAGCAGCTGTTTGCGGATGGTTTCCACCACGGGGGCGAGCTCGCCCGGGACCAGCTACGTTCGGCAAGGCTTCGTTCATGTCGGCTATCCCACCACCAACACCTGGGGCGACGCCATCACGCTCACAAACGTGAGCACCGATCAGGTCGTATTGACCTACTGGTATCTGCCGGGCCCGAGTTCCAGCAACTTGCGTTTACAGCTCGGCAGCGGCATCAACAGCACCCCCGGCGGACTCCCCGCAACCCCCACTTGGATTTATGCCAAGGCGACCGGCAGGGCCAGCGCCAATAGCCGGCTCTATATCTACACCTCCGGCGCGGGTGAGTGCTATGTGGACGACCTCAAGCTGGTAGCGGGCACGGATCCGGACGCAGGTCCGAACCTCCTCCAGAATGGTGGATTCGAATTGCCCCTTGCCGGGAGCTGGACCAACTCGGCGGATTTCGCCGGCTCGACCCTCAGTCCGACGGTGGCGCATTCAGGCAATAGCAGCTTGCGCCTCGTGGCCACCGCGGGCGGCAGCGGCAACAACGATTCCATTCAACAAACCATCACGCCGGCGCTGGTCAACAGCAACACCTACACGGTCAGTTACTGGTATTTGCCTGCGACGCAAAACCGCACTTTGACGGTGAAGCTCGATGGCAATCTGCTTCAAAGCACCCCGGATGTGGATCTGCCCGGCCTGAATCGCAAACTCGATACGAAGATGGCCAACCTCGGTGATTACCGGGCATGGTTCTGTTTGCGCGCGGTCCAATCCCAGCGGCAGTTGTTCGAAGTCCTATCCCAATTCTGGGAAAACCATTTCGTCACGCAGCAATCCAAGAGCGCGGAGTATTTTGCCAGCCAAGGTTACGACGGCACCATGGCCGGCTGGCTGGCGACCGACTGGGAATTCCGTGAAATGACTCAATGGCGGAATGCCATGTTGAACCCCAACTGCACTTTTTACGACCTCCTCAAGATCAGTTGCGAAAGTCCGGCGATGATCGTCTATCTCGACTCCGTCAACAGCCGCGGCAACGGCAACAATATCGCCAATGAAAATTATGCCCGTGAATTGTTGGAACTGTTCACCTTTGGCGTGGACAATGGCTACGATCAAAACGACATCGTGCTCCTGTCCCGCGCCTGGACCGGCTGGTCGGTGGAAATCGTGGACCCGCCCAATGCGAACAACCCCTTCGCTCCGCGGTCGCTGACCCTTTACCCCGGTACCAACAGCACCTCGGGGGCAAATACCATCGGCACCTGGGCGTTTAACTTCAAGCCAGCCAGCCACGGCACCAATCGCGGTGCGATCTTTGGCGGAAAAACGGTGCCCGCGCGTTTTGGTCCCCCATGGGCGGGTATGCCCTATCAGATTTCCCTCCCCGCCCGCGGCGCCGTCACGAATGGAATCCTGGATGGCTATGATGTGATTGCCAGCCTGGCCAACCTGCCTTTCACGTCGGAATACATCAGCGTAAAACTTTGCCGGCTGTTTGTGCACGACGATTTCCCGAATCCGAACACCATCGATCCGGACTCGATTGGTTACACCTTTTACGATTATACGAACCCGGCGCGATCAGAGGAGGCCGAACTGGTCCATCAGTGCATGCTGGCATGGGAAAACAGCAGCCCCAAAGGGAACCTCCGCGCCGTACTGAACACCATTTTCAGTTCCGAACTTTTCCGCAGCCACGCGGCCGCGGCGCAGAAGGTCAAGACCCCATTTGAATTCGTCACCAGCAGCATCCGCGCGCTGCGTTCCCTCAACCCCGATGGCACCGCCACCGCCAACACGGATGGGCTCGATTCTTCCTTCGCCAATCCGATGAATCGCATGGGGGGCATGCTGCTGTTCGATCGTGCGGCCCCGGACGGTTATCCGGAGAATGGAGCACCGTGGATCAGTGCCGGCACACTCGTGGAGCGCATTCGCTTCATTCAGGCGTTTCTCAATGCGGGCACGGGGGACGACGCGGGTAACAACATCTGCGATCCGGTGGCGCTGTTGAAAAAGAAGCTACCCGCGGGCAGCTGGAATAACGCCGGTGCCGTGGCGGATTTCTTCCTCGGCGTCCTTTACCCGGGGGAAGGCATGGGCAACCTATCGCTCTACCGGACCGCGGCAGTCAATTTCCTGAACACGGACGACAGCGGTAATTCCAGCGCCAGCACGCAGTTCAACACCTTGAATGCCGCAACCACCGACACCCGCGTGCGCGGCATGGTTTCCATGCTGATGGCCTTTCAACGATTCCAGGAACAATAACTATATGCAAAAATTCAATCTGCTTTCCCGCCGGTCATTCCTCGACCGATCGCTCAAGACCGGCCTCGGGGTGGCCTTGTCAACGCTGGTGAACATTCCGTTCGTGGTAAAACGCGCCCTGGCCGAAGGCAACATCGGTTTGAACGGAAAGAAGATTCTGTTCGTCTGGCTGCGCTTCGGAAACGACGGATTGAACAACATCATTCCCATCCAGGATCCGGAATACGCCGCGATCCGATCCACCATCGAGATTCCGAAGGACACAATCGATTACTCGACCACCGGCCCGTGCGATTTCCCGACGAGTTCTCCGACGGCCGGGGATCCGGCATTTAGCACCTACTGGTACAACAAGGGAATCCGGCTCGGGAATGGTTTCGCGGCGCTGCATCCTGCCCTGAAATTCCTGGCCCCGGTTTACAACGCCGGCAACCTGGCGCTCATCCATCGGGTGGCGTACCCGAAGCAATCCCGTTCCCATTTTGATTCGCAAAACTATTGGGAGAACGGAAACCCGAACAACAACCTGTCCAAGGATGGCATTTTTTACCGTGCCATCATCGAATCCGGCCTGGCCAACACGTCGCCGCTCACGGGCATTTCGATCCAATCGGCCCTGCCCCTTATCCTGCGCGGCTCGCAGGCAGCCATGACGAACCTGACCAGCCCGACGCGTTATGACCTGCTCGGCATCCCAACCACGACCGGCGACAACAAGGCCTTTAATGCGATGGCGGCCGGCAATTATTATCCGTTTCCCCAAAAGCGAAGTCGCGATTTGCTGGAATTGCAGTACCAGAATATGAGCAACACCCTGCGAATTTTTGGCGGGATTGACTTCTCCGAGGCGGGTAACATATTTCGCGACAACACAAACACCGACGGCGGCACCACGCCATATTACTTGTTCCCCACCAGCAATGCGAAGAATGGTGGCTACGCCTTCCACGGCAACAACACCAACAAGTATGTAGTCCCGACGAACCAGTATGGTTTCTTCAACAATCTGAAAGCGGCGGCCATGATCTTGAACAAGACTGACGCGATTATTGCGGGTACGGAACTGGGCGGCTTTGACACCCACCAAACCCAAGGGGGCGCGACCGGCACGCATGCCAACCTGCTTCAGACCGTGGGCTGGTCCATGTATGCGCTGCAAAAGTACTTCACGCAGTACGCCGAGAAGGCGAACTGGCAGGACGTGGTCGTGGTGACCTTTTCCGAATTTGGCCGGACGTCGGTGGAGAATTCCGATGCGGGTACGGACCACGCCGAGGCGGGGGTCATGTACGTGGCGGGCGGCGGTATCAAAGGTTACGTACCGGGCAACACCTCCGGTGTGTTCGGTTGCAGCCCCTCGGAAGGCATCCCGTGGATTACCGGGACGCGCACAAACAATCTGGCGTCCTGTAATACGATGTATGCCGCCGGCCTTCCTCTGGCAAACAATGGACTTCCCGTGGCGGCCGGCTACCTGCGCCGATCGACGGACTATCGTTCCGTCCTCGGCGAAATCATTCGGAAGCACTTGGGGGCAACCCAAAACCAACTGAATAACATCATCCCGGGTTACGGCAATCCCGGCGAAGGTCTGCTCGCCGGCGGCACTTCGAGTGTGGATGGGGTTCAAATCCGGGGTGAACTCGGCATCCTGTAATTGCGCATCGCCCTGATAGCCAGGTTGGGCGCCGCCGGTCTCGGAACGTTGCTGTTGCCGGCGGTCGCCGTCACCAACGTCTTCTCGCCCGTCGCGGACACTTCGCTGCTGGAAGTTGCGCCTCTCAACAATCTCGGTGGGTTCGGGGGCATGAACGCCGGGACTACCCAGGAATTCATGCGGACGCGGGCTTTGATGCGCTTCGACCTGACGAGCCTCCCAACCAATTCAGTGGTGCTCGCCGCCAAGCTGGAGTTGGTGGTCACGCGCACGCCCGACGAGCCGCCCACCGAAACCACCTTCGGCCTACACCGCATGCTGCGCGCCTGGGGTGAAGGCGATAAATCTCCCACCACGCAACCGGGCAAAGGCCTGCCCGCAACTCCCGGCGAAGCCACCTGGGAGTGTGCCTTCCATCCAACCAACAATTGGGCCGCCCCCGGTGGTGCGCCGGACGTGGATTATTCCAGTTCGGAAAGCTCATTTCAGAATGTTGTTGGACTGGGCAATTATACCTTCCCCAGCACTCCCGAACTGGTCGCCGACGCCGCCGGCTGGGTAAACCATCCTACCGAAAACTTCGGCTGGCTGCTCCTCTGCAATAATGAAGACCTCAATTTCACCGCCCGCCGCTTTGGCACGCGGGAAGATTTCAATGCCCCACCGGTGCTAACCATCGAACATGTTGTCCCCCCCCGGATTGAATCCGTGCGGCAAGTGGGGAATCAGTGTGAACTGCGATTCACGGCGGAAGCTGGCCAAACATACGAAATCGAACAGCGCACGAACTTCACTGCCGGAAATTGGCAGACCCTTACCAATCTTGGCCCCTTCTCCTCAGTCTCGATAGTCCAATTCCTGGATGAGATTGGCCAGCCATCGCGGTTCTACCGCCTCAATACTCGCTAACCGAGAAAGGCAGCCGACGAACCGGGCGGCATGGAATGGTCAACTCGCGGGGCGACCTCGCGCAAACCCACGCTTGCCCTGCTGGCCGCCAGCGCCGAAACTTCTCCCGTCACCGTATGCCCGACGATCTCCAATCCGCGACGAACAAACTGGGTCTGGAAACTTACCAACGCCATATCTTCCTCTGCGCCGACCAAACCGAAGCCAAATGTTGTCCCAAAGAAGTGGGAATTGCGGCGTGGGAATTTTTGAAGCGGCGCTTGAAAGAACTCGATCTGGTTGGCCCCCGGCCACTGATCTACCGTACCAAGGCTAACTGTCTCCGAGTATGTATGCGCGGTCCAATCGTTGTGGTCTATCCCGAAGGGGTATGGTACCACTCCTGTACGCCGGCGGTCTTGGAACGAATCATCCAGGAACATCTTGTCGGCGGCAAGATAGTGACGCCGTTCGCGTTCGCCCGCAATCCTCTGGCTTAAATTCCGTGCGGCGGCTAGGCACAAGGCGGGTAGCCGCAATAGTACATTATCAGGTTGATGGTCTCACATCCTTTTCGCGCGGACGCCCTCCAGGAATCCTGACTTCCAACAGGTTCGCAAACCGCTGGGAACGATTCCGCACGGCGACGCTCAATCGCTTCCAGTCGTAGCCACGTTTGGCGAACTGCCCGGGTGCGGTCCACAAGGCGTAAAGCTCGCACGGTGTCGGTGGCCGGCGCATTGCGAGTTCAAAGGCGGCGGAGCGATCCCGTAGCACATGGCTCGCCACCGCCCAGGCCTGTGTCGGATTGGTCGGATCCTCGCCGCCGTAAGCGCGCCAGACCGTGGGCAGCAGCTGATAGCGGCTGAGTTCGCCCGCCGGCCCGCGCGCAAAATCTGCCGCACACTGCTCCGGCTGGTTCGCGCCAGACTCGAGTTGCCCGAGGGCCTCTTCAACTGACATGGCGGTCGCCGAAACCGCCGCGGTCAACATGGCGAACAGGATGACGCTTTCTCTGGCATTCATTCTGGAACTTCTCCGCACAGATCGATTCCCCGTTTAAACCTTACCCGGACCCAGCTGGTATATCAACCAAACCACCCGGCATGTAAAGTCGCCGCGACGCACCGGTCAATTTCAAAGGTCAAGTTGTGCAGCTCAATAACTCAAGTCGTTGGCCATGAATGGCGCGCATCGGGCAAACCGCAGGGCAATCTGTGGGGTTTCCCCTTCGCAAGTGGTTTACTATCTTTGGTCGCTCTTGCATGCAAGACACGCGGATTGAAGAAATTAGAAAGTTGCTCCCGCAAGCAATGCTGGCCGATTGGGTGCGGCTGGGCGCGCGGCTGGTCCGGCTGTTGCGCGATCACAAACACCCGGGCTCCCATGAAGCCATTCTGGAACGCCTGCTCACCCAGGTCCGCGACTCCGTCCGATTGCGCGAAGCCAGGCGGTGCAATGCCCCCAGCATCAGCTATCCTGCGGAACTGCCCATCAGCAGCCGCAAGGACGAAATCGTCGCCGCCATTCGGGCGAATCCCGTTGTCGTCATCGCAGGCGAGACCGGCTCGGGTAAAACCACCCAGATTCCCAAGATGTGCCTCGAAGCGGGGTTGGGTATCGCCGCCCGGATTGGTTGCACTCAGCCGCGGCGCGTCGCCGCCATGTCCATCTCCCGGCGAATTGCCGAAGAACTCGCGGTCAGCTGGGGGCGGGAAGTCGGTTGCAAAATCCGCTTCGACGATCGCTCCAGCGACCTGACCTACATCAAGTTGATGACCGATGGTATCCTGTTGGCCGAAACGCAGGGTGATCCCCTGCTCTCCGAATATAACGCGCTCATCATTGACGAAGCTCACGAGCGAAGCCTCAATATTGATTTTCTCCTCGGCTACCTCAAGGGCCTGCTGGCCAAACGCTCCGATCTGAAGCTGATCATCACGTCGGCAACGATTGACACCGAAACATTTTCGCAGGCGTTTGATGACGCCCCCATCATTGAAGTTTCCGGGCGGCTCTATCCGGTGGAAGTCGTCTATTCACCTTTTGATGCAGAATCCGAAGCGCGCGGCGACTTGACTTATATCGATGCCGCGGTGCGGGCGGCGGAACAGGTATTGTGCGAACCCGGCCGGGGGGACGTGTTGGTTTTCATGCCGGGTGAACGTGACATTCGGGAAACCAGCGACCTGCTCGAAGGGCGGTTCGGGCGCGACGCGGAGATCATCCCGTTGTTCGGCCGGCTCAGTGCCGGGGATCAACAACGCGTCTTTGCATCCGCCGCCCGGCGCAAGATCATCATTGCCACCAACATCGCCGAAACCTCCCTCACGATTCCCGGCATCCGTTACGTGATCGATTCCGGCCTGGCGCGCATCAGCCGCTACAACCCGCGCACCCGGACCCGGCGCCTCCCGGTGGAGCCCATCGCGCAGAGCAGCGCCAATCAGCGCAAAGGCCGCTGCGGGCGCGTGCAGGATGGTGTGTGCATCCGGCTGTACTCCGCGGCAGACTTCGACGCCCGCCCGCCTTATCAGCCGCCGGAAATTCAACGCGCGAATCTGGCGGAGGTTATTTTGCGCATGAAGGCCTTTCACCTCGGCGAGATGGAAACCTTTCCTTTCGTCAATCCGCCGCCCCCCGCAGCAATTCAGGGTGGCTACGCCTTGCTGCAAGAACTCGGGGCGCTCGACGACAAGCGGCAATTGACGGCGTTGGGCCGGGACCTCGCGCGGCTGCCCATTGATCCCACGCTTGGCCGGATGTTGCTCCAGTCACAGCGCGAACACGCCACGCGTGAACTGCTCATTATCGCCGCCGGATTGAGTATTCAAGACCCGCGCGACCGGCCACTCGAAGCCAAGGACGCCGCGACGGCAGCCCACAAGCGGTTCGTGGATCCCAAGTCTGATTTCCTGACGTTGCTCAACATCTGGAACGCGGTTCACGATCAGTGGGAGGGCCTCCGCACCCAGAATGCGCGCCGGAAATTTTGTCGCACCAATTTTCTTTCCTACCTTCGGATGCGCGAATGGCAGGACCTGCACGCCCAATTGCACGGTGCGCTGGAAGAGGTGACAAACTTCAAGCTGAACGAAAGCAATGCCGACTATGCCGCGATCCATCGCGCAATCCTCACCGGCTTGCTCGGCCACGTCGCCACGCGCAAAGATCGCAATCTCTATCGGGCCACGGGGAACCGGTCGGTTACCATCTTCCCCGGATCCGCCCTGCATGACCGCGCCGATCGGCGCGCGGCGGCGCCCCATCACCACCGCGGCAAGAAACCGCCGAAACCGGCTTCCGCCCTGCAGCCACTCTGGATGATGGCGGGAGAAATGGTGGAGACGTCGCAGTTGTTCGCCCGCACCGTGGCCGGTATTGATCCGCTGTGGATCGTGCAACTTGCGCCCCACCTCTGCAAAGTGACCCATCACAATCCGCGCTGGGTGGTCGCCGCCGGCAGCGTGCTCGTGGACGAGAAGATCACGTTCTATGGACTGGAAGTGAGCCAAAAGAAGGTTGCCTACGGCAACATCAACGCGCAGGAAGCCACGGAAATCTTCATCCGGGCCGCCCTCGTTGAGGAGGACTTGCTGCCTGCAAGCCGCCCGCCGAACGAAGCGCAAGATGAAGATGAAGACAACCTTCGGATTCTCCGCCACGCCACACCAAACCCGCCACCTTTGCCGCCGCAATACTCGTTTCTCGAACATAATCGCAAGGTGCGCCAGAAAATCGAAACCTGGCAAACCCGCGTCCGCCGTTCCGATTTCATGGACCTCGATCAGGCACTGTACAATTTCTACCGCCAGCGCATCGCGAACGTTGCTTCCGTCGCCGAGCTGAATCGGTTTCTGCGTGAGCAGGTGGATCCGGCGTTACTACGCGTGACCGAATCCGATCTGATGGGTGCTGGGGTGGATTTGCGTTACGACGCCGAAGCTTTTCCGGATGCCGTACCGCTAGGCGGTCAACCAGTGGCCCTGTCTTACGCCTACGCTCCAGGGGAAGAACAGGACGGCGTGACCGTCAAACTCGGGTTTTCACTGGCGCAAACCATTTCCCAGGCGAGCGTCGAGTGGGCCGTGCCCGGTTTGCGCGAAGGTCAGATCAGCGAGTTGCTCCGCGCCTTGCCTAAAACCCTCCGCCGCGAGTTGATGCCATTTCCACCTAAAGTCAGCGAAATCGCGCGTGACCTCCGTCCCAGCGGTGAATCATTGCAACAAGACCTTGCCCGTTTCATCAAGCAACGTTACGGCGTGGAAATTCCGGCGAATGCCTGGCCAGCCGACGCCATCCCTGCGCACCTCCGCCCTCGCATCGAAGTCGTCAGCCCGGAGCTGAAGTCGCTCGGCGCCAGTCGTGATCTAAACCAGCTCCGCCAGCGGCTGGAAAAGGAAGGCGAGCAGGCGCCGCCGGCCGGCGAGGATCCGGCATGGACGCGCGCGGCGTTGCTTTGGGAACGGCTCGGCCTTGGCGAATGGACCATTGGCGATTTGCCGCGACGCATCACGGTGAAAGAATCCCCGGAGTTTCCGACCTATGCCTGGCCCGGCTTGGAAGTGGAGGCCGGGCTCGTAAGTTTAAAACTGTTTCGCAGCGAGGAAGCGGCCCGCCGCGCCAGCGTAGGCGGCATCCAACGGCTCATTGCGCTGGCGCTGCAAAAGGATCTCGCCTGGTTACACCGTGATTTGCGGGCACTAGCCCAGTTCGAACCGTTACTTGGGAACTTCTGCTCGGTGGAGGAATTGGGCGCTGGCGCTTTCGAGAATCTCCAGCGATACCTGCTCCCGAGCGAGGAATTTCCTGCTTTGACCGAAGCCAATTTCCGCGCTGCCGTGGCGGAATCCCGCCGCCGCCTGCCCGGGCTGGCCACAAAACTAATCGAGCATGTCGGCAACATTCTAAAACTGCGCCAGGAGATACTGCGCCGGTGTGAACCGTTCGCGGTGTCAAAGAGCGCCCGCCCGCAGTCGTTATCCGAACTAAAAAAACTCCCGGTGGTTCCGAACGGCAACCGTGAAACCGACTCCTGGGTCGAAGCGCTAACCGAGCTGCTGCCGCCGAACTTCCTGGAGACGACTCCATACTCACAACTCCCGCACCTGCCACGCTACCTGCGAGCGCTGCAGATTCGCATGGAACGCGCCAGCTTGAATCCGGTGAAAGACCTGGAGCGCGCCCGCCAGCTCGCACCCTATCTGGCAGCATTGCGAAAGTTCACTGCTGCCACCTCAAACACGACCGAAATCCGGCGGCAACTCGAAGTATTCCGCTGGATGGTGGAGGAATTTAAAGTGTCACTTTTTGCCCAGGAACTCGGCACCGCGTTTCCGATTTCCGCCAAGCGTCTGGACGCACACTTGGATCTCCATGTCCGTTGAAACAGACGGAGCTTCGTGTTGCCCGTGCGTCCGCTTTCACACCTCTGTTTTGCGCCACTCTAGCGCAGGGGAATTCGCCTCCGTCGCCTGCGTTTCCCGCCGAAAAACACATTCAGCACGAGCAATGCGAACAAGGAAAGCGCCAGCGCATACATGACGTGCGGCAAGACCTGCCGAATTGCATAATCCATATACATACAGTACCTCAACAGAATTGAACCACCCTGCCCGCCTGAATCGCTTAGCTAGAGTCGTTTTTTTGAAGAAAGCAACATCGATGCCCAGCGTGGGTGGCAAAACCAGGGAAGATTCCCAACCGGGAAGCCCTGGGTTGTCAATGACGGCCCGCGGGGCAGAAGAGTTGGGCTGCTTTTTGGAAAACCGGCAAAGCTGACCCGTTAGTCTTGGGCCTCGGTTGGGACAGTTTGCCTCGATCAGCCAGTGCCAGTCCAATAGGCCGATTTGCTCAGCCACCAGTGGCCTTCGAGGCTTTCACGAACCGCTATTCTTCGCCGTCGTAGAGTTCAGCGGGTTGGACGCGGACTGGTTTGGCGTGACCAGGCAGGCTCCACTTGTTGCTGTCCGGGAAGAAACAGGCGTCGGAAGCTGAATGATCCGAAATGAAGTGGCACAACAAGTCCACGGCACCGGTGTTGAGCAGCTGATACGCTTCGCCAGGGGGATGCATGATACAATCACCCTCCCGCACATCAGACGTCCCGGACGGGGTTCGTACCTGTCCGCGGCCGGAAATAATCTGATAATAGACCCAGCGCGCGGAGTGCGATCGATACGGTCCGCTGGCGGCTCGGGGCGGGAGGCGGAGGAGTTTCACCTCAAACGGAAAGGGAATACTGTTCAACCGATCCCCATTGGTTTGCCGCATTGCCGTTAGAATGTCCTGGCTATAAACCCGGAAGCGGCCTTTGGGAGACCGCGCCTCATTCGTGGGTACCGCCGTGAGATTGATTTTCTTCATGCATCAGGGGGTTCGGACACAAAGACCGATCAAATTGCCATCGGCATGTTGGATTGAAACTCCATAAGCAAACGGCTTAGCCCTGTTAGATCCACTTCCCCGTGCTTCCGGGTCACGATCACCCCGAATAACGCTCCGTCAGCCCGCTGAACGCAGTGGAGTACCGCACGCTCGAATACCCAGTTCAACCGGGTGGGAGTCAGGTGCTGGGCCCGGAGCACCTGAAATGCATCGGCCACCATTCGCCACGCCGGCTCGATCGCGCCCTCGGCAAATTTGGCATCGTTCACCTCCGTGACGAAAGTCTTGTCAGAAAACCGTATACCCCGTGCCAAGGTGCCACGCACGCCCGGTGATTTACGCAGCCACTGCGTTGTGTGGGTTTGGAGGTCTTCCCCCATCGGCGATTCGTCGGCTTGGTCCCATCCGGCGGCCGCCTCCCGGCGCGTTTTCACCATCACGCCACGATCATTGGTAATGATCACAACAACACGCACGCGACCGCTTTGGATCTCCAAGCGGTTGAACTCGCCGAGCGGTAACGCCAGAGCCAGCCGATGGCCGCGCTGGGAAACGAACTCAAAGAAATTCACCCACAGGTCAGTGTTTGCACAGTGCCATTCATACAACGCTTCACCCTGCGCCGAGCAGACCAGTACTTCCTCCACTTTCGGGCGCGATGCCGGCTCGGGCACCGAAACCATCACTGACTCACTCGGCGGAGCAGATACGAATGCCTCCCCCGGGGTCACCGCCGGATCCGGCTCGGAAGGCGATTGGCTCTCCTGGACCGCCACCGCGGCCAGTCGGTCAATTTCGGCGGCAATGGTCTCGCTGGCCGGTTCCGTGGCCGCGGTCGCGGCCTGGGCTTCCCGCTCCTCGTCGCTCTTGCGCGCGGCTTCCATTAACAAGAACTCCCATTGACCGGAAAGCGAGCGCTTGGGCGGCTCCGAAAACGGCCGGAGGTTGAACTGGCCACCGCTCATGGAAAGTAGCCGGTTAAACGCCTCTTCCCCCACCAGATCGCCACACTGCGCGTGAATGATCTGGCCGGTATCAATGAAAAGCCTGCCCGTGGTCTGCGCCGAGGAAACTTCCAGCACCGAGGAACTGCGCGCCAGGCATTCCATCTGGATCACGTCCGGCAAACCCACTCGCCGAAGCACGCCGCGGAATCCCTCCTCGGGCCGCAACTTAACCACTTCATTCAACAGGCCATGCAAACTTTGCCAGCCGTTGGGATTGGTGGGTTTCTCCAGATACAGCTCGGCACCGTTGCTCAGGCAGGCAGCGCGATACTTCTCGCTCGCATGCCCGGTGAGAACGACTTTCTGGACGGCGGGGTAACCGCGATTGAGCATCGAAAGCATCTGGATGCCATCCATCACCCCCATATTGATGTCGATCACCGCGAGATCCACCGGTTGCTGCTGCAATAATCCGAAGGCCTGGCTGGCACTCTCCGCCGTGAAAATCTCCCACCGGCCTTCACTCAGAACCGACATCAGCTCTTTGACGGTCTCAAGAAACCTCTGGTCGTCATCCACAAACAAGACCCGCCGCGGAGCGGCGGAGGTGGCGGATTTCAGCGGTTGGTTCATCAATTCAAAACAAAGGGCGGCGGGCCGGCAACATTCAGGCGCAGGAATCGAAAAAAGGGAAGTCAATTCGGCTCGCCATCAGGTGGAGGGATTTGACTCTTCGGGTGGTCGGGTCGAAGCCAGAACTGCCGCGATCCCTTCCTCGGCGGCCCGCCGCACCCATTTGCAGCGGTCCGTCAGCGCGATTTGCAACGAAGGGATTGTGGCGGGCGACCGACCACGACCCAATGCCTCTGCTGCGGCTAATCGTACGTCCTCGTCAGGATCGGTGAGCAATCGTTGGAAGAAGCCGGTCATAAAATCGTCTTCGGCGGTCCGCACCTTCGGCGGCGGGGACGGTAAATGCTCGTTTGCACTCCGGCCTGTCAAGCGGCGCAACAGCCCTGCGGCCGCGATTTGGACGCCGGCGTCCTCACGCTGCAAAGCCGCCTGCAAGTCCGGCAAAAGCGCCTGGATTCTAGGCGACCGCGCCCAATATGGGTCCAACATCATCGCAGCACGCGCAGCCGCCTGTCGCACCCCCATGTCTTTGTCGATCATGGCCAGCACCAGGCTGTCGATCGCGGACTCGTCCCCGAGGCGTCCGAGGGACTCCACCGCCTGTTGCCGTACCTCCTGGTCGCCATCCTTGACCAACTCCAAGATGGCCGGCAGGGCGCCACGGTCCCCCAACTTGCCCAAGGTCTCCGCCAAGACCGCGCGCACTTCCCATTCATCGTCGCCAACCAAGGCCGTCAGCGAATTGATGGCTGACCGGTCGCGCAACTGGCCCACGGCGGACACGGCCGCGACGCGCACGTTGCGATTACGATCCTGGAGCAAAGGCAGCACGGCAGCAGCAGCTTGCACATTCCCCATGCGCGCGAGTCCATTTAGTGCGGCCGACCGTACTGCAGCTTCGGGATCCTTCAACGCATTTAGCAATAGCGGCAAGACGGTCGTCCCGCCCAGTTCGGCCAGGGTGTACGCCGCCGCCACCCGTCGTTCGTCGCTGCCGCGGCGCAATGTTGCCGCCAGGGCATCGATCGCCGCCGGGCCGAACAGGCGCACTCGTTTGAAATCGCCCCGCGCGACATAGTAGGGAATCTCCTCGCGAGGCGTACGCGGCACCCAGTTCAGCGCGTGCAGGGTTTGGGCTGTATGATACTGGACCTCCGGAGACCCGCGCAGCAATAGACCAACTAGTGGATCGATCACGGAGGCATCCCCATTCCGTTTCAATGCTTGGGCCGCAGCCTCTTGCACGGCCTCCGCCGGGTCGCGCAGGGCCCGGACCAAGGTCTTCACGGCCTCCGGATGCTTAAAACCACCGAGGGCCGCCACCACTTCGGTACGCACCGCCGGTTCGTCATCGTTCATTGCCGCCACCAGAACCGGCACAGCCTCCGGATCCTTCGAGTCGCGCAACTTATGCACGGCGCCCAACCGCTTCTGCGGTGAATCGGCGGCAAGTTGTCGCTGTGCTAGCCAGAGTTTCGTATTGACCATGCGTGCAATCTAGACCGAAGCAGGCGCAATAATGGCGTGTGCTCGCGCGTTGTCGAGTCGCCTGATTGCCCCAATGGCGTGACCAGGACCGGGGATCGTCCCCAGCCCCGGACTTTTCCCGGCCGTCGCCTCCATTCTTGGCGAGGCTCGCCGATCCGGAGGCACTTCTCGCGCGACATATTGGGCCCCTCGAGACCTCTCAAACAAGTTAGCGACCAATTTGTCATTCAAGCTCTATTTCAGCAACTTCAACGTCGGCGCAACTTTTTGGCGCAGTGGATTCACGCGATAGTCGCCGGCTTCCAGTAGACCCAGCCAGGCTTCAATCAACTGCAACAGCCCCGCCACGTCCAAACGCTCATGCCGCCCGGGGTATTTCATCAAATTTGCCCGCGCCAATTTGAACAATGCGGCCGCAGGCAGCAGTCGATCCTTCTGCAGATGAACAAACGCACCGGCGAGTTGAATCAAGCCCTTGAAAAAATCGCCGTTCGGGCCGTGACGGTCCGCCAGCCAGATTTCTTCCAACACATCATGCGCCTCGTAGAAAAGCTGCTGATTGAAGCACTCGAAAAAGCCGAGATAGTGCGCGTCGAGTTCCTGGCCCTGCAAAGAGGCAATCCGCTCCGCAATTTTTCCGCTCTTCTTGCTCACGCCATCAACCTAGAAGTCCCCCGTCCCGCCCACAACGACGGACACGATTGCGGCTGCCGCCGATTTGAAGCCCGGGAACTACTTTCAAGACTAGACCTTTGCCTCGGGGAACTTTTCCCGAATCCGCCGCCGGACGAGGTCTTCGTGAACCGGCTGCAGCCGGCGGCGGGTGACCAACCGTTCCACGGCGTCCAGCAATTCAAGCCAGTCTTCCAGCGGCGGGTTATCCACCCGTTGCCATTGGTCGAAACGTTTTTCCCGTTGAGAGAACAGCCACTCCCCCCCCACTCTTTGAGCGTTAACCTGCAACTTCTGGCCCTCATCGGTAACGCGTTTCCAGCTGATTTCGGCTTTGGGCATGGCGGTTAGAACGGCACATCCACACTGGCCACGGCCATGGCGGCAATTCCTTCTTCCCGGCCGATGAAGCCCATGAATTCATTGGTGGTGGCTTTGATGCCGATCTGGGTTTCCCGCAAACCGAGCGCGTCAGCGATATGATTCTTCATGCCGGCAATGTGAGGATAGATCTTCGGCGCCTGGGCGATCACCGTGGCGTCGACATTCACAATGCGCCCGCTGCGCTGTAACACCTGCCGGGCCGCTTCCTCGAGAAACACCCGGCTCGGCACCCCTTTCCACCGGGGATCGGTGTTCGGAAAGAAGTGCCCGATGTCTTCCTCGCCCAGCGCGCCGAGAATGGCATCGCAAATCGCGTGCATCAAAGCATCCGCGTCCGAGTGACCGTCCAGTCCTTTCGGGTGTGGAATCTCGACGCCGCCCAGAACGAGCTTGCGTCCCGCGACCAGTTGATGGACATCGTAACCGATCCCTATGTGAACCATGAGTGGAGGCTAAAAGGATTGTGACTTGTCACCAAGTTTTTTCCGTGGGTGGCCGCAAGCGGATGCTCAGGCCTTTGGCAGCGTGAAATAGAATTTTGCACCGCGGCCAATTTCACTTTCCACCCACACCCGGCCGCCATGCGACTGAACAATATGCTTTACGATGGACAAGCCCAGCCCGGTGCCGCCCTGTTCTCGTGAGCGTGCCTTGTCCACGCGATAAAAACGCTCGAAGACCCGGTCCAGAGCCTCTAGCGGAATCCCCGGCCCGTCATCTTGCACAAACATTTCCAACTTTCCATCGTCCGTTTCCCGCCCCCCCACCCGCACCGTTCCGCCTTCCCGGCCGTATTTCACGGCGTTTTCCAAGAGGTTGCTGAGGACCTGTTCCGTTCGGGTTTCATCCGCATACGCGGTCAAATCCGGAACGCTATTGGCCAAGGTGATATTGCGCGTTGCGGCCTGGATCTCTATGTCTTTGAGGGTTCGCTCCACCACCCACCGCACCTTCACCGGAAGGCAATTCAGCGCCACCCGGCCGGATTCGAGCGCCGAAATTGTCAACAGATCCTGGATGAGCAAATCCAGCCGGCGCGTGTTTCGATCAATGGTTTGAAGAAATCGGGTGGCGACTTCGGGATTATCCTTGGCGCCGTCCAGCAAGGTCTCGGCGTAGCCCTTGATCAGCGACAGCGGTGTGCGCAGCTCATGGCTGACGTTGGCAACGAACTCCTCACGCGTATGTTCCAGCCGCTTCAATCGCGTGAGGTCGTGAAAGACAAGCACGGTCCCGAGTCGGCGACGGTCCACACCGGTAATGGCGGCGGCGTTCACCTGCAACCAGCGTTCCGTATTGCCCGGCAGCTTCATCTCATGGTCAATCACCCGGCCTTCCTGTCGGGCCCGCCCGACAATCTCCGCGACCTCCTCGACGCGGATGGCCTCAAGCACCGCCTTGCCCTGCAGGGCGCCGACGGTTGCAAACATCTCGGCGAAGGTGCGGTTGGCAAACTGCACCCGCTTGGCTTCGTCGAGAACCAGCACACCTTCGATCATGCTGTCCAGAATGGCATCCTGCCGCGCGCGGGACTCGGCAGCGGCGACCATTTCAAGATTTTCGCGCCTGGTCAGCTCCGCCCGCGACTTCCTGCGCTCGAGTCCGAGTCGCCATCGCCACCAAAAGTGCTGCGCGCCAAAGCCAATGACTGCGAGTAAAATGATCAAGGAAACCGGCATGGCTAAAACTCCAGGCGGCCGCGCCGAACCTGCCGGGTTTGAACGGCCGGCGCAGGGGATTTGTGGACCAAGGTCACTCGACAAATCGATAACCGACGCCGCGGACCGTATCGAGGTATTTCGCCGCGGGCCCAAGCAACCGGCGCATGTGAGTATCCACCGTGCGGGTATCGATGAGGGTGTCGTATTCCCACACGTCGCGAAGCAACGTCTCGCGCGATTGCACCCGCCCCGCACGCTGGGCGAGCACCGTCAGCAGTTTGAATTCGGTCGCCGTGAGCTCGAACGGCTTCCCTTTCCACGTCGTCAGATGCTTCGGCACATCAATCCGCAGCTCGCCAAACCGCATGGCATCACGCGCTTCGGTTTGTTGCCGGCCGCGCTCGAGAATCTTTTTGACGCGCAGTACCAGCTCGCGCGGGCTGAACGGTTTGGTGACGTAATCGTCCGCGCCGAGCTCAAGTCCGAGCACCCGGTCAATCTCCGCCGCCTTGGCCGTCAGCATCAGAATGGGAATTCGCGCGGTGGTGGTGTCCCGTCGGAGGAGCTTGCAAACCTCCAGGCCGTCAATCTCCGGCAGCATCAGATCCAACACCACCAGCGCCGGCTGGGCCGCCCGGGCCTTCTTGCAAGCTTCCTCTCCATCGGCCGCCGTGATTACGTCATAGCCGGCCAGTTTGAGATTAAACTCCAGCAGTTCAACCGCCTCCGGTTCGTCGTCCACCACGAGGATTTTCTGCTTCATGACATCCGGTTGAATAGCAAGCATCGGAAGGCGGCACAATGGAAACGCGGCAACAACCCCGTTACGACATTGTTACAGTCAGGTGACACTTACTTCCGTCGCTGCCAGCCTGCAACGAACATCCCGTTCCCACCCAGGACCTGCGGCCAGATCGTCACGGTAGCAGCATCTGGAAGCGCGGGGCTGACTTTCTCCCCCGGCAACACCATTTGCTCATATTCAGGATGACCGGCGCCGAATGCCTCGGCCACCTCCGCGGTCTCGGCACGCGTCAAGGTGCAAACTGCATAAATCAACTTTCCGCCGGGCTTTACCGAGCCCGCAACATTGGCTAACAACTGCTTCTGCACCGCTGCCAACTCCTGCACGTCCTGCAAGTCGGTCGTCCACCGTGCGTGCGGGTTCCGTTGCCACGTCCCGACGCCACTGCACGGGGCATCAACCAGAACGCCATCGAACTTGGTTTTTGTCGGCAACCGCGCTCCCCCATCCCAAAGTTCCGCGCGATAATTGAAAGCTTTTGACCGGGCGGTACGCCGCTTGAGCTTCTGCAACCGCCACGCCGCCCGGTCGCTGGCCCAAATCAACCCTTTGTTCTGCATCAGGTCCGATAGGTGCAGCAGTTTGCCCCCTTCCCCGGCGCACGCATCCCACCAAGTCTCCCCCGGTTTCGGATCACAAAGCCACCCCACCGCCTGCGACGCGATGTCCTGAATCTCAAATTCGCCCGCATGAAACTCCGGCGTTTTGAACAAGTCGGCCGCACCGTCATAAACCAGCGCATCCGGCAAGGCGGGTGGGGCGAGCGTCCCCGCGAGCCGCAATTTCTCCGCCAGCGCCAAAGCCTGCCCATGCTTTGCGCGCAGCCACAACTTCGGCTCAATTTGCAGCGAGCGCAGCCACTCGTCACCCAGCTCCATCTGCTCTGCCGTCCAAGCAGGCACGGCCCTGGCTCGCAGTTCTGCGACTGGAATGTTCGCTGGATTCGCCCGAAATCTATCTGCCAGCCGCAAAGCGAGACGCATCTTTCCCTCGACCCCGCCTCGCTCGTCTCTTAACCAACCGTGCCAGCGGTAATACCGAAAAACCGTTTTGCTGACCTCGGTGGCATCGAACGGCGCCAGATTACGCGTCTGCTTGAGCACCTCGCGCAAGGCCGCGTCGGCTGGCTTGTCGCGGCTCGTACTCCGGATCACTTCCGCGGCAATTTCTTGAACGAGATAGCTCATCGCCCGCAGCTTGGACTCCGTGACGGGATTTGGCGAGCCTTCAACTTTCGAATGGCAATCGGAGTTGACTTGCCTGCCCCTCCACGAGTCCGCTCACCCCGAGACCGAGCAAACGCAGTGGGCGGTTCACCAATTTCTCCCGCGCTAACAACCAGCACCCAAACCGATAAATCTCCTTTGCCTCCATCAACGGCTCTTCCATGGAAATCTGCCGCGTAAGCGACGTAAAATCGCCATAGCGCACTTTGACCTGGACGGTGCGGGCGGCCAGCCGACGTTTGGCCAGGCTCTGCGCGATATCTTCGGCTTGCTCTTTCAAGCAAGCACGCAAGGTGGGGCGATCGTCCGTGTCACGAAGAAACGTGTTCTCGCTGCTGATGCTTTTGACTTCGTCGCCGAGATCCAACGGCCGATCGTCTTCGCCAAACGCGAACCGCTTTAATTCCGGCCCCCACGACCCGACCAGGGCCCGCAGGTCGCCCCGGTAATTCTGCAAATCGCCAACGGTGCGAATGCCGGCGCGATGCAAGTGCTCTTCCGTCACCTTGCCGATGCCGTGCAACGAGCGGACGGGCAGCGGTTGGAGAAACTTCACCTTCTCGGAGTCGCGGATAAGCGTCAGCCCGTCCGGCTTCTGAAAGTCACTGGCCAGTTTGGCGAGCAGTTTGTTCGGGGCGATGCCGATCGTGGCGGTGAGTCGGCGTCGCTCGCGGATGGCGGCTTTGATCTCGCGGGCCAGGGGCAGGGCAAGTTCCAGACTGGCATCCGCCGTGTCGGCTTGATGCCGCGCCGAAATATCCCCGTACGCCTCGTCCACCGAGACCTGCTGAATCAACTCCCCCGCCAGCTCCTGGACGATGGCCATGATCTCGCGCGATTCGGTGCGGTAAGCATCCATGCGGGGACGAAGGAAAACGCCCTTGGGGCAAAGCCGTCCCGCCGTGATGCTCGGCATGGCTGACTTAACGCCAAATTTGCGCGCCTCGTAACTCGCGGCGCACACCACCCCGCGTTGCGTGGGCGGTGAACCGACGATGACCGGCTTTCCCTTCAGCACGGGATTATCGCGCTGCTCCACGGATGCGTAAAACGCATCCATGTCGAGATGGAAGATGACCCGATACATAGCGGAGCGTGGAGCGCCGGTCTCCCGACCCGGCGGGCTTCTATTCTTCCTTAAAGTTTGCGTTGTCGGTTCCCGGCAGCACCAACCGCCGATATTCATCCCGAAACCGTGCGCTGGTGAAAGGCCATTCCTCAACCTTCCGGCACAGCTTCGCTTTCACTGGATTGTTTTCAATGTAACGAATCGCCGTGTTCTCCTGCTCCTCGTTGCGCATGAACGTATCCCAATACTCGCGTTCCCAGCGCAATGTTTGGAGCGCCGCTCTCCAAGCCGGCGCGTTGGTGGCATTCTCAGAAACACGCCGGATCGGAGACCGGCGCTCCGGCAGAATAGCCTCCGCCTCGGTTGCGATGTGACGTTTCCAGCTTTGCATCATCTTGCCCAACGGCGTTTCCCAAACATGCACCAGCACATGGACATGATTCGACATCACGCACCACGCCAGTAATTCGTAACGCTCGTTGTGAAAGTATCGTAACGCCTCCTCGCACAATGTCGCAATACGCGGCTGACGCAACCAACACTCGCCCACACCACGATCCAGATACTCCTCCAACTTCGTTCGCTTTTCGCGCAGGTCTTCGATGGCGAGCAAATGTTCCCATTCGCTGCGCCGGGAGCCGGGCATGGAGTCCGCCAGCCGGAAGGTGACGAATTGGACAAGGCCGGGGAAATCGCAGTGCGGTAGATAACCGCGCTCGTACCAGCCGAGGAAGCCGAGGGCGCGTTCGGCGGCGGTCAACTTGAGGCCAGACCAGCGGTTTTTGTCGGCCACCAGATCGCGGAGGTATTCCCGTTTGGTTCGTCGCGCCATACCCATTTGCGGAGCGCCGGTCTCCGACCCGGCACGTTGTTCGGACTCGCTCTGCGCCGGGTCGGGAGACCGGCGCTCCGGGGGGGGACTACGCCTTCGCGACCAACTGGCGCAACACATACGGCAGGATTCCGCCGTG